>JASBTS010000234.1 GCA_030148305.1 Allomuricauda sp. | reverse complement strand
AGCTGGCATTTTTGTTCTACAGAATGTCAGTTTTTGTGCATTGGCACAATTTCTGCCCAATAGATTCGAGAATTTTTAAATCAAATACCTAAAAATTAATTATATGGCTAAAGTTAATATCAAACCATTGGCAGATAGGGTACTGATCGAGCCACTACAGGCCGAGACCAAAACTGCTTCCGGTATCATTATTCCTGACAATGCAAAGGAAAAACCGCAAAAGGGAACCGTTGTGGCCGTTGGCCCTGGTACCAAGGATGAAAAGGTGACCGTTAAGGTCGGTGATACCGTGCTTTATGGAAAATATGCCGGAACCGAACTCAAACTGGACGGTACCGACTATTTGATGATGAGAGAGAGTGATATTTTGGCAATTGTTTAATCAAAAAAATCAACTAAAAAGACATGGCAAAAGATATTAAGTTTGACATAGATGCACGTGATGGCCTGAAAAGGGGCGTTGACAAATTGGCCGAGGCCGTTAAAGTAACCTTGGGACCAAAAGGTAGAAACGTGATCATCAGTAAGGCTTTCGGAGCACCCCAAGTAACCAAGGATGGTGTTTCCGTGGCAAAAGAAATTGAATTGGAAGACGCCCTTGAGAACATGGGTGCACAAATGGTGAAGGAAGTAGCTTCCAAAACCAATGACCAAGCCGGTGACGGTACCACTACCGCAACCGTATTGGCACAGGCCATTGTAAAAGAAGGTCTTAAAAACGTTGCTGCCGGTGCAAATCCAATGGATTTGAAACGCGGTATCGACAAGGCTGTTGAAGCCTTGGTGGCCGATTTGGAAAAACAGGCCAAAAAAGTGGGCAACGATTCCGATAAGATCAAGCAAGTGGCCTCTATCTCTTCCAATAACGATGAAACCATAGGTGATTTAATCGCCACAGCTTTTACCAAAGTTGGTAAAGAAGGCGTCATCACCGTGGAGGAAGCCAAAGGTACCGATACCTATGTGGATGTGGTCGAAGGAATGCAGTTCGATCGTGGGTATCTTTCTCCCTATTTTGTGACCGATACTGATAAAATGGTTGCAGACCTAGACCACCCTTATATCCTTCTTTTTGACAAGAAGATTTCCAACCTTCAAGAGATCCTTCCGATCCTTGAGCCGGTAGCTCAGTCAGGAAGACCTTTATTGATTGTTGCTGAAGATGTGGAAGGTCAAGCTTTGGCCACTTTGGTAGTGAACAAATTGAGAGGTGGACTTAAAATCGCTGCTGTAAAAGCTCCAGGTTTTGGTGACAGAAGAAAGGCCATGTTGGAAGACATCGCTATTTTGACCGGTGGTACCGTTATATCTGAAGAAAGAGGATTCTCTTTGGAAAATGCTTCTTTGGATATGTTGGGTACTGCTGAAACCGTGACCATCGATAAGGATAATACCACAATCGTGAACGGTTCTGGTAAACCTTCTGATATTAAGGCAAGGGTAAACCAAATTAAAGCCCAGATCGAGACTACAACTTCAGATTACGACAAGGAAAAATTGCAAGAGCGTTTGGCCAAATTGGCCGGTGGTGTTGCCGTTCTTTATGTTGGTGCCGCTTCCGAAGTGGAAATGAAGGAGAAAAAAGACCGTGTGGACGATGCTTTGCACGCTACCCGTGCCGCTGTTGAAGAAGGTATTGTTGCCGGTGGTGGTGTTGCTTTGGTAAGGGCCAAAAAAGTCTTGGAAAAATTGACCACTGACTCTTTGGATGAAACCACAGGTGTACAAATCGTGGCAAAAGCCATTGAGGCTCCATTGCGTACCATCGTAGAGAACGCTGGTGGAGAAGGTTCTGTTGTAATTTCCAAAGTTTTGGAAGGCAAAAAGGACTTCGGTTATGATGCTAAATCCGATAAGTATGTAGACATGCTTGAGGCTGGTATCATCGATCCTAAGAAAGTGACCCGTATCGCTTTGGAAAATGCCGCTTCTGTTGCTGGTATGATCTTGACCACAGAGTGTGCCTTGACCGACATTAAAGAGGATTCCCCAGCGGGACCTCCAATGGGTGGCGGTATGCCAGGAATGATGTAATGCACAACGCATTGCTATAAAAATAGGACGCCCTGATTTTCATCAGGGCGTTTTTCTTTTTGTTTAGTAGGGGATCCACCAGTGGACCCAAATACCAAGTTACTTTTTCTTACCAGTAGCTTGGGTAGTCTTCTTAGCAGCCGGTTTAACAGCTTTTGCAGGAGATGACTTTCCAGTTGACTTCGCTTGTTTCATGAGTCAATAAATTAAAAACTATAGTAAATGTATTTCAGTTTTGAATCCGAAAATTTTTGTTGGCTAAATATTAACTAAAATCTTTTCAAAAATTCTAAAAAATGAATACAACTATCTGTATTTCGGTAATTTAATTTATTGTAGCGACAATACTTCCGCAAGTGAGCATCGCATCGCCATAATAGGGATTTCGTATTTCCTTTTCAAGGCTCAACCAGTTGGCCCCATTGTTATCGCCGGCCATCGGACAATGTTGCACGTACAGTTTTTTGTCCATTAACCCGATCTGGTTGCCCACCAAGATCATGTTTTCCGAGAGGGATACGAACTGGTTGCGTTGCTCCTCGATGGTATGTTTTTTGGCCATGGCATCGAATTGCCCTACTAGCTGGGATACATGTGAACGGCCCATGGCATCCATTTCTTTGGAAATCAATTCCTTTGCTTGCTTTGCCCCTGTTTCTGCCAATTGCTTCACTCTTTGTTCATCAGAAGCCACTAGGGCGTCTTTCAATTGAAGATAATTATCCAAAAGCCCATCAAATGTTTGTTGAGCCGCTTTGGAAAAATCCATTTTCATTCCCATTGCTCCATGACCTTCATGCCCGGTCATGCTCATTTCACCTTTAGGATTCATCATGGATTTTTTCCCTTGCAACTGAGCAGCGGCATCCACGGTGAAAGTACCCTTCGCCACCACTTCTTCACCGGAGTTCAACCCTGAATGGACTTGATAATTACCCTCCATCAAATTGCCGAGTTCTACCTCCCTGAGTTCAAAGACAGATTCGGTTGGATTTGGTTTAACATAGACTACTGAACGTTTGCCTGTCCAGAGCACTGCACTTTCCGGAACGGTCAGCATTTCCATGGCGTCCTTATTTGCAACATCAATCTTACCCTGCACAAACATGCCTGGTTTAAGAAGTCCTTTTTTATTATCAAGTTCGGCACGGACTTTTACCGTTCTTGTGGCATTGTTCAGAAGGGGATCCACAAAAGATATGGTCGCACCAAAATTTTCGTTGGGATAGGCACCGGTAGATACTTCCATGGACTGTCCTTTTTTAAGTAGTGACAATTGGCTTTCATAGGCATCAAAAATGGCCCAAACCGAATTCAGATTGGCTACTTTTACCAAAGGCATGCCGGTTTTAACATAATCTCCTTCTTCTACCATGATGGAGGACACCACACCAGAAACATTGGCATACACCGGAAAATTTTCCACTACTTTTCCCGAAGCTTCAATTTGGTCAATCTGCGAATCGGACAATTTCCACAACTTAAGCTTATTGCGAACAGCAGTGTACAATTGTGGTTGTGAGGATTTCATCCCTGAAGCGGTCAAAAGTTCCTGTTGTGCCGATACCAATTGTGGCGAATAGATGGTGGCCAATTTTTGTCCTTTTCGTACTTCCTCTCCTTCAAAATTGATGTTCAATTGCTCAATTCTTCCATCAAAATAAGCCGATTGGACCGCATCCGATTCTTGGTTTATTGCTACTTTTCCCGACAGTCTTACTTGGTCCTCACCTGTACTCCCGGAACCAACTACCACCGTTTCCACTCCTGCCAAGGCCACGGCATTGTCCGTCATTTTAATTTGATTTTGGGTCAAACCCTCCCCTGCGGAATCCGCTGGAATCAAATCCATACCACAGATAGGACAACTCCCTGGTTCTGGCTGCATGATCTGGGGATGCATGGAACAGGTCCACATCTGCCCCGAAACCATTTCAGCTTCATGATCGTGGTCGGGTTCCGATTTTGTTTCGGAGCCATTTCCAAAAATGAGGTATCCCAAGAACAGTCCTGCGACCACTGCTATCCCTACATAAACTAGATTTTTATTTTTCATGCCAATTATTTTTTGCGTTGTACCCATTTCCGTGCTGTTGGTGATGATGTGAACCACAACAAAAATCCACTCAACACGGTAATCAATCCCAAAAGGGAAAATGCGCGCAGAACGATATTATTGATATCGTCCCTTCCTTCGTAATCCATAGTGTGGGTCATCCAGAGAAAATCGAACCATCGCCAGTTGCGGTGCCTGATGGTCTGGAACGAGCCATCGGAAACGGAAACATAGGCCTTGATCTTTTCGGGGGAATCATAAGAAATGACATAGGCAGGCAATGTTTTCTCACGGTATTCGTGGTGCTTGTCCGTTTCTGTCAACAACGTTACATCCTTTACTTTCAAGTGATGCGCCATGTTAACCTTGGCCACCGCTAAAGCCTCATCTTGGGTGATGCCTTTCTTTAGTTCGCCACTTCTGGCATTGACCAAAAATTCGTTATTGATCCAATAATAGGGTTTGCCATCTATTTCCTTTAAACTCACCGAACTGATCTTGGATGGCAAATTAATTTGGGAGAGTCCTATCAGTCCATCAAATGCCATGGGTTTGTGGTGCATATTTCGAAAATGGTCACCGTGGATCTCATCGATATCCGTCCAACTGAAATAAAGTCCACTTGCGGTCCACAAAATGAACTGAATGCCCAAAAACAACCCCAAATATCTGTGGGCCTTACGAATTTTGATTGCCGTACTACGTTTTACCATTATGAATTAGTCGATTGATTTTGTCCTTAACCTCAAAGCATTCGTGATTACCGAAACAGAGCTGAAACTCATGGCCAGTGCTGCAATCATGGGCGAAAGCAAAATCCCAAAAATGGGATAGAGTACCCCTGCGGCCACTGGCACCCCGATAGTATTGTACACTAGGGCAAAGAACAGGTTTTGTTTTATATTTCCCATAACGGCCTCACTCAGGTTTCTGGCTTTTACGATACCATGAAGGTCCCCTTTTACCAAGGTGATCATAGCACTTTCAATGGCCACATCGGTACCGGTGCCCATGGCAATGCCCAAATCGCTCTTGGCAAGTGCCGGCGCATCGTTGATGCCATCCCCGGCCATGGCCACTACCTTTCCTTCAGATTGCAGGCGTTCCACTTCCTTCATCTTGTCCTCTGGAAGGGCCTCTGCCTTGAAATCATTCAAGTTAAGTTCCTTGGCCACCGCTTTGGCCGTGTTTGCATTGTCGCCTGTGAGCATGATCACGGAAATGCCTTTGTCCTGTATCTCCTTTATGGCCTTTGCGCTGGTTTCCTTGATTTTATCCCCAATGGAAACATACCCTTGGCATACCCCATCAATGGCAAGGAAGGAGACTGTCTTGCCTTGCTCCTGCGATTTTTTCACTTCTTCCTTCATGGAATTGGAAATATCAACATGTGCCTTTTCCATCAGCTTTAAGTTGCCAAGGTGGACATCCTTATCCTTGACCCTTCCTTCAACACCCATACCGGATATGGCATTGAAATTTTCGGTCTTTAAGATTTCAATATTGTTTTCCTTCCCGAATTGTACGGTTGCCTGGGCCAAGGGGTGCTCGCTATTGGCATTGATCGAGACCAAGTATTGCAAAAGTTGTTCAGAAGAATAGGCATCGCCAAAAGTTCCCAAATGATCAAAAGTGGGTTTCCCTTCGGTTATAGTCCCTGTTTTGTCCACGATAACCGTATCCACCTTCACCATTTTCTCCAATGCCTCCGCATTTTTGATCAACACACCATTTTGGGCACCTTTGCCAACTCCCACCATTACGGACATTGGGGTGGCCAAGCCTAGGGCACATGGACAAGCTATGATCAACACCGCAATGGCGTTGATCAAGGCGAACACATAGGGTGGTTTTGGTCCAAAAATGGCCCATACCGCAAAGGTGAGGATGGAAATGATCACCACTGTAGGTACAAAATAGGCGGACACCCTATCTGCCAAATTTTGGATGGGTGCCCTGCTGCGACTGGCGTCGTTCACCATATTGATGATTTGCGAAAGTAGGGTGTCGCTCCCCACTTTTTCGGCTTTCATCAAAAAGGATTGGTTCCCGTTGATGGTCCCACTGCTCACCTTATCGTCTACCGTTTTTTCCACAGGGATAGGTTCCCCGGTAATCATGGATTCATCCACGGATGTTTCCCCTTCGGTAATAACGCCATCCACCGGAATTTTTTCACCTGGTTTCACTCTGAGGATATCCCCAAATTCAATGTCATCGATAGACACTTCCTTTTCCTTTCCATCGACCACCTTGATGGCCTTGTTGGGGGCCAGTTTCAACAATTCCTTTACGGCGTTATTGGTTTTACTGTGTGCCCTAGCTTCCAACAACTGTCCCAAAAGCACCAAGGTGAGAATGACCGTGGTGGCTTCAAAATACACATGTACCGCACCGGATTCATCCTTGAATTGGTCAGGGAAAACATCAGGAAACAACAATCCCAGTACACTGAACACAAATGCCACCCCTGCCCCCAATCCGATCAGGGTGAACATGTTCAGATTCCAGGTCTTTACGCTTCTGTAGGCACGTTCAAAAAACATCCAGGTCGCATAAAAAACCACAGGCAACGAAAGAGCAAATTGCACCCAGTTCCAATACCTTGGAGACAACACCTGATACAATGGATTGTTGGGAATCATGTCGCTCATCGCAATCAAAAAGATGGGCAAGGTGAAGCCAACGGCAATCCAAAACTTTTTCAAAAGTTTTTTATAGGTCTTTTCCTCTGCACTTGCTTTTGGCTTCATAGGAACCAAATCCATTCCACAGATAGGGCAAGAACCAGGTTCGTCCTTAACCACTTCGGGGTGCATGGGACAGGTCCATTTTTCCCCAGACGACTTTGACAGATTTTGCTCCTCTACGAGATCCATTCCGCAGACGGGACAATCACCAGGTTTATCATAGGTTTTTTCACCCTCACAGCGCATAGGGCAATAATAGGTGCCGGTACCTCCTTGGGCAGGTTGCTTTTTCTCCTTTTTGGGCTCATGATGATGTTGGCCTGGCATGTGAATACTGTACCGGCCGCCATCTTTTTCAAGTGCCTGTTCAAATTTTTCAATGGGAATATGCTCCTCCATCTCAATCACAGCCTCGGCCTTTTCCAAGTTCACCTCAACCGCTTCAACTCCCTTCACTTTGGAAAGGGTTTCCTCAACATGGTTTCTACATCCATTGCAGCTCATTCCGTGTATGTGATAGGTATGCTTCATCCCAAAAAATTAGTCCTGTTCTTGATCTTCCATTTTATAATCCTCGTTCATAACATAGGTCATTCCGCAAACGGGACATTTTCCTTCGGCATCACTACCGCTTCCTTCACAATGCATGGGACAAACATATTTGGAGGTGTACTCCTTACCTTGTTTGTCCGCAGTTCCCATTTCTCCCATATTGTGGTCTTTATGGTCCATGCTGTCCATGTCATGATCCTTGTGATCCATATCGTGGTCCATGGTCTCCTCTGTGGAAGGCTCATTGTTTTCTGCATTTTTTCCCTTACAGGATACGGTAAGTACCAATACTGATGCAAATGCAATTCCGATAATTGTTCTGATGTTTGTTCTCATTTGATAT
>JASBTS010000018.1 GCA_030148305.1 Allomuricauda sp. | reverse complement strand
TTTTTTTATGGTTCTAACTTTCTGATTTTCAGTAACAGTTTCCATATAAACACCTAGTTTTCAGTTCGTCACCTCTTTCTTGTTCAAAAAGGAATGTGTAATTTTAGTTTCAAATCAAGAGTAAGTTACAAAAAGTAACCTAATGAAAAAACTGCTCACTAAAATAATGCCCTTGGCCTACGGCCAATACTATAATGTGTACACCTTGGTAGCCCCTAAGAAGGCGGCCGATAGTGCTTTCCATTTATTTTGCACCGTTCGGAAAGGTAAGGTACTCCCTCAACAGGCGGACTATTTGGACGGAGCCAAATTGGCTGTGGAGGAAGTGGCGGAACATAAGATACAATCCTACCATTGGCCTGGGAACAAGGAAACTGTTTTGTTGGTACATGGCTGGGAAAGTAATACGTTTCGGTGGCGTAATCTTATCAAAAAACTCCGGGAGGCCGATTTCAACATCATTGCGTTCGATGCTCCGTCCCATGGCTATTCCACGGGCAAACATTTGTATGTGCCACTGTATGAAATAGCCGTGAACCACATGGTCAAAAAATACAACCCCAAACATTTGATCGGGCACTCGGTAGGTGGCATGACCATCATCTACAACCAATATAAAAACCCAAGTCCAGTGGTGGAGAAAATGGTCACTATCGGGTCCCCTTCGGAGTTTCACGAGATCATGCAGCATTTTCAGAACATTCTCAAGTTCAACAATCGCGTAATGAAGGAACTTGATGCCTATGTTTTGAATCGTTTTGGTTTTCGCATCAATGAATTCTCCACTTCAAAATTTGCCCGCTCCATTAGCAAGAAAGGACTTTTGTTCCATGACAAATGGGATCAGATAACTCCCTATCATGCCTCGGTAGCCGTGAGCAAAAATTGGGAGGGCAGCACTTTGATCAGTACGGAAGGCTTGGGGCATTCCATGCATCAAGACGATGTGAACGATCAGATCATTTCATTTTTGGAAGCTTGAGAAAGTTATCCTAATTTTCAGAAAAAATAGAAGATGCAAAACGTTACCCCTTTTCATGTGGCCATCCCCGTGCACAATTTGGATGAATGCAGGACCTTTTACCGAGAAGTATTGGAATGCGAGGAAGGAAGATCTGCCGATCATTGGGTAGACTTCAATCTTTTTGGGCACCAATTGGTCATCCATTACAAACCCAAATCCGAAGAAGAGTTACATACCAACCCTGTTGATGGAAAAAATGTACCTGTTCCCCACTATGGTGTGGTTTTGCCTTGGGATACTTTTCAATCCTTTTCCAAGAAACTGGAAGACAAAGGCATCGAATTCGTTATTGAACCGTACATCCGTTTTAAGGGAGAAGTGGGAGAGCAGGCCACCATGTTCTTTTTGGATCCCGCAGGAAATGCTCTGGAATTCAAGGCGTTTAAGGATATGGGACAGTTGTTCGCCAAATAGATCAGGCCAAGGTAAGTCCCTTTTTACGTACCCAAAGATGGGCAAAAACCATATTGGGCACCCAACAAAGCCAAGCCACAATTTTGTAAGCCAATAAGAATTCACCAAAAACAATGGTGAGGAAGGGTAGCCAAATACGAAGGGTCACTGCGGCAAAACATGCAGCGTAGCTATAGATCATCATTCCTTGATGGAGTGACATATCTTTATTTCTTACCGCCACAAAGGCCCTTATCGTGGTGAACAGCCAAACAACCCCCAAACTGATGAATCCAACCGATGGTATGATGCCTCCTGTGGCATAAATCCCCAAATAGATACCACATAGTCCACTTGCAAGAACACTAATCACATAGAATTTGCCCAAATTTCTATGGAGTTGTAGTTTTTTGGTTCGCAGCTTTTTACTGAATTGTGACCAGCCAGACAATAAGGCCAGTCCACCAAAAATAATATGCCCGTAAAATGCCATGCGCCATACCTCGCTTGTCCGAATGGCCTCTTCCTTACCCAATAACAGGCCAAATTCCCCAGAAGTCACCAGATAAAACAAAGGATATAGGCCAATACCGATGGCCAATAACACAAATACCACCCAAGCGACCTGATTCCGCACCGTTTTGGCCATATAGTTTGATTTACAAGGAAGTAAGTTATCGAATATTTGTTCAGAAAAACAAGAATTTAGCGATCAAATCGTTATAAGTGCGTAGAACAGGCCCAAGGGCCATCCCAAATCCTACGACTATGAAAACAATTCTACTTTTGATCACCATTGTGTTCTCATCCATGGCGGTATCCAGTTGTACCAACGATGAGAGCGATACTGAATTTGATTACATTAACCCAGATGAGGAGCAACAAGCAGCTCCAGTAGCGGATACCGTTCAGGAACAGCCGAACTAAATCATTTTGCCTTGTGGCGCTCCCTCGCCAACAATGTATTTTTAAGAAGCATGGCAATTGTCATGGGACCGACACCTCCGGGAACGGGCGTGATGTAGGATGCTTTTTTACTCACATTCTCAAAATCGACATCACCGGTAATGTAATACCCTTTTTCATGTGAGTCATCTGCGACACGGGTAATGCCCACGTCTATGACGACCACCCCATCTTTTACCATATCAGCCTTTAAGAAATGGGGAACTCCCAGTGCAGAAACCACAATATCCGCCTGAAGTGTCAATGCCTTAATGTCCTTGGTACGGCTATGGGTCAAGGTAACTGTTGAATTGCCAGGTTTTCCCTTTTGGCTCATCAAGATACTGATAGGCCTGCCCACGATATGACTACGTCCGATCACCACGGTGTGTTTGCCTTCGGTTTCCACATTGTAGCGGTCCAACAGTTCCATAATACCAAAGGGAGTAGCAGAAATAAAGGATTCCATTTCCAACGCCATTTTTCCAAAATTGGTGGGATGAAATCCATCCACATCCTTGTCGGGATCCACAGCCATCAAAACTTTTTCCTCATCAATATGTTTGGGCAAGGGCAATTGTACAATATAGCCATCGATATCGGGGTTGTTGTTCAAATCATGAACTTGCTTCAACAACGTTTCTTCGGATGTTTCTTCTGGTAGATGTATCAAAGTGGACTCAAACCCTATTTTCTTGCAAGAGCGTACCTTGCTGCCCACGTAGGTAAGGCTGGCACCATCGTTACCAACAAGCACGGCTGCCAAGTGGGGAACCTTCTCCCCTCTTTCCTTCATTTGTGCCACCTCAACGGCTATTTCTTCTTTGATCTGGTTCGATATCTTTTTTCCGTCAAGGATTTCCATGGACAATTGGTTTAGTTTGCGTTTGTGGTTATTCGGTTATCCGGTTTGATCAAGCTTATCTGATGTCTGATGTCTGAAAATCAACGCATATTCTGCATCATCTGCATCATTTTTTTGCCTCCTCCGCCTTGCATCATCTTCATCATCTTGCTCATTTGGTCGAACTGTTTCAGCAACTGGTTCACTTCTTGGATAGAAGTTCCACTACCTGCAGCAATCCGTTTTTTTCTACTGGCGTTGAGCAAAGAGGGAGTTGAACGTTCGGTAGGGGTCATGGAATGGATAATGGCCTCAATGTGTTTGAAGGCGTCATCATCTATATCCAAACCTTTTAAGGCTTTCCCAGCTCCAGGGATCATGCCGATGAGGTCCTTCATGTTCCCCATGCGCTTGATCTGCTGTATCTGGCTCAAGAAATCGTCAAAACCGAACTTGTTCTTGGCAATTTTCTTTTGGATTTTTCGTGCCTGCTCTTCATCAAATTGTTCCTGGGCACGTTCAACCAACGAAACAACGTCACCCATACCCAAAATACGATCGGCCATCCTGGAAGGGTGGAACACGTCGATGGCTTCCATTTTTTCGCCCGTACCTATAAACTTGATCGGTTTATTTACCACGGATTTGATAGAAATGGCGGCACCACCTCGGGTATCACCATCGAGTTTGGTAAGGATCACCCCATCAAAATTCAGGACATCATTGAACGCCTTGGCCGTGTTGACGGCATCCTGACCCGTCATGGCATCTACCACGAACAGAGTCTCTTGGGGTTGGATCGCCTTATGAATGTTGGCAATTTCGGCCATCATCTGTTCATCCACGGCCAAACGACCTGCGGTATCGATAATGACCACATTGCAGCCCAAACTCTTGGCGTGGGCGATACCTGCCTTGGCAATGGCCACGGGATCGTTGTTCTCCCGATCGGAATATACCTCTACCCCTATTTGTTCCCCAACAATGTGCAACTGATCGATCGCTGCGGGACGGTACACGTCGCAGGCTACCAATAATGGTTTCTTGCTCTTTTTACTCTGGAGAAAATTGGCCAACTTTCCGGAGAAAGTGGTTTTACCGGAACCTTGTAGACCGGACATTAAAATGATGGAAGGATTACCAGAAAGGTTGACTCCTTCTGCATCGCCGCCCATAAGCTCGGTGAGTTCGTCCTTTACGATCTTCACCATCAATTGTCCAGGTTGAAGGGTGGTCAATACATCTTGACCCATGGCCTTTTCTTTTACCCTATTGGTAAAATCCTTGGCTATTTTAAAGTTGACGTCAGCATCCAACAGGGCCCTCCTAATCTCTTTGAGGGTCTCCGCAACATTGATCTCCGTAATCTGTCCATGCCCTTTGAGGACGTGGAGTGCCTTATCCAGTTTTTCGCTTAAATTGTCGAACATAGGTTCTCTTTGTTTAAAAGGAAGCACAAATTTAAGAATAATAAAAAAAGAAAAGGACGGCTTTGGGGAGAGCCGTCCTTTTTTTAAAAAAAGATTGGGGAAATTTATCTAGTCGATTTCAAATACTAGTTTATCCGTACCCCCGTTACCACCACTTACATCAATAAGCTCTATTCGAGTAGAGGTGAAGGAAACAATGTCCCAATCATCTGACAAATCCTCGAAATTATTAGGTGAGGCAAATAAAATATTAAAATCTACGTCACTTTCCTTATTACTATCATCATCGCTGGAATTGGAATCCGTAATGGACCATGTTCCGTTGACATCAGTGGTGCCATTGGATGCAACCAGCGTACCATCAGCATTAAATGTGAAGGTATAACCGTTGAAATTTGAAGTTTCTTCCTTATCGGTGTCGAAAAAGTAGGTGATGACCCAGTCGCCACTTAAAGCAATTCCGTTTAGCTCCGTTATTTGGGAAGCGGTCAAATTATCGGTTGCCCCTTCATCGTTATTGTCAGTGCTACAACTGGCAAAAGTGATCAACATAGTGAATGCGAATTTTAATACTGAGGTTTTCATAGCAAATAGTGTTCTCGTTGTAATTGGTTATTTAATTAAGGTTTCTCGAATACCAAGGTCTCGATAGTGCCATCACCACTCTCATCGGAGAGTTCTATTCTTGTGGAGGTGATGGAAACAATCTTCCAATCGTCCGTTAGGTCCCCAAGTTCATCGGCACTATCAAAGTTGATGTAAAATTTCAACCCGTCCTCAGAGTCGCGAAGCACCCTCCAAAGCCCATTGGCAATAGGATCGGCATTAACAGATACCTCAACTTGGTACAGGGCATTGAAATTAAAGTCCATTCCGGTGTAGGAAGCGGTCATATCCACTTCACCTTCTTTGTAAAGGGCCACATTCCAAGGTCCGCCCATGGCAATGTTCCTGATTTCGGTCACATCACCGTCACCTGAACTATCATCACACACCCGCAATAGGATCATCTCATAGTCGGTATCGGTGATTTCGAACTTCAATCGGGTTTGGGTCAACTCGCGTACCGGCCACTCAAAACTTACAGCGGCCTCATCACCCATCGTGATCATTAGGGACAATTGCATTTGACTGTTGTAGCCCAATTCCCAAGTACCTTCCTTAACATCCACTCCGTTGCTCAAGGTTACGGTTCCTTCCGCGGAGAACTCGAATTGATAACCCAAAAGTCTTTCAACTTCCTCTCCTTGGTTTTTGACTTTTTTGATTACCCATTGGCATTCGTTCAAAATGGCCCTCAAGGTGTCTGGGTCCGTTTCTCCAATAGGGTCGACATCGCAACGTTTTTTAAGCACGATTCGGTTACCACCATCTTTGTACAATTTAATGACACCTTCTTCAAGTTCATATACCTGGCCTTCTATATTAAAGTCCACCAAAGTCTCAAAATTGAGGCTCAAATACACGCCATTGTCGGTCGTGGTCGTGGTCCATGTTCCGGTCAAGGAAACACTGGCATTTCCTCCAATCACCACGTTTCCATCTTCGGTAAAGGTCATGATATGCTCAAAATATTGTTCGGTGTTGTCCACCTCGTTCCTGATTACCTGACGAACCTCCCATGGACATGCCACCAAATAGGCATCCAATTCTTCTTTGGTAAAATCGTCATCATTGTAATCGTTGTCATCATCCTCATCACATTCGTTTTTGGCCATTTCCAAAGCTGCGGCCAATTCCGCGTTGTTTTCCACTACAACCTCGGTACCATCATGTTTTTTAAGGGTAATCGGAAAGTCGATGCTTACCAGTTCGTTATCTCCCAATTCGGCAAAGAATCTACGCATGCCTTTGTCACTTTCCACTTGAACCTGACCGGTCTGTTGGTTGTTCAAATCAAAAGTGAAGAGGGTTATTGGATAAACAAAATCGATACATTCGATGTCATCATCTTCCCCGCCTTCCAGACATTCTCGGGCCATTGCCTGGAGTTCATCGATATTATTGATCGTAATCTCACTGAAATCGGCCAAGGTAATGGTAATCGGGAAAGCGATATTTAAGATATCGTCGTCGGTATCAAGTTCATCAAAAATTTCCTCGATTTGTTTAAGGTCTATTTCGGAATCAATGGTGACCTCAACTCCATTCACCTCTACGGTATATGGAAATTGGACGGCGAAACAACTGGCACCATCCACAATGTTGTCAAAAGAACCGTCATGGGAACAGGTTTCCTCAATAAGGACGGCCGTGGAGGAACTTGCAGAAATGGGCTGTTCCTCTGTACCCCCGCCAACTACTTCAAATTCTTCTTGGCAGGAAGCAAAACTAAAAATAAGTACAACTAGTGCTGCGCGCAAAACGTTGTTCATCAACTTTTTCATAACGAATGAATTTTGGGGTTATAATTCGATAGTGAAACAACCATCTTAAAAAAAACCCTACTTTATCTTAATTTTTTTTAAAATATCTTTGATTGGATTTACAATTTTCGCCAAATGAGCAACGTCTGCGAAGACCATATTTTCAGTTCCGTTTTCAAGACCCATTCCAAAACGGTTTTCAATTATATCTTTTATAAGTACGGGAACGAGGAGAAGGCACACGATGCCGTGCAGGAAGCTTTTGTGAAACTTTGGGAGAACTGCGCCAAGGTGAGTCCAGATAAAGCCAAATCTTTTGTGTATACGGTGGCGAACAACCTCTACCTGAACGTGATCAAAGCGGAAAAGGTCAGGATGAAATATGCAGATGCCACCAATGACCGCTCCCATGAATCGCCTGAATTTTTGATGGAGGAAAAGGAATACAAACAGAAATTGGAGGATGCCCTGAACGCCTTACCTGAAAATCAACGGACAACCTTTTTGCTCAACCGGGTGGATGGAAAGAAATACGCCGAAATTGCCGAAATGGAGGATGTTAGTGTAAAAGCCATAGAAAAAAGGATGCATTTGGCGCTAAAAAGCCTTCGCGAGCATATAGAAGGAATTTAAAAATCAAATAACTGATTTATAATTAGTTATATCAATTTAACACCAAACAGAAACACCTTTTCGCCCCGTTTCTATAAAAATGTTGATTTTCAACAAAGTAGAGGTAGGGTTTTTGTGGAGTTGATTGTTATAACAAGGTAAAGCATAGAAACCATGCAAGAAAATTACTTGGCAAAGTGGCTCAACGGAGAGCTTTCGGATACGGAGCTGGCAGCATTTAAAGCATCTGCCGAGTATGCTTCGTACCAAAAGCTGAAGGAGGTCACTAGTACTTTAAAGGCCCCCGACTTTGATGTGGACCAAGCCCTCGCCCATTTGAAGGAACAGCGCATTGGCACTGCACCCAAGGTCATTACTTTGAACCCTTTCAAAAACTTCTTGAAGGTGGCCGCAGTAATCGCCATATTGCTCGCCGGTTCCTATTTTTACGTGAACACCTTAAATGAAACCATTACTACAGAATATGCCCAACGTTCCGAAGTGACCCTTCCGGATGCCTCCGAAATATTCTTGAACGCAGAATCCCAAGTTTCGTACAGCAAGAAGAATTGGGATAAGCAACGTGACGTTAAACTCAAAGGGGAAGCCTTCTTTAAGGTTTCCAAAGGAAAAAAATTCACCGTTTCAACAGATCAGGGTACCGTGGCCGTTTTGGGAACACAGTTCAATGTGGAAAACAGGCAGAACTTTTTTGAAGTCACCTGCTTTGAAGGATTGGTAAGCGTTACTTACCAAGGAGTGGAAACCAAGCTTCCGGCAGGCACCTCTTTTATGGCCATCAATGGTGAAATTGTGGAATCCCCAATGCCCCAAGGAGATGTACCCGCTTGGATGAACAACGAAAGTAGCTTTGAGCGTATCCCGCTCAAATATGTTCTTGCCGAATTGGAGCGACAGTTCAATGTGAAGGTTTCCACAAAAAATGTGAACACCGAGATAT
>JASBTS010000212.1 GCA_030148305.1 Allomuricauda sp. | reverse complement strand
CTCAATATAGCTGATGGCTTGACCAACAGTAGCAATATTTTCTGCTTGGTCATCAGGTATTTGGATATCAAATTCTTTCTCAAACTCCATGATAAGTTCAACAGTGTCCAAGGAATCCGCCCCTAAATCGTTGGTAAAGCTAGCTTCTGCTACAACTTCATTTTCATCAACACCTAGTTTATCAACAATGATAGCCTTTACTCTTGATGCAATGTCTGACATAATTATTGTGGTTTTAAAAATTTTATCGTTGGCAAAAATATAAAATATTGGATTAAATACATCATTTGTCGATAAAATGTGTTCCAAATTAAACTTCTTAAGGTTCAGTACCTTACTTTAGCCGCCTGAAGTTAGTCCAAAATCATATCAAATCCTAACAGATGAAGCAAATTGTCATCTTGGCCTCTGGCAGTGGCTCCAACGCAGAAAACATCATCACCTATTTTCACGAACACCCCGAAATTCAAGTGGCTGCGGTGCTCACCAATAAAAAGGAGGCAAGGGTTTTGGAACGATGCGACAGGCTGCAGGTACCGGCATTTTATTTCAACCGCACTTCATTCAGGGATTCTGATACAATTGTAAAGCTGCTACAAGGCTTATCTGCCGATTTGGTCGTTTTGGCCGGTTTCCTTTGGAAAATTCCTGAAAATATGATTACCGCCTTTCCAAACCAGATCATCAACATTCACCCGGCACTGCTTCCCAAATATGGTGGTAAGGGCATGTATGGCGAAAGGGTTCATCAAGCGGTAAAGGAAAACGGAGAGACCGAAACTGGCATCACCATCCATTATGTAAACGAACATTATGATGAAGGTGCCATCATCTTTCAGGCCAAGACCCAAGTCACACCCAGCGATGATGCCAACAGTATAGCCGAAAAGGTGCACCAATTGGAATATGAACATTTCCCCAAGGTCATTGAAAAACTTTTGGGCTGATGGCGAAAAAAGCAAAGTTTTATGTGGTCTGGAAGGGCAAACACCCAGGGATTTTTGAATCCTGGGCGGATTGCAAGGCCCAAATAGAAGGATACAAGAGCGCCGAATACAAGTCCTTTTCCACCTTTGCCGAAGCCAAAAAAGCCTACAATGGCAACTATTCCGATTATAAAGGAACTACAAAGGGTAAATCGGAACTTTCGCAACAAGAACTCCTAAAAATTGGAGATCCCAATTACAATTCCATAGCCGTGGATGCTGCATCTAGCGGCAATCCGGGCAAGATGGAATACCGCGGTGTGGATACCAAAACCAAAAAAGTTCTCTTCCACCAAGGCCCTTTTGAACAGGGCACCAACAATGTGGGCGAATTTTTGGCCTTAGTTCACGGACTTGCTTTTTTAAAGCAGAAAAAGAGTGATCGCATCCTTTATTCCGATTCTAGGATTGCCATGGGTTGGGTACGAAAAGGCACATGTGGCACCAAGCTGGAGAAGACCCAAAAAAATGCTAAATTGTTCGAACTCATCGAACGTGCCGAGGATTGGTTAAAAAAGAACCGTTACACCACCCAAATCGTAAAATGGGAGACCAAGGCATGGGGTGAGATTCCTGCCGATTTCGGAAGAAAATAGAGGTAACATAGACGATGTTTGAAGTGGAAATCATCATTTTTTTCACTTTAAAATTGCACTTGAACTTGTATTTGTTCCTCTGCTCTTCTTTATTCCTTTACTTATGATTCTATTTGGAATTTCAAAACGTATATTTGCACCAAAATTCAGGGAATGGGCAAATTGCTGATCGTGGGATCTATGGCCTTTGATGCTATTGAAACCCCTTTTGGAAAGACAGGCAAAATCTTGGGCGGTGCCGGAACCTTCATTGGTCTTGCTGCCTCACAATTTAAAGTGGATGCTGCCATCGTCTCCGTTGTGGGTGACGACTTTCCCCAGTCCTACATGGATATCCTGAAAAACAAGAACATCGACCTGACCGGTGTGGAAGTAGTGAAGGGTGGAAAAACGTTTTTCTGGGAAGGAAAATACCACAACGACCTGAATTCCCGCGATACCTTGGTCACCGAGCTGAACACCTTGGCCGATTTCAACCCGATTGTTCCCGCCAATTTTACCGAAGCAGATGTGGTCATGTTGGGCAACCTGCATCCCAATATCCAAATGGGTGTAATTAATCAGATGGAAAAACGACCAAAGTTGATCATACTGGATACGATGAACTTTTGGATGGACAGTACTTGGGACGAATTGATGGCCGTCATCAAAAAGATTGACGTGATCACCATCAACGATGCCGAAGCAAGGCAAATGACGGGTGAATATTCCTTGGTGAAAGCTGCGGCCAAAATCCAGGAAATGGGCCCAAAATATGTAGTCATCAAAAAAGGGGAACACGGAGCCCTGTTGTTCCATAAAGAGAACATTTTCTTTGCCCCGGCCCTTCCTTTGGAAGAAGTTTTTGATCCCACTGGAGCCGGTGATACCTTCGCAGGCGGTTTTGCAGGATATTTGACCGAAACAGGAAATATTTCATTTGAAAGTATGAAGAATGCCATCATCCATGGATCCAACCTGGCCTCCTTTTGTGTGGAACGGTTCGGTACCGATCGGATGGTGAACCTGCAAAAACATGAAGTGGACAGTCGGTTGATGCAGTTTAGGGATTTGACACAGTTCAATATAGAGTTAACATAAATACCTGCCCTGAAAATTCGGGGCATTTTTATTTGGTTTGTTATGAGTGATGCCATTAAGCACGAATGCGGAATATCATTGATCCGATTGCTTAAACCTCTGGAGTATTACCAGGAAAAATACGGTACGGCCTTTTATGGGGTGAACAAAATGTACCTGATGATGGAAAAACAGCATAACCGCGGACAGGACGGTGCCGGTTTTGCAAGCATCAAATTGGATATGAAACCCGGGGAGCGCTATATGAGCCGGGTGCGATCTGCCCAACAGCAGCCCATCCAGGATATTTTTGCCCAGATCAATTCGCGCATCAATTCTACCCTTGCCGAAAATCCCGGACATGATAAGGACGTGGCCTGGCAAAAAAAGAACATTCCCTATATCGGCGAGTTGTTGATGGGACACGTTCGTTATGGCACTTTTGGAAAAAACAGTATTGAAAGCGTACACCCATTTCTACGCCAGAACAACTGGATGCACCGTAACCTTATTGTTGCCGGTAACTTCAACATGACCAATGTGGATGAGCTATTCGGCAACTTGGTGGAGCTGGGCCAGCATCCCAAGGAATTGGCGGATACAGTGACCGTTATGGAAAAAATAGGTCACTTTTTGGACGATGCCGTTGCCAAGCTCTACAAACAGATCAAAAAAGAAGGATTTAACAAAAGGGAAGCTTCCCCTTTGATCGCGGAACGGTTGAACGTGGCCAAGATCTTGAAAAAAGCATCAAAAAACTGGGATGGTGGCTATACCATGGGCGGTTTGCTGGGCCATGGTGATGCCTTTGTGATGCGTGATCCTGCTGGAATCAGACCTGCTTATTATTACAAGGATGATGAAGTGGTCGTAGTTGCCTCGGAACGACCTGTGATCCAAACCGTCTTCAACGTAAAATTTGAAGATGTTAAGGAATTAGATCCCGGGCACGCAGTCATTGTGAAGAAAAATGGAAGCGTTTCCTTGAAAGAAATATTGGAACCCACAGAGCGCAAAGCTTGTTCGTTTGAGCGTATATATTTTTCCAGAGGTAGCGATAAAGAAATCTATCAGGAACGAAAAAAATTGGGCAAATTGGTATTCCCCCAAATTTTGGAATCCATTGACCATGATTTAAAGAACACTGTGTTTTCCTATATCCCCAACACCGCCGAGACCTCATTTTTTGGGATGGTGAAGGAAGCCCAGAATTACCTCAACCTGAAAAAAGAGGAACAGATCTTGGCTCTTGGTTCCGATATCTCCCGGGAAAACCTGCATAAAATACTTTCGGTACGACCACGGATCGAGAAAGTGGCGATCAAAGATGCAAAACTAAGAACCTTCATTACACAGGATAGTAGTCGTGACGATTTGGTAGCCCACGTTTATGACATTTCCTATGGCTCTGTGAAGGAAAACGATAACCTGGTCATTATTGATGATAGTATTGTTCGCGGTACTACCTTAAAAAGAAGTATCCTTAAAATTCTGGATAGGCTATCCCCTAAAAAAATCATCGTGGTTTCCTCTGCCCCACAGATCCGCTATCCGGATTGTTACGGAATTGATATGGCCAAATTGGAAGACTTTGTCGCCTTCAAAGCGGCCCAAGCACTTCATGAGGAACACGGCACCACACATATCATCAAAGAGATATACGACAAGTGTTTGGCACAGACAACATCCAAGGACAAAGATGTGGTCAACTACGTGAAGGAATTTTATGCTCCCTTCACCCCTGAACAGATTTCCAAGAAAATTGCAGAAATCTTGAGCCCGGAAGGTATCAATGCCGAAGTGGACATCATTTACCAAACGGTGGAGAGCCTTCATGAAGCCTGCCCTAAAAATTTGGGCGACTGGTATT
>JASBTS010000153.1 GCA_030148305.1 Allomuricauda sp. | reverse complement strand
ATTTTAATAAAGAAATTCCCGCATCAATTTTGCCCTAATATGCAAAACCCACACTTAAAGTGTGGGTACATCGCAAATTAACGCAAACTAATTAACTGAAATTAAACCTACTTAAACTTAAATTTTTAGGGGTTGCCCCTTAATTTCCTTGGGGATGGAAATATTCAAAATCTTCAATATGGTGGGTGCAATTTGGTTGGAAAAGAGCTGCTCTTCCTGTTTTACCTCACCCAATGGCTGAATGTCCTTTCCAAATGTGACCATCCAAACTTGATCTGCTCCCTTGATATCCGAACCATGGCTTCTCCAGGTATCCAACGGTTCGGTACCCCTACCATGATCCGTGGTGATGATTAAAACCGTTTGGCCTTTATAAAAATCATCCTGTTGGGTAAAGTCCCACAATTCCTTGATCAAAGCATCGGTGTTGTGAGCGGATTTTAGGTACGCCTGATAGTTCCCATCATGGGCAAAATCATCGGTTTCTCCGTAAGAAATGTAAAGCAATTTGGGATGCTCCTTCTTCATATGTTCCAGCGCATAATGATGGGTGAAGGCATCCAAACGGACACTCCCCCACGGGCTGGGAACCTGACCCTGAAGTTCGTTCAGGAATTTTTCCCTTTCGTTCAAAGTGCCGGTAGCCGTCTCAAAACCGGCATTCACGGGAACACCGGAACGCTTTTCGTTGATGATGAACGGGAACACATCCCAACTGCCAAAGGCGGCCACTTTGCCTTTCCCTTCGGAGGTGTTGTTATACCGTTCCAAAATGGTGGTATTGGGGTTTTCGATCTTATCGTTACTTCGGATATTTTTATCATCCGCGGTTCCGGTCAAGATTTCATTATAGCCAGGGTAAGAAAACCACATGGTGTTGGTGAGGTTGACCTTGCTCCCCAATGCCCTGTTTCCATGCAATTGGCCCATTTTGGAAACTTGGGTCCAGAAAAAGGGCATCAAAGCCTCCCTTCTTTCTTCAGGAGTTTCTCTCCAAAAGGCTTCTTTTAACGCCTCTACCTCATGAACGTATTCCTTGTTGCCAATCAATAAGGGGTCCGCACCTGTGAAGAGTTCCTGCCAACGGTAACCGTCAAGTGTGATCAAAATGACCTTGGTATCGGAATCCTGTGCGCTGATCTTAAGAAAAGCTACCAAGGCAGCCATCAAAAGTAACATCTTGTTTTTCATTTTCTATTTGGTTTTAAATGATGCTGTTTCGGACCAATCGCTCCAGTTCAGGTTTTGGTCTCGGTAACGGACCCTCCAATAATAGGTGGTTCCGGGTTTCAATCGTTTGGTTTTTTCATCGGTAAGGTCGTCATCTTTTTGACGGTCTTCGTCATAATACCAGTTTTCATATTGTTTCCAACTGTCCAAGGCCAATTTTTCAAAATCCTCGGTCTCAGAAACCTGCCAATGCGCAGCGGCATGGAAGGCTCCGTTGGTCGGACTTGAGAATTTCCCAGCCTTCAATATGGCAAATTCTCCTTCCACCCATTCATTGTTTGCTGGCGAAACTGCTTTTGGGGTCTCGGGTTTCTTTTCCAATCTCCAAATGGTAATGCTATCGCGAAGCTCATTGTCCCTAGACTTGCTTTCGTTACCACGACTGATTCGCTTTATGGTGAACTTCGGGTCGTTTCGGTTACCGTCCACTTCCACCATCACGAAACCATATTCGTCTTGGGAAACCGTGAACTCATCATAATCCCTGCCTTCAAACTCGCCCCAATTATCGATGGAACCTCCTGCCGAAGCCACATTGATCCATAAATGCTTATGATCTCTGGACTGTCCCCTGGAATAGGCGTGGGTATGACCAAAAAAATGAATACTGGGTTTCCCTGTTTTGGTGGAAAACGCTTCCAGCATTTTCACCACTTTTCCCGTGGGTTCTTCTTCCCCTGGAATCCAAAGTTCCGATTTGTACGGATGGTGGAGTTGGGCAAAAACAAAGTCGATATTATCATCCTTTTCCGTGTCTGCCAAGACCTTTTCCAACCATTCGTATTGCTCCCTCAAATCCCGATACCCGTCATTGGAATTCAACCCGATCACACGGGTATTGCCATAATCCTTGTACCACCAATGTTCTGCATAGGCAGGGGTTCCGTTCTCGGGAAGACTGAAATATTTGAAGTAAAAAATGGAGTTGCGTTCATGGTTGCCCAAAACAGGGTACACGGGCACTTCGGCAAATAATTTTTGGGCGGGATCGAAGAAATGCTCTTTCCATTGATAGTATTGGCTACCGCTCTGTACCAAGTCGCCCGGAATCATGATCATGGCCAGATTATCGGGCAATTTGCCACCATATTCCTTTTTCAAATATTGAATAATGCCCTCGTTCACCACTTCGGAAAACTTATTCGGATTTTGACTATCATACTGCATGTCGCTCATGGCAACAATGTTGAACGATTCCTCATCACTGGCAAAGGGTGGCGTCTTAAATTTATAGATGTCCGATTTTGCCTTTCCCGTTTTCACCCGATAATAGTATTCGGTAAAACGTTCCAGACCCGTCAACTTTACGGTATGCACCCTCGAATCCGAAAAATTGATGTCCTCGGCCTTGCCTTGGGCCTTTTTGCCCAACTTTGGAGTGGTTCCATACTCAACCGTGCTTTCCTCACCTTTGGTGGTCTCCCACATAATGGTAATCGAATTGGGTTCCGCGTTCTGTAGATAAGGTTGCACCAAAATCTGCGGCTCCGATTGGGCCATCAATTGGGCAACACCCATAAATAAGTAGATCAGTAGTTGGTTGATTTTTTTCATTAGGCTATGGCGTTGGTTTTTAGGAAGGCCTCGTTCAATATTTCCAAGGCTTTTTCCAGTTCCTCCCTAGAAATGGTCAAGGGAGGTGAGAGTTGCAGTACGTTTCCTTTGGAAACCTTGAAACTCAACCCATTCTTAAGGCATTCGTACATGATTTCCTCAGCTTCGGCGCTCGCTTTTTCCTTAGTGGTCCGGTTGGTGACCAATTCAATTCCCCACAATAGACCCACTCCTCGTACATCGCCGATCAGGGAATATTTTCGGTGCATCTTGTAAAGGGCTTTTTTCATGAATTCCTCATCCGCCTTTACTTTTTGCAATAATTTTTCCTCTTCGATGATTTCCAAAAGGGTCAATCCGGCCACCGAGCCCAATGGACTTTTTTCGTGGGTATAATGTCCCAAGGAGATGTGCCCAAACCTGTTGTATTCCTCTCGGGTCACAATGGCCGCTTGGGGAATGATGCCCCCACCTAGTCCCTTGCCCAAACATAGGATATCAGGTTCAATACCGAACAGTTCATAAGCAAACATTTTTCCGGTACGCCCAAAGGCGATCGGAATTTCATCCAAAATCAACAGTACCCCATACTTGTCACAAAGTTCGCGGGCACCTTGCCAATATTTTGCGGATGGAATCTGCACATCGGTATTGCGGATGGTCTCGGCCAAAAAGGCACCGATCTCATCGTCTTTGGACAGCACATGTTCCAGATATTCTAACGCTTTTTGCTCGTTCCCTTCAAAAATACCGCGATAGGTTATGGGTGGCGGAACACGTTCCACACCAGGCATCAACGGGCCCATATGTTCTTGGAATACTGCTTCGCCTCCCACGCTGATGGCATCCAAGTTAGCCCCATGGAACGAGTCCCAAAAGGAAACCACCTTGTGCTTCCCGGTCACTGCACGGGCCAGTTTTAGGGCAATGCTGATTGAAGAGCTGCCGTTTGGGGTAAGCAAGATACGGTTCAATCCCTTTGGAGTATAGGATGTTAATTTCTCCGCAAACTGAATGGCCTTTTCGTTGGTATATCTTCGGGTTGAAAATGTAAGTTCTTGAAGTTGTCCCATGAGCGCGCTCACCATTTTGGGATGGGAAAACCCCACTTGGTGCACATTGTTTCCGTGAAAATCCAGATATCGTTTCCCTGAAACGTTCTCCAAATAAGAGCCTTCGCAATTTTTTAATACGTCCAAACAGGGGGTGGACATGGATTGGTGCAAAAAGTATTTGGCATCCTTTTCCAACAGTTCCTTGGTCTGGTCGTTCACTTCTTCCTTTAACCATTCCCCCCTAGCAGAGGTGAGGTTGATGTCGCCTTCCACAACAGATTCCGCGTTGTGTCTATCGTGCTTCATATGGTCCATATTTCGCTAGTATTTCCCTTTCTTCGGATGAATCGTTCAACACATAAATATCGTATGAATTCCCGTGATTATAAACCCGAATCACAATATGTCCCTTTTGGCTTTTGTATTGGTCCAACCTGCCCCCGATCACATCCTTGGTGCCTTGGAGCATGATGGTTGAAAAAATATCCCGTTCGCCAGGGTACAGTTTTTTTGATGTCATCCTTCTTAAAACTTCCTCTCCCGGATGGTCGGCGGTCCAATTCTGCTGGATCCAAACACGGGGCCTGATGGTTCGAACATAAAATGAATTTTGTGAATCGCGATTGCCATGATGGTTGAGTGTGGCCACATCTACCGGACCGATTACCGGTGCCACATGGGATTCCAAAGCATCCATGTCTGTCTGACCCATTCCATCAATACCGGATATATCACCGCCGGTATAGTAATTGAACTTTCCATAATCGATTCGTATGCCATTGCTCAACGGATTCTCACCAGGATATTCCCCCTGTTTGAACAAAGCGTAAAATGAATCATCGTAGCCTGTCCAAATGTTTCCGTTTGAGGCAATGTTCTGTATCGAGAATTCCGGATAATCCTTTGGATTATTTTTTAAAACGATTTGGTCCGAACTACCCACCTTTAATGCTTCATTGACCAATCCGACTTTTTTGGACTGAACATCGATAAACTTCCAATACTCCTTTAAAGTGGGAACCATACCATAGGCATCGCTCGAGAAACGTTCCTCGGCCTGTACTTTGGGGTCTTTTAGGTTGATGGGGGATTCAAATCCGCGGTCGATCAATTTTTTGATCGGAATGAGGGTTCCCACTTCCATGATTCCGGTCAATTGATACCCACCAGGCGCTATTTTTCGCAAGGAATCGATTTCCCCAAAATGATCGTCGTGGTAATGGGTGATGAGGGCATAATCCAATCTTCGTTCTAGCTTTTTAGGCAAAAATTGGTCCATATAATCCACAATCCATTCGGGTGCCGTTTTAGACCTGTTCGGAACCAATTTGGCATTCCTGCTCGATGTGGTCCTCGGATGGGTCTCGGACATATCCCCCGCATCCACCAGCATTGTGGTGCCATCAGGAAAAACCATAAAAGCGGCATCGCCCCTACCGGTATTGATGTGGTGGATGTCCAACAAACCAGGTTACCAAGCAGGCAATTGCTGCTTTTGGCCTTTGACCGTCAGAGCAATAAGAAACAGAACGGCCAGAACGCCTGATTTTTTAAAGTGGATCTGCATGTTATTTATCTCTGTATAAATGATTGGCGGGAATGATCTGTTTTGGAATGTTGGCTCCTTGGTATTTTACATCCAAGTGGTAACCTCCCCCACCGTTAAAAAATTCTACCCTTATCAAATGTTTGCCTTTGGCCAATTCAATGCCTTCGCCACGCTCCATGACCCCATGGTCCCCATCGTTATCCACCAACAATTTTCCGTCCACATAGAGTTTACTACCGTCATCACTATTGGTGAAAAAGCCATATTTCCCATCTTCGGGAATATCCAAATAGCTTTCCAACACCAAGGCCACCTGTTCTTGTTGCACATCATCCGTCAAGGCCTGTTTATGGGAGAATTCGGTAACAAAACCTTCTTTAACAGGCTTTAAGGTAGCGAAATCGGGTAATTTGTCCATCCCTTCCCCATAATAAATGCCATAGGCAACAGGATCTTCCTTGGTTTCAGGCACCAACCTGAAATTGGCCTCTGCGATCGTGCTCACCAATTGACCATCTTGAAAAATTCCGGCCTTTACAATCTCGGTCTGCTTCAGGTAAAAGGTATCTTGATAGACCTTGCTGTTTTCCATAGTCGGAACAGCATTTCCAATGGTATATCTGATGTCACCCACATTGTTGGGGTTCTGCATGACCACGGCAACGGAGTCCGCCTTAAAAACTCCTCCTGCAGGCTCAAAATAGCCTGCATCCGGAAGAATCTTTGGTTGGGTGATCTGCTCTTTTCGCTTATAGGTCAAGTTGGGTTTTTCATTACCGATGAAAGCTCCTTTAACAGGCCTCCCGATCCAGGATTGGGGAGTTTGCAATCCCATGGCATAGGCCACCGTGGCTGCATTGTCGTATTGGTATACGGTCTCTTCTATCTGATATCCTTTTTTGATTCCTGCACCATAAAGGATAAAGGGAATCTCCATTTCGGCAAGACTTTCGCCCCCGTGCCCAAAACCGATTCCACCGTGATCGGCAGAAACAATGAACAGGGTATTTTCAAAGATGCCTGCTTCTTTTGTTGCATTGACAATCTCAGTAATCAAAGAGTCTGCCTTTTCCACTGATTTGTAATATTCTGGACTTCCATGTCCCAAGGCATGACCGGCATGATCCACATGGTCCAAATGCACAAAAGTGAACTTGGGGGTGTGCTCCTTGATGTAGTTTACGGCCTGTTGTGTGGTATTGTCCTCATGGTCTCCGTCTATATCGAAATCCACATCCTCCTTCTCGAACAAACGTCCAAATCCATCCCAATCGTAAATAGCACCCACATGGGCTTCGGGTTGCTGGTCATGAAACAAGGTAAAAATGGTAGGGAAGGTTCCATTTTTGGTCGCTACTACAGGCGGTAATTGATGGTCGAATTTTTCCCATCCGTTGGAAGTGACCCCGTGTTGTTCGGTATCCGCCCCCATGATCATACTGGCCCAATTGGGACTGGAACTTGATGGCAGTACGGAACGGGCATGCATGGTGGCGGCTCCGTTTTGGACCATGGAATCCATCATAGGCGTATAGGCCTTTTGAATCCCATTGGGACTCATACCGTCCACACCGATGATCACAATGTGCTCTATACCCTTAGGGGTATCATCTTCTTTGGAAGAACAAGACCACAGGAGCAAAATTCCCGTGGTCATGATCATACCTTTTTTTATATACTGATAAAACATTGGCTTTTTTAATTTTCCCACCAAACCTTGGTCGTTATCTTATCACTTCCCATTCTGTTCACTGCTTCAGTATAGTTGGCATTATTCAACGATTCTTCTTCACTTGG
This sequence comes from Allomuricauda sp., assembly GCA_030148305.1. Lineage (GTDB taxonomy): Bacteria > Bacteroidota > Bacteroidia > Flavobacteriales > Flavobacteriaceae > Flagellimonas. The sequence goes on along the minus strand of JASBTS010000153.1, from coordinate 9,660 downwards.
GTACTCGAACCTGCTAGGATAAACATCATAGAAAGCATCGGGGCCTGGTTCAATGGTTGCAGGGAAACCGGTTCTCTTGTATTCAATGAATCCTTGGTAATCGGTGTAGAACAGGTTGATATACTTTTGGGTCATGATGGTTTCCAGGGTATTGTCAAAAGCTACTCCTGTACTGGTCAAATAATCAGCTGGCATGGCCACATCCCAATAGGCGAAGTTGGCCGTAATCCCTTCCTCGTACAACGCTTGTGCATCAGCCGTGATCCATCCTCTTTGGGCGGCTTCGGCCAAAATGAACTGAACCTCGGAATACAACATCAACCTAGCTTGGTTGGCATTGGCCTGAAAATAGAAGTAATCGATATTGAACTTGGAAAGGAAAGCATCCCCACCTTGATAGGTATAGGCAGGTCCATCCACCACTCCGTTTAACATCCCCACAATTTCTGGGGTACCCAAAGTGACCGAATTGGCGGTTGGATCGGCGAAAAATTCCAATCGGGGATCGTTCAATCCTTGCAACATGGTCACAAAATGCTCGGAAATCCTGTACTCGTTATAGGATCCTACACGGTAAACGGATTCCTCGGTAACAGGGTGTGCATCTGGATTGGCAGCAAGAAAAGTTTGCACCGCATTGTCGTCATTGGATGCCATCACAGGATATTGCCCTGGATTATTATAGATTTCCGCAATCACACTGGATGATGTGGAAGGTGAAACCTCGCTCAAACGAAGCGCCAAACGCAATCTCAACGAATTAGCAAATTTTCTCCAAAGCGATAGATCACCATCGAACAATAAGTCACCTTTAATGGCATTCAATTCAGAACCTGACAAAATGGAATTCGCATTGGCCAATTCTTCCAACATGGAAGTGTAAATATCCTGTTGTGAATCATAAACAGGGGCGTAATTGGCCTCGCTTGCTTGGTTTACTTCCGAAAAAGGAACATCTCCCCACATATCGGTCAAGATGCTGAAAGCCCAAACTTGCATAATCCTTGAAACAGCAACGTAGCTATCGAGTTCATTGGCATTGGCCAATTTTTCCAATTCCTTGGCATCGCGAATGGCACTGTAATAGCTGTTCCAGGCACCGCCTTGATCTCCCCAATCAAAAAGGTCAAAAGAGGTAAACACGATACGTGCCCCATATTGTCCCATTAGGTTTCCTTCGCTCCAAGACCCACCTACAGCTTCCCTGATGGCCCTTCTTTGAAGGTTGGTCAAAAGCAGTTCCGGGTTTTGGTTGATGTTCAACGCCACATCCGGATTATCGTTGCTCACGTCAAACTTGTCACACGACCAAAGGGTCATTGCAAGTACGGTAGCTATAAAGAATATCTTTTTCATTATGTTGTGTATTAGCCTGATTAAAATTCTACGTTGATTGAAAATCCTACACTACGCGTTGTAGGTACTGTGGCATTTTCCACCCCGGGAACAAAACTTCCACCTCCGAAAGACAACAATTCTGGATCGCCATGGTTGAAATCCTTGGCCCACAACCAAAGGTTGGTTCCGATTAAGGAGAAGCTCAAATTTTTGATATCGTCTGTTTTCAAGAAACCTTTAGGGAAATCGTACGTCAATCTGGCTTCCCTCAATTTGATGAAGGTGGCATCATAAATACCTTCAGTGTCATTGTCCCTTCTGTAACGGTTGTTATGATAGGCATTGGCAGCAACGATTACATTATTGGGCACATATTCCCCACCTTGTAACATCACACCATCACCAATGATACCGTCGGTCCAGGTAGTTCCATTAGTATCCGTATAGGTAAGACCTGAGTCGGCGATACCTGGGTGAGGACCACCATATTCTGGGGAACGACCCCAAAGGGTTTCCACCACGTTACCTGAAGTTGCAGCGATCAAACGCGTTCTGGAAAGCAATTCCCCACCTTGTCTCCAGTCTAATAGGAAGTTTAGGGAAATGTTCTTGTACTTGATGGTGTTGTTCCAGCCCAAAGTAAAATCAGGGTTGAAGTTCCCCACTTTTCTCAAGGTGTTGTCTTGTTGCACCAAACCGTTGTTGAAGATTACTTCACCATAATAAGGACTGTCCTTATCTTCAACTTTTACCAAACCAGTTCCCCACATATCACCAAGCGAACCGCCTTTTTCTGCAACTAAGGTAATTCCGTTTCCACCGTAGGAATATCTATCCACACCATTAGCTAATTCCAAAATCTTGTTTCGGTTCAAGCCAAAGTTGAAGGAAGAGTTCCAAGATAAGTTCTTGCTTTCGAAAGGGGTAATGCCCAACATGATCTCCACCCCTTGGTTTCTGATCTTACCGGCATTGATGGTCCTGGCAGATTTTCCTGAAGTTACAGGAAGGTCAATATCCAAAATCTGGTTTTTGGAAACCGTGTTGTAGTAAGTGGCATCCAAGGTCAATTTGTTGTTGAACATCCTAAGATCGGTACCAAATTCGTAAGAGGTTTGGATCTCAGGTTTCAAATCGAAGTTTGGCAACGTACTGGATGGACTTGCTGTTGGATTGTTCCCAACAGGTGTTCCCAATGCGTAATATTCTGAAAGACGATAGGCATCGGTGTCACTACCTACCTGCGCCCAACCACCACGTAGTTTGGCAAAGTTGAGAACATCGTTGTTGTTGATCTCCAACAAATCGGTCAGTACTACACTCAATGATGCGGATGGATAGAAATAGGAATTATTCTGTTCTGGTAGCGTGGAGGACCAGTCGTTACGAGCGGTCAAGTCCAAATACACACTATTGTTCCAACCCAATTGGGCAAAAGCATACAAGGAATTGATCTGCTTCTCCGGACGGCTGGTTGTTTGTACCAAATTGCCATCTACGTTAGAAAAGGAGTAAATCCCAGGAATCAATAGTTTGTTGGCCATCAAGGCGTTGAAATGGTTTTTCTGGACCATTCTGTTTCCACCAAAGTTGGCATTTACATGAAACTTATCGTTGATGCTCTTGTCATAGGTCAACAAGAAATCCAAGTTGGTTTCCTGGAAGTTGATCTTGTCTTCCCTGTACTGACCGTTCGGGAATCGTTGGGTGGAATAGGCCCTTTTTATGAATCGGTATTCTGAGAAGAAATCACGACCACCGCGTACCATAAATTTAAAATCGTTGTTGATCTTATAGGTTGCGGATAGGTTACCAATGACCCTGTCCTTAGCAAGACCATTTGTATTCTCATACATGGTAAAGTATGGGTTATCGTGATAATTGTAGTTGTAGTTGAATTGTTGGAAACCTTCCAACCCATCTTGCCAGTAATTCCTCAAGTTATGCACGTTAACTTGCTGACCCCACCAAATGAAGAGGTACATTACCGATTCCGTACCGTAACCGTTTACGTGACGGTTATCTGAATCTGAACGGATATAGTTGATCTTTGACGACACACTCAACCTATCGGAAATTTGGTAATCCCCCGAAAGAGAGATGGTGTTTCTTCTTAAATCCGTGTTGGGCACAATACCTTTGTTGTCCAAATTGGTATAGCTCACACGATAGTTTCCATTTTCGTTTGAACCATATAAGGAAACCGTATTGATCAATGTTCTACCGGTTTCCATAAACTCTTTGGCTGGGTTACCACCATATACAAAAGGAGTGGCAATGATATCTCCCCTTCTTTGAAGATCGACCCCGGAAGATCCCAAAACATAATCCAATCCGTGAACATCACCACCACGCAAACCGTTGGTGGTTGGAGAATCATGTTGTGGTCTTAAGGTACCATCCAAGAGTGGGCCCCAAGATTCATCCACACCGTCATAGGTTCCGTTTCCGTAACCATCCACAAAGGCAAAGTCAAAGTTCTTTCCCTGACCATAAACCCCTTGATATTCAGGCGCTTTCAAAACACTTTCAAAAGTAGTCTTGGAACTGAAGCTGATACCACTTCTTCTTCCTTTACCGGATTTGGTAGTAATGATCACCGCACCGTTGGCTGCCCTCGAGCCATAAAGTGCCGTTGCGTTGGCACCTTTCAGCACGGAGATAGAGGCCACATCATCAGGGTTGATCTCCGCCGCACCGTTACCGTAATCAAGGTTCATGTTTGAAGCACCACCCAAGGTGTTGGTTCTGGTATCCGTAGTGTTGTTGATCGGAATACCATCTACAATAAATAATGGCTGGTTGTCACCCTGCATAGAGGAATACCCCCTGATCACCACGGATGAAGATTGTCCAGGTCCCGTGCCGTTGGTCACAACCTGTACACCGGCTGTTCTACCGGCAAGGGTACTTACGGTGTTGGTGCTGGTTGATTGGGACACCTCATCGCCCCCAACCTTTTGTACAGCGTAGCCCAAGGATTTTTCGTCCCTGGTAATGTTCAAGGCCGTTACCACAACCTCGTCCAACTGCTGGGAATCGGGTTGCAACATAATGGTCCCAGTGGATTGACCCGCTGTGGAGAACTCTTTTGCCAAATACCCTATATAGGTAACCAGCAAAGTTTCATTGGCACTGGGCAACTGAATTTCAAAGTTCCCATCAAAGTCTGTAGCCACACCAGTGGTGCTACCCTTTACAACTACCGAAGCTCCGGGCAACGGTATGTTGTTCTCGTCTACTACCTTCCCCGAAAAAGTAATCTGGGAATAGCCGATCATACTTACGGTAAAGGCAAGTAAAAACGCTAGGATTGATTTTTTCATTTGTTGAGTATTTGTAAAATTTGGTTAATTATTTATCAACAAATATCCAACACAAGAGTTAAGGCATGCCCTTAAACAGATTAAAAAAATGATATGGAAAGGTTAAAAGAAACCACTCAATGTTAGGTAAACATTATTTACAAATATGCACTTTTAATGAGCCCTTTATTTTATGGAACTTTGAAAAGAATCCATTTTTATAAGGGACTGAAGACTTTTTTTAGTAATTATGAAAACTGGCAGAATGTGATAAATATTAAAATAGCAAGCATACCCCAAAATGGAAGATTATTTAATCGGAATAGGCAAACGGATCAAGGAAATACGGAAGAACAATAAAAAGACCATAAGTGATGTTGCCATCAATGCCGGCGTTACCGCTGGATTGATCTCAAGGATAGAAAATGGAAGGACCATACCCTCCTTACCGGTATTCTTAAAGATCGTTGGAGCGTTGGACACCGAACTCACCGATTTTTTTGATGGGATGCCCAAAGTGAACGGTCAAAACTTTTTGGTTTCCCGAAAGGATGACCAGACTATAATAGAAAAAGAAGACGAGGCCATCGGCTTTACCTACAACTATATCTTTAGCAAACAGCTGAACTCCGTTGGGTTTGAAAGTGTGCTCTTGGAAGTGCAGCCCAATTCAAAAAGGGAAAAAGTAGTCACCGATGCCTTTGAATTCAAATACATTTTAACCGGGGAGTGTTCCTATGTGATCGGGGACCAAGAAGTATTGTTAAAAGAAGGGGACTCCATTTTCTTTGATGGTAGAATCCCCCATGTTCCGATCAACCGAGGGACCGTACCCTCCAAAATGTTGGTGGTCTATTTCTTTATCTGATCAAGGATACAGCACCCCTGCCAAAGCATCCAAAGAAGTAAGGATGTAGGTTGGCTCCGCGGTTTCCAACTGCTCACGGGTCTGTGCTCCTGATAACACGGCCACGGTAATACCACAGTTGGCATTTTTGCCTTCTTCAATATCGATAACGGAATCGCCCGCCTTCAAAACATGTTCCGGACCTTCAATATGGAACATCTCCATGGCCTTGTCTATCATTTCTGAAGAAGGTCGTCCGTTCACCACATCATCTGCAGTGATCAAGGCGTCTATTTGTTTGCCGGGTTCCCATCCCAGTTTATCCAAAAGGGATTGTGCCGTTTTTCGATCATATCCTGTGTTCAACACCACTTTTACCCCGTGGGATTTTAAGATTTCAAAAAGTTGTTCCACCCCATCATAGGGGGTCACCTGTAAATTGGCATAGGCTTCTTTGAGCATTTCTTTAAAGTCGCTGTGCACGGCCTTGGCATCCACCTCTTCATCACGATTCGCCTTGGTGGCTTCCAACACATCCATAATTGCCTTGTACTTTTCCTTTCCTGCGCCATATTCTAGGACTGTTTTCAAGGAAACATCCACACCCCATTTGGCCAATGCCTGCCTAACCGTTTTGTATACCACATTATCTTCGTTCACCGTGGTTCCGGCCATATCAAAAACCGCTAGTTTAATTTCTTTCATAAATTGATTTTCTGCGTATTAAAAATTGATGCCACATTCTTTTTACTGAACCCGGCACTTCCTGTCATTCCCTTTCCCCCAATTCCAGTGACAATATGGATATGTTCATCGATCGTCTTCTGGAAAATATCGCTGGTTTTGCATTGGGAGTACATGCCGTACCATCTTCTTTGGATTTCATAGGTAGGCAAATCGATAATTTTCTTCGCTTCCTCCACCATAAAATGGTCAATATCCATATCCAGGTCGTATCCCAGATCTTCCATGGAATTGGCATCGGCATACTGATGGGAATCTCCCAAAATTACAGAACCATCCGTTGCCTGCTTGAACAAAATATGAACGCCCCACTGTTTTTGAAGGCTATCTTCTGGTTCGTTTCTTTTGATTCCGGCAAATGACGGACATTCATAGAAAGCCTCATACCTTCTGATGGACCATCCTGTGAGAACAGACCCCTTTAGTTCATAATTCCCTTGGGGTTTGGTCTGCATCATCTGTAACTTGGATACCTCCAGATCGCTGTTGGCAAATACTTCGGGATACAGGTTCTTAAAATCACTGCCATTGCAAATGATGACTTTTTTTGCCCAAAGCGATTCCCCTGCTGCGCTATCCACTTTCACCCATTCGCCGTTGCGTTCACATCCAATTACCGGAAAACCCATTTTGATCTCCATTCCCTTATAGGTCGACAAAAATTCCTGCAGCCTGTGGATCATGATCCTGGGTTCCACTGTAACTTCTTCCGGGAAAAAGAGACCAGCGGTCACATAATCCTTTCTCAAGCCCGGGTAACGTTCCAGGCATTCACTTTTGGTGAGCATTTTGGAGGTATAATCGTTACTGTTGTTGATAGCCCTTAGTTCCACCAACAATTGTTCCTCCTCTTCATTGGATGCCAAATACACGCTTCCATTCTGCCGAATGCTGATATTGAACTGCGATTGGATCTCTTTATAAATGCGAAGGCTTTCCCTCCCGAATTGTTGCCATTTGGAGTTCATTCCCGAGGGGACCACTTGGCCAAAATTTTGTGTGGTTGCCCCTTTGGGATAGGCATCTTTTTCCACCAAACATACCTTTAGGCCCATTTCCATGGTGTGGTAGGCATGAAAAGTGCCCAAAATGCCACCACCAATGATGATGGCATCGTATCTATTTTCCATAATCTAATCCTTGATTACTATTTTCTGACTTGTGACGTGCCCCAAAATGCAGGAACAACATGACCGTGATTACAATCCCAATGACCGCCACGGCATAGGTACCATACACAAAGAAGTTGAGCCATGAGAGCTTGGCCTGACCGAAATTCTTGTAGAGCAATACCAAAACACTGCCCGCATACCCAAAGGCATCCGCTATGTAAATAAGAAAACCGGAGTTGCCCCTTACTTTAAAAGCCGCAATGAACCGATCAAAAAACAGGCAGTTGAAGGGCACATAACAAATATATAGTCCGAAACCGGTAGAAACCATCCACACAAAGGGATCCAAAACGCCAGTTTGGAACAGGATGGTGGACAAGGCCAACACCACGGTCCCCAATAATAATAGCCCATGATAGGTAAGCAGAGCTTTAAAATTATCCTTGATGTAGAAAATGGTGCCAATAATCAAAAGCACCACAATAGCAATAATGATCTCGGAAGTAGAAAACACCGAAATATCACCTTGATAACCGATACTGTCCCACAATTCGCGGGCAAAATTGTCCCTAAAATCCCTAAAGGCGGTTAAAAAAGTGTAAAAGATGACCACTAGGAGCAGCGGAAAAAAGAACTGCTTTACCAAATGTCTGCGGTCTTCCTTGGTCATTGGAATCCGTTCTGTCCTGTTCTCGATATCATCAGCGGTTGGTGGCGGTACTTTTTGCAACAAATAGGAACACAGAAGCAGAGGAATAAAAAACAACGCCCCGGTGACCACTGGCATCCAGAATTCAGTGACTCCCCAATGGTTCATCACATAAAGTCCTACGGACTTGACCACGCCACTGGAAACGATAAAACTGGCCGAAAGCACCACTCCCAAAATATCCGTGAACCGCCTCCCCTCAATATAGGAGAACACAATGCCCCAGATCATTCCCAAGGGCAAACCGTTCAAGAACATAAAAACAATATTGTAAGGGGCAGGCACCAATGCAAACAACAACAACGAAAGTTCCGCCATCGCGATCAAGGAGATCAGGTACATCAACCTTCGGTTGGGCTTTAATTCGGAAATTACCTTGATCCCCACAAATTTGGACAATGCATAGCCGATCACCTGGGCAATGACCAATAGAATTTTGTAGTTGACCCCAAAATAGGACAAGCCTTCAAAAGTGGCCACTGAAAAGGGCTTTCTAAAGGCATACATACAAAAGTAAGTTCCAAAGGCAGCCAAGGAGGCATGTAGCACAAAGATTAAACTCGACCGCTTTTTCAACATACCTTATATATTATATGTTTACAAATACTAAAACAATGTTTCAAATTACTCAAATTTATAAGAAAGTTCCGCTTCTTTTTAGATTAAAAAATTGTTAGAAAAAAATTACACTTTTTAAGAATTAGAAGATATAATCCGAATTTAAAAAGAGAGTTCCTCTATAAATAACTATTTTCATTGAAGAATTCCACTTCAATTTATGTATTGGATAGGTTACGATATTGGCAGTTCCTCCATAAAAGCTGCACTGGTACATGCCGAAGATGGCAGCGTTGTAGCCATTGAACAACAACCCAAACAGGAAATGCCTATCGATTCTCCAAAGAATGGCTGGGCGGAGCAGAATCCCGATCTTTGGTGGAAACATGCCTGCTACGCTACCCAAGAGTTGATCACCAAGCACAATATCGATAAAAAACTAATCAAGGGAATCGGGATTTCCTATCAAATGCACGGATTGGTAGTGGTGGACAAGGACTTGAAACCACTGCGCCAATCCATCATTTGGTGCGATAGTAGGGCCGTGGAAACTGGGGAAGCGCTTTTCAACCAAGTGGGACAAAACAAGTGCGTACAACATTTGTTGAATTCCCCCAGCAATTTTACCCTTTCCAAATTGAAATGGGTCAAGGACCACGAACCTGACATCTTTAAAAAAATCCACAAATTCATGTTGCCCGGTGATTATATCGCGCTAAAACTTTCCGGAAAATGCGTGACGACACCTTCTGGTCTTTCCGAAGGTATCCTATGGGATTTTAAAGAAAATGCATTGGCAACTTGGTTTTTGGAAGAAGCGGGAATCGACCCTTCCTTGGTTTCTGAAATTCGCCCCTCTTTTTCAGAACAAGGAACCGTGAACAAGCAGGGTTCCTTGGAATCTGGCCTTCCAGAAGGCATTCCTATCATGTACCGGGCCGGGGACCAACCTAATAATGCCCTGTCACTGAACGTAATGCAGCCTGGAGAAATTGCGGCGACTGGGGGCACTTCGGGTGTGGTGTATGCCATTTCGGATCATGAACA
>JASBTS010000198.1 GCA_030148305.1 Allomuricauda sp. | reverse complement strand
GCCGCCATGGCCAACCCTGTAAAAAGTATAAGAACGGAATAAATCATCAATCAAAAACGAACCATCATGTTAAAGAATTATTTAAAAATTGCCTGGAGGAACCTTACCAAACATAAGGGCTATACCATCATCAATGTTGGTGGCCTTGCGTTGGGTATGGCCGTGGCCCTGATCATTGGGTTGTGGGTAAAAGATGAACTTGGTCACGACGATTATTTTACGAACAAGGACCAGATTGCACAAATCTTCCAGTCACAAACCTTTAATGGGGAAACGGGAACGGGACCTGCCATTCCAAGACCTCTGGAAAAAGCCTTCCGGGATGGGTATATGGATAATTTCAAGTATTTGGTGATGTCCTCTTGGAACAACTCCCAATATTTAAAGTACAAGGAGACCAGCATTTCTCGCGATGGCAATTTTATGCAGCGTGATGCTCCCTTTTTGCTTGACCTCAAAATATTGAAAGGAGAAAAGGACGGCCTGCGTGAAATCAATTCCATCATGTTGAACGAATCCACCGCCAAGGCCCTCTTTGGTGATGAAGATCCCATTGGTAAAACCGTTGAGGTGAATAGTCAGTACGACATGATGGTGACCGCCGTTTATGAGGACATTCCTTTCAATGCCTCCTTTGTTGATACCAAATTTCTTATGCCTTGGGACAAATATGTTTCGGTGAACGAATGGATCAAAAACGCTGAGGATCAATGGGGGAACAACTCCTTCCAAATGTTTGTGCAGATTGCGGACAATACCACCATGGACAGGGTCACCGCGACCGTAAAAGACGTAAAAAAGACACTAAATAAAAATACAGAGGAATTTAACCCACAACTTTTCCTTTTCCCCATGAAAGATTGGCACTTACGATCCAATTTTGAAAACGGGAAGCAAACAGGAGGCAGGATCAAATACGTTTGGTTGTTTGCCATTATCGGCATTTTTGTGCTCCTGTTGGCCTGCATCAACTTCATGAACTTGAGTACGGCCCGGTCCGAGAAAAGGGCCAAGGAAGTGGGTATCCGCAAATCGATCGGGTCACAACGCAACCAATTGATCAACCAATTCTTGGGTGAATCCTTTTTGGTGGTGCTTTTTGCCTTTGTCATTGCCGTGTTCATCGTGGTACTTTCATTAAACGGATTTAATGAGCTCGCAAGAAAGGAAATGGCATTCCCATGGGATTCAGCAGGATTTTGGGGGGCATCTTTGGCGTTCATTCTATTTACCGCTCTGCTTGCGGGAAGCTATCCCGCTCTTTATCTGTCCTCTTTTAGACCTGTAGATGTTTTGAAAGGAACTTTTAAGACGGGCAAACATTCCGGATTGCCCAGAAAGATCTTAGTGGTGGTTCAGTTCACCGTGTCCGTAGCCTTTATCATTGGCACCGTGATCGTGATGCAACAGATCAATTATGCCAAGAACAGGCCCATTGGTTATGATAAGGAAGGCTTGGTACAAATACCGACCATGAGTCAGGATTTTACAGGCAAATTCGAATTGATCCGCGATGAGTTCATCAAGTCCGGTGCCGTTACCGAAATGTCCACCTCCAGTGCCCCGACCACCAATATTTGGTCCAACCGAAGCGGTTTTAACTGGGAAGGCAAACCGGAAGGATTCCAAGAAGACCTTGCCTGGACCGAAGTGTCCCCGGAATATGCCAAGAGTCTCAATTTGAAGATTGTGGAGGGAAGAGATTTCTCAAGGGAATTCCCATCGGATTCCAACGCAGTGCTCATCAACGAGACCGCTGTTAAATATATGGGGCTTAAAAACCCGATAGGCCAGTTCATCAAAGATGATGACGAGGAAGACCCGTCCCCTCCCTTGAAAATTATTGGCGTGGTGCAGGATATGATTGCACAATCTCCCTATGAACCGGTAAAGCAAGGCTTGTATGTGTTCGACAAGTATGGGAATGGTTCCTATTACAATTTAAGGTTGAACCCGAGCCAAAGTGCCAGTCAGAACATAGCCATTGTAGAACGGGTGTTCAAGGAGCATTTTCCCAATATTCCCTTCCAGTACGATTTTGTGGACGAGGAATACGGCGAAAAATTTGCCGCCGAGGAACGTATCGGAACACTATCCGGCATTTTTACCGCATTGGCCATTCTGATCAGTTGTTTGGGACTTTTCGGACTTACCTCGTTCGTTGCCGAACAACGCACCAAGGAAATTGGGGTTAGAAAAGTTTTGGGAGCTTCCGTGTTCAACGTTTGGAACATGCTCTCCAAAGATTTCTTGAAATTGGTTATCATCTCCTGTTTCATAGCGGTACCCATTGCCTATTACGTGATGAACGGTTGGCTGCAGGAATACCCGTATCGTGTGATCCTTAAATGGTGGATCTTTGGTCTTGCCATGCTCGGAGCCCTATTGGTAACGGTTATCACGGTAAGCTTCCAGGCCATAAAGGCTGCGCGTTCCAATCCCACAAAGAGTCTAAGAACCGAATAAATATTTGTCATGATAAAGAACTATCTGAAAATAGCATGTAGAAATTTGGTAAGAAACAAGGTGTATTCATCGATAAACATTGTTGGTCTATCATTGGGACTTGCCGCATGCATGCTGATAGTTTTATATATCGGTCACGAATATAGTTATGACAAGTTTCATAAAAACGCTGATAATATTTATCTGGGCGAAACTGAAATAACATTTGGCAAGGATCCCATATACTTGTCCTATATGCCCTATTCTCTAGGCCCAGAAGGCAAACAGGAAATTCCTTCCATAGAAGATTATCTTAGATATAAGGAGAGTTTTGAAAGTGTTACTATCCAAAATCCGGAATCACCTTCATTAAAATTTTCTGAGGACAATTTCTTGTTTGCCGATTCAAATTTTTTCGACTTTTTCACATTTCCATTGGTTCAGGGAAATCATAATCTCGCATTGAAAAATCCCTTTTCTGTAGTTATTTCACAAAACACTGCAGATAAATATTTTGGGGGTCAAAATCCGATTGGAAAGACATTTTTATATAACGACCAATATCTTTTTACGGTAACCGGGATTGCACAAAATGCGCCTTCCAATTCCAGTATTGATTTTGATTTTGTCGCATCCATTTCCAGTATGGCATCCATGGAAGAGTACAAAGAATCCTTAAATGATAATTCTTCTGATTTTACCATCTATTTCTCTTTGGATAAATCTGCAGACCCTGCCATTGTGGAGACGGCGTTACTCAATATTAATAGCAAAAAAACAGGTGCTGAGGGCGATATCAATAAAAAATATCTTCTCAGACCGCTCAAAAGCTTACATTTTGGGAAAGACTTTGCCAATAGTAGGTATATAAAAATATTTCCGTTGGTTGCAATTCTTATTTTATTTCTGGCCCTTATAAATTATGCCAGTCTTTCCACCGCACGATCCACAATGCGGGCCAAGGAGGTTGGTGTCAGAAAAGTAATGGGTGCCCATAGAAAAGCCATTGCTTCACAATTCTTTTTTGAATCGGCATTGTATACGGTAATCTCGTTTGTGATCGGATATTTTCTCTGTATAACCATTCAACCATACTTTTTTGCTCTTTTGGACATTCAAATGGACATTTCATTTTTATATGCCCCACAAATGCTAGTATCCCTTTCGGCGTTACTGGTATTCACCATTTTGTTAGCGGCAATTTATCCTGCAATGCTATTGTCAGCATTTAGACCAATGGTTGTATTACATGGAAGGTGGAGCCCACAGAAAAACGGGGGGAATATAAGGAAGTTCTTTACGATTTTCCAATTTGGAATTTCAATAGCGCTGATTATTTGCGCCATCGTAATCGATCGGCAAATGTATTTCTTCAGACATACAGATACAGGTGTTGATAGGGAAAACATTGTGATGTTGCCTTTTTCCTCCTCTACAGGAAAACATATTGCGCCTTTTAAACAGGAAATACAGGCTATTCCCGAGGTGTTGCAATCCAGTATCGCAATTCTTCCATTGTACAAAGGCCATAATATGATGGGTGTAAAAAGAAACAATAGTGAAGAGATGATCTTTTTGCCAACACTTACCGTTGATGAAAACTTTATTTCCATGTTGGGTCTGAAATGGGAAACTCCCCCTATTGATTCTGCTTTAATTAAAGGACAAAAAAATGTAGCTGTCATTAATAAGACGGCCATTGAAAAATTAAATCTTGAAGGGAATCCCATCAACCAGCAAATAAATGGGCAATATGAAATTAATGGGGTTTTAAAAGATTTTGTCTATACCTCGCTCCATCATAAAATTAATGCACTGTGTTTATTGGTAAGCAAAGGCGATGATGAATCGGCACCCTGGGTTGAGTATGGTGGGGTCATCTACACAAAGATTGCGCCCAAGTCCAATATCCCTACCACCCTAGAACAATTTAAAAGAGTTTATGAAAAATACGAAACTGAAAAGCCTTTTGAATACCATTTCTTAAATGAGCCTTTTGATGCCCAGTATAAGGCAGAGGACCGTCTGGCCCTAATTTTCAGTGCCTTTACTGGTCTTGCCATATTGATTGCGGTAATGGGTCTGTTCGGCCTGGCCACTTTTGTCGCATTACAGCGAAAAAAAGAAATCGGCATTCGTAAGGTTTTGGGAGCTTCCGTAAAGAGTGTGACCGCTCTTTTATCCATAGATTTTTTGAAGCTCGTGATACTCGCCATCATAATTGCATCTCCTGTTGCATATTGGTTCATGAACCAATGGCTGCAAGATTTTGCCTATAGGATTACCATTAGTTGGTGGATACTGATCATTGCTGCGATTGGAACACTCCTTATCGCCTTGTTTACAATTAGCTTTCAGGCAATCAAATCTGCAACGGCGAACCCTGTAAAAAGCCTAAGAACCGAATAATAAACCAAAAAACGAACTACCATGTTTAAGAACAACCTAAAAATAGCTTGGAGAAACCTTGTAAAAAGAAAGGGGTTCTCATTCATCAACATTCTAGGCCTTTCAATGGGGTTTGGTTGCAGTATTCTGATCTTCCTTTTCGTTCAATATCACCTGCAGTTCGATAATTTCCATCAAAATGCCGAACGTATCTATCGGGTCAATACGGAAGAACACCGTGACCTTATAGATTACGAGGCTGCGGTACCCCCGGGTTTTGCACACGCCTTCAAACAGGATTATGACTATGCCGAAATCGTGGCCAAAAGTGCGGATCGGGATAATTGGCTCATCGCCATTGAGGAAAATGGAACCAAAAAACAATTGAAGGCCGACCTCGCCTTCACCGAAACCGGATTTTTCAAAATCTTCAATTACCCTTTGGTGGATGGTTCCAACAATGCTCCCATTTCCGAGCCCAATACGGCCCTGATCACAGAGCAAATGGCTCAAAAGATGTTCGGAGATGAAGACCCGGTCAACAAGACCTTTGTACTGGAGAATGGAGAAACCATAAAGGTGACCGGGGTGCTCAAAAATCTTCCTAAAACAACACTGACGCAGGCACAAGTTTTCCTCTCTTTCGATACCTTAAAAAGTTATGATGAGTTTATGTCTTCCGAAAGCTGGGGGGGCATCAATTCTTCCCTTCACTGTTATGCCCTCATGCGGCCCAACCAGGATATCGCCAAAATAGAAGAACAGTTGCAGGGATATGTGAAAAAATTCAGACCCGATTCCAAAAATGTACATCACTACAAACTTCAGGCATTGAAAGACATCCATTTTGATGACCGATACAGTGGCGGTATCGATGCCAAATCGCTTTGGATATTTTCGTTGATCGGACTTTTCATTTTGGTCGTGGCCAGCATCAACTTCATCAACATCTCCACGGCACAGTCCATTAACCGATCAAAGGAAGTTGGGGTGCGTAAAGTGTTGGGCAGCTATAAACGTGAATTGTTCTGGCAATTTATGGCAGAAACGTTCATCGTCAGTATTCTTGCCCTAGTGCTGGGTATTGCCTTGTGTTTGCTGGTGCTGCCTTCGTTCAACACTGCTTTTGGACTAGAACTTTCCTTTAAGGAGTTGTTGAATGTTACATTTTTAGGTTTTGTGGTGCTTTTATTGGCATTGGTCACCTTATTGGCCGGCAGCTACCCGGGTGTGCTCTTGGCAAGGATAGCACCTGTTCTGGCCCTCAAAAGAAAGCTTTCCCACAATGATACCGGTGGCTATCTGACCCGCAAGACACTTGTGGTTACCCAGTTTGTAATCTCCATCGTACTTATTATCGGTTCCATAGTGGTGGGCAAACAACTCAAGTATGCCATAAAATCGGATTTGGGTTTTGCCAAGGATGGCATTGTAATGGTAGAAATTCCTGAGCAAATTGAAACTACACAATTGCTTGGTCTAAAGGAGCGAATCTTACAAAATTCTGGAGTAGAAAACCTAACGGCCTGTTTTGCCTCTCCTGGTGCCGGAAACAACTCATGGGGCACCAGTGTCAAGTTCAACAACCGACCGGAATCAGAGGAATTCAGTATGCAGGTAAAAGCTGGCGACACTGATTATTTAAAGGCCTTTGATATAGACCTTGTAGCAGGACGAAACTTTTATGTCAAGGATTCTGTAGATGAAATCTTGGTAAATGAGGACTTTGTACAAAAGGTGGGGGTTTCTGATCCACAAGAAATCTTAGGCAGCCATATTAACATCAATGATGGTCTTGCCAAGGGTACTATTGTTGGCGTGGTGGCCGATTTTCACGATGGTGATTTTCATGAAAAAATCAATCCCATTTTCATTGCTCCAGAACCAAGACTGTACAATGAACTGGCCATAAAAATCAATATGGCTTCTGCCAAAAATGCTTTGCAGCATATTGAAAATGAATGGTCTGCCGCATTTCCAGATTATGTTTTTGAATATGATTTCTTGGATGACCGTGTAGCGGAGCTCTATCAAACAGAGCAACGCTTCCTCTCCCTTATCGGAATTTTTTCGGGTCTCGCCATTTTTATCGGCTGTCTCGGCATCTACGGCCTCATTCTCTTCTTTGTGGTGCAGAAGACCAAAGAGATAGGCATACGGAAAGTATTGGGCGCCGGGATTATCAACCTCGTTGGGCTCGTCATGCAGGATTTCTTTAAACTGATCCTCATAGCAGGGATCATTGCCACGCCCATTGCATGGTACTTTATGAACCAATGGCTCGAAAATTTCGAGTACAGAACTTCCCTGAACTGGTGGATATTCGTCCTGGCCGTGGGTATCATTATGGCCATTACGTTATTGACCATCAGTTATCAGGCGATTAAGGCGGCCATCGCCAACCCCGTGAAAAGCTTGCGCATAGAATAACACATCAAACAACGACAAACACAAAAGATCATGTTCAAGAACAATCTAAAAATAGCCTGGAGAAGCCTAAAAAAACAGCCGTTCTTCACCTTCCTGAATACATTTGGATTAGCTATAGGAATGGCTGGTGGGCTTTTGCTGGGACTTTACATTTATGACGAACTTACCCACGACACTATGTTTGCCGAAGCAGAACATATTTATCGTGTTAATGCCGACATGAAGTTTGGGGGAAAGGAAGAACAATTTGCCGAGGTTTCAGCTCCCATGGCTCAGGCCATATTGAACGATATCCCCGAGGTTGAAGAGGCAACCCGCTTTCGGAGTATCGGTAGTGTGTTCATCAAACAACAAGGCGAGCAAAATAATGTACGCGAACCTGGCGTAACTTATGCCGATCCCAATGTTTTTGACATATTGGGCCTAAAGCTTCTTTATGGTGATGTTAACTCCGCACTTGTAGAACCCAACACTTTGGTCATGTCCAAAACGGCTGCGGAAAAACACTTCCCCATTGATCAAGCCCTTGGAAAAACGGTTGTCTTGAACGATCATGAAGTATATACGGTTACCGGGGTCATTGACGACCTACCAAAAAATTCATTTTTAAGGGATCGGGACCTTTTTTTGGCGATGTCCGGTTATGAAGACTCCAGATTGGCAGAATGGGGAAGTCACAATTATTATACGCTCATCAAATTATTGCCCGGCACCAAGGCCGAGAACGTAGAGGATCAATTACAAAACATGGTCGGCAAATACCTCATTCCCTATGCACAAAAATTTTTCCCCGGAATTACCGAAGAACAGTTTATCGCCTCTGGGAATTATATGCACTATTCCACCATTCCTTTGACCGATATTTATCTGCATTCTGGTAGAGGTCCTGAATTCAGTCCTGTAAGTGACATCAAAAATGTTTATATCCTTGGGGCCATTGCCCTGATCCTGCTCATATTGGCCAGTGTCAACTTTATGAACCTGTCCACGGCCCATTCCTTAAAAAGGGCCAAAGAAGTAGGTATCCGAAAAACCCTTGGGTCACAAAGAAAAAGTTTGATTTGGCAATTTCTCACGGAATCTGGGTTAATTGCCATGGGCTCACTGGTTTTTGCCATTATCATTGCGGCAGCGGTCATGCCCTTATATAATGACCTTAGTGGTAAGGACCTCTCCATCCCCTTCGCCAATCCATTCTTTTGGTTGATTCTTCTTGTGGCGACCTTGGCCCTTGGGTTCCTCTCTGGAAGTTATCCTGCCCTTTTTATGTCCCGTTTTGTGGCTGCGAAAGTACTCAAAGGACAAGGTGATAATGCCATTGGCGGAGGACGTGTGCGCAACGCGCTCGTCATCCTTCAATTTTCCATATCCGTATTCCTGATCATGGGAACTTTAACGGTCTTTCAACAGTTACAATATATTCAGGGCAAAGACCTTGGTTATGCAAAAGACCAAGTACTCGTAATTCAAGGCGTTAATGCTCTCGAAGGTAATAGACAAGTGTTCAAAGATAGAGTGAAGCAGCTGAGTCAAGTGAATGCCGCTACGTTGAGCAGTTTCTTGCCAACACCATCTTCACGGAGTGACAGTTCTTTTATGAGGGCTGAAGATCGAAGCCAAGAAAAGGCCATCAACATGCAACAATGGCGTGTGGATCCGGATTACATTTCTACCATAGGGCTTTCCCTAGTTTCGGGAAGGAATTTTGACAATGCTCGTTTTCCCAGCGATTCTACCGGCATCATCATAAATGAAAAAGCCGTATCCATTCTGGGAAAAACTCCCGAAACTGTCATTGGCACCCAACTTGTAAACGATTTTGAAGACGGAACCTTGATTACAGTAATTGGGGTTGTCAAAGATTTTCATTTTGAATCACTACGGAACAATGTGGAGGCACTGGCGCTTTTCTTTGGAGGAGAAAATGCCAGCAACCTGGCCATTAAACTGAATAATGGGGATATTTCCAGAACCATTGCGGAAGTCGAAACCATTTGGCGGGACCTTGCCCCATCACAGCCCTTTGAGCATTATTTCATGGACGATTCCTTCAACACCAGTTATGAAGCGGAGCAGCGATTGGGCCAAATCTTTATGATATTCACCATTTTATCCATCATCATAGCCTGTTTGGGCCTTCTTGGGCTTGCCGCCTTCAACGCACAAAAACGCGTGAAGGAAATCGGCGTGCGTAAAGTTTTAGGCGCCAAGGTTGGACAAATCGTGTATCGCCTTTCCATGGATTTCCTCAAACTCGTTGGACTCTCTGTGGTCATTGCCCTCCCCTTGGGATGGTATGCCATGGACCGGTGGTTACAGGATTTCTCGTACCACATCACGATTCCATGGTGGATCTTTGCCCTATCGGCATTCATGGCCGTTGGGGTTGCACTCTTAACAGTCAGCTACCAAAGCATTAAGGCTGCTATTGTAAACCCAGTGAAAAGCTTGAGAACCGAATAATCGACCAAACATATAAACATGTT
>JASBTS010000195.1 GCA_030148305.1 Allomuricauda sp. | reverse complement strand
TTTACGGATTTGCTTTGGGAAAAAATTTCAACCCCGCCATTTGGAACAGCAAGTACTTTAATGCCTAAGCCGTAACGGCATACATTTTTTCGCGCTGCTCCCTGATGGTCTTGTCAGACATATAGTCATCAAAGGTCAAATAGCGATCAATGGTTCCTTTAGGCGTAAGTTCAATGATCCTGTTGGCTACGGTATGCACAAACTCATGGTCATGTGTGGTCAACAACACAGTTCCCTTAAAGTTTTTCAAAGAGTTGTTGAAGGCCGTGATACTTTCCAGATCCAAGTGGTTGGTAGGTTCATCCAACATTAAAACATTGGCCCTGAGCATCATCATACGGCTTAGCATACAACGTACTTTTTCACCCCCGGAAAGCACGGTACATTTTTTAAGGGCCTCTTCCCCACTAAAAAGCATTTTGCCCAAGAATCCCCGGATGTACACTTCTTCCCTCTCCTCTTCGGTTTTGGCCCATTGACGCAACCAATCCACCAAATTGATGTTTTCCTTGAAAAAATCCGAGTTATCTGCTGGCAAATAGGATTGGGTGGTGGTCACTCCCCATTGGAAGCTACCACTGGTTGCCTTCGTTTTGCCAGAAATGATATCGTAAAAAGCAGTCGTGGCCCTTGAATCTTTTGAAAGGATAGCTACTTTGTCCCCTTTTGCCAGGTTGATGTTCACATCTTGGAACAACAAATCGCCATCATCAGAAGTTGCGGACAATTTTTCAATGTTCAATATTTGATCCCCAGCTTCGCGCTCCCTATCAAAAATGATGGCAGGGTATCTTCGGCTAGATGGCTTTATGTCCTCTACCTTCAGTTTGTCCAACATTTTTTTACGGGAAGTAGCTTGCTTGCTCTTGGCCACGTTGGCACTAAAACGCATGATGAACTCCTGAAGTTCCTTGGCCTTCTCCTCGGCTTTCTTGTTTTGTTGGGCACGCTGGCGGGCAGCCAATTGGCTACTTTCGTACCAGAATGTATAATTACCTGAGAACAGGTTTATTTTTCCAAAATCGATGTCCGCGATACTGGTACAGACGGCATCCAAAAAGTGCCTGTCGTGAGATACGACGATTACCGTATTTTCATAGTTGCCCAAGAAATTCTCCAACCAGTTGATCGTCTCATAATCCAAGTCGTTGGTTGGCTCATCCATTACCAATACATCAGGATTTCCGAACAAGGCCTGGGCCAAAAGTACCCTCACTTTTAATTTGGAATCCATATCGGCCATGGTAGTATAGTGTAGGTCTTCAGTAATGCCTAAATTCGATAAAAGGGCAGCAGCATCACTATCGGCGTTCCAGCCGTTCATTTCTTCAAACTGTACCTGTAGCTCCCCTATCTTCTCCGCATTTTCATCGGTATAGTCGGCATAAAGGGCATCTATCTCCTTTTTAATGTTGAACAATGGTTTGTTCCCCATCACCACGGTTTCAAGTACCGTAAATTCATCATAGGCATTGTGGTTCTGTTCCAAAATGGACATCCTTTTTCCAGGCTCCAAATGCACATGACCCGAGGTCTGGTCAATCTGTCCTGAAAGAATTTTTAGAAATGTGGATTTTCCAGCACCGTTGGCGCCAATGATCCCGTAACAGTTACCGTGGGTGAAGGTTACGTTCACTTCATCAAACAACACTCTTTTGCCAAACTGTACGGATAAATTGGATACTGATAACATGCAACTATGTAATTTTTGTGCAAAAGTAGCTAAAACGAATCCTTATTTCTAACATAATCAGCGTTAATTGAACGGCAGAATTGAGCACCTTAACAACATTTAACGACCCATTAACAACGTGGACCCACCCGTATTGCTATTTTTGGTAGCCTAATGGAAGGTTCCCTGCATATGGTAAAATTTTTACTCGGCCTCACCTTACTATTTGTTTTCTCTTGTTCTGACAAAACAGAACAACAATCAACAGTATTTTTTGGTGGCGAAATAGTCAACCCTACCAGCGACTATGTGGTGCTTTACCATAACGACACCTATGTAGATTCCGTAAAGCTGGATGACAATAATCGATTTGCCTTTAACCTGGACAGTATTGACGAGGGGCTTTACCACTTTGACCATTCGCCCGAGCTCCAATACGTGTACCTTCAACAGGGAGACAGTTTGTTGGCCCGTTTGAACACGGTTGAGTTTGATGAATCCCTGGTGTACTCTGGAAAAGGAAGTGAAATCAACAACTTTTTGATAGAAATGTTCTTGAGTAATGAGCAAGATGGTGATATGGTACAAGAATATTATCAGTTGGATCCCGATGAATTCAGCAGTAAGATCGACTCCCTTCATACCCTTAAATTAGAGCATCTAGATCAATTTGTTGCAGACAATCAAATATCTTCGGAACGAGTGCTGGATATGGCAAAGGCTTCCATTGATTATGACCTGTACATCAACAAGGAAAAGTACCCATTTTTCCACAAGAAACAAACTGGCGAGGTTACCTTTCATGACCTGCCTGCTAATTTTTACGATTATCGGAAGAACATAGATCTAGACAATAAGGACTTCACCTATTTTAGACCTTATTTCGATTACATGAAGTGGCACTTTGGGAATTTGGCCTATATGACCTGTCTTGAGAACTGTACTACAGAAGGGCAGCCGGTCAGTGACCGTTTACATTTCAACAAGCACAAGCTGACCTTGGTGGACAGCATTGTGAAACAGCAGGATCTTCGCGACATTCTGTTCCGAAACATTGCTATCGACTATTTATTGAAGGAACACAATCCCAGTGAGGAGTGCCGTTTGTTTATCGATAAGTTCCAATCGTTGTCTTCCAATGAAGAACATAAGGAAGAAATTGATTTACTCTACAAAAGCATCAAAAACCTACAACCCAATACTACACTTCCGAATTTGGCACTAAGAGATGTAGAAGATCATGAAGTATCCCTGAAAGAACTGGCCAATAACAAAAAGAACACTGTTTTTTATTTTTGGACTGCTTCCCAAAAGAAACATTTCATGAATGTGAACCAGCACATTACCGAACTTGAAAAGAAATATCCCCATTACAATTTTGTAGGCATCAACCTAAGAACCAGCTTTCCACAATGGAAAATGTTGATGGATGAATACCATTTGGACAAGACCAAGCAATTTTACGGGGAAAATTTCAAAGAAATTCAAATGGCCATGATCATTGATGGCCTCAACAAGTGTGTGATCGCAAAGGACACTGTGGTCATTGATGGTTTTGCGGATCTCTACAAATCCCTTTAAATAAAAAAAGCCCCGAAAATTTCAGGGCCTTTTCTTTTTATTTCAATCCTAAAATTTAGGAATTTCCTTTTCTATAATCGGCAAGGAATTGTTGTAAACCGATATCGGTAAGCGGGTGTTTCAACAAGCCTTCAATGGATGATAACGGTCCGGTCATGACATCGGCACCGATCTTGGCACAATCGATTACATGCATGGTGTGACGGATGGATGCGGCCAAAATTTGGGTCTCAAACTCGTAGTTGTCATAGATCAAACGGATTTCAGAGATCAAATTAAGACCATCCGTAGAGATATCATCCAATCTTCCCAAAAACGGTGAAACATAAGTAGCTCCCGCCTTGGCGGCCAACAATGCCTGTCCTGCAGAGAATACCAAAGTACAGTTGGTACGTATTCCTTTATCGGAAAAATATTTAAGGGCCTTTACCCCGTCTTTGATCATCGGGATCTTAACCACAATCTGCTCATGTAGATCGGCCAATTCTTCACCTTCCCTGATCATGCCTTCCAAATCGGTGGCGACCACTTCAGCGGAAACATCGCCTTCCACAATGTTACAAATGTTCACGTAATGTTTAAGAATATTGTCCTTTCCTGTAATGCCTTCCTTGGCCATTAGGGACGGATTGGTGGTCACCCCATCAAGCACGCCCAAAGCCTGGGCTTCCTTAATCTGGTCAAGATTGGCGGTATCAATAAAAAATTTCATCGGTAACTGTTTATGATTTGTTTTTAAGCGTTATAAAACTACAACTTATAATGGTTGATCAATAGCTTTTCGTAGACTTTATCGGGCAATATGCTTTTAAGTTTCAAGGAAAACTTTTGCATGAACGCCCCGACCGGATTGTGCACCTTGGGTTTATTTTGCTGCATGATCTTGTACACCGCTTCTGCCACTATAATGGGGTCCCCTGCACTGTCCACATCGTCATTGATGGCATTAATGGTCTGGGCATATTTATCTTCATATGCAGAACCATCCAGAACAGGTGCGTGATACCTGCCAGCGGCAATATTGGTGGCAAAATCACCAGGGGCAATATTGGTCACGGTTACCCCAAAATCCTTTACTTCCATACGAAGTGCTTCGGTAATCAACCCCAAGGCACCTTTGGTAGCCGAATAAAATCCGCGATAGGGCAAACCCATATATCCTGCAATGGAGGTGATGTTGATAATAGCGCCCCCACCCTGCTTGCGCATTTGTGGCAGAACGGCCTTCATCATATGTATAGGTCCATGAAAATTGGTATCGAAAACCTTTAGGATTTCTTCGTGAGGGGTCTCCTCAATAGGACCGGTGATACCTACTCCAGCGTTGTTGATCAACACATCCAATCGGCCCGCTTTGG
>JASBTS010000182.1 GCA_030148305.1 Allomuricauda sp. | reverse complement strand
GATTTTGTAAATTTATAGGAGCTCATAATTACATTTCAAGTTACGGAAAAACCTAGCTTATAAAATGACACATCTCATAGGTAAAGCCAGATGTTTTGCTATACTTTGAGTTAGAAAAATTGGGTGATTTCAGCTATGGATTATTATATCGGTCAATTACACTAGGAGGTCGTTTGCAGTTTTAAGCCTGTCGTTGGGGGATTTTAGGTTAAAATTAACATAAAACACGGGCGGCTCTCCCTATTTTTAGAAACCCTTGAACAAAGGGAGTGGAAGGAATTCCAAAATCCTTCTACTTCATCGATCAAAGAACAGTAAATCAGATAACCGAAACATATGAAAAGAAGAAGTTTTGTACAGTATGCCGGTTTAGGAACGGGGGCACTGATGATGCCTTCATTGCTCTTGGGGAATAATATTCCCGCTGAGGCCCTTCTTGAACCCGGTATGGATGTCGTACTCAAAAAGAAAATGGCCGATGTGGCCCTGAACACAGCAAAGTCCTTGGGCGCTACCTATGCCGATGCAAGGATCGGTAGGTATTTGAACCAGTACGTTTTTACCCGTGAGGACAAAGTCCAGAATGTGGTGAACACTGAATCTTTCGGAATTGGAATCCGTGTGATTGCCAACGGTACTTGGGGATTCGCTTCAACCAATGCCGTAACCGAGGATGGAATCAAAAAAGCAACCGAACAAGCCGTGGCCATAGCCAAGGCTAACTCCAAGATCCAAAAGGAACCGGTAGTATTGGCTCCTGTTGAAGCTTACGGAGAGGTTTCTTGGAAAACACCCATCCAGAAAGATTTCAAGGAAGTGCCTATTTCAGAGAAGGTAGATCTTTTGTTGAGTGCCAATGCGGCCGCTATTGATAATGGTGCTAACTTTGTGAACTCTGCCCTTTTCATGGTAAACGAGCAAAAGTATTTTGCTTCAACAGATGGTTCTTACATTGACCAAGATGTACACCGTATTTGGCCAACATTCTCTGTGACCGCCATCGACCGGGCTGCCGGAAAATTTAGGACCCGTGAGGCTATGAGTGCCCCAATGGGAATGGGTTATGAGTATATGGATGGATTGGCTTCCGAGAAATTGGAAGGACCAATGGGCATCAAACTATATCGCAATAGCTATGATATTGTGGAAGATGCCACTATGGCTGCCAAGCAGGCCAAGGATAAATTGACCGCCAAATCTGTGGAAGCAGGTAAATATGACCTAGTATTGGAACCTAATCACTTAGGCCTTACTATCCACGAATCTGTGGGTCACCCCTTGGAGTTGGATAGGGTACTGGGTTACGAAGCCAACTATGCAGGTACCAGCTTTGCCACCATGGACAAATGGGAATCCAAAAACTTCAAGTACGGAAGTGATGCCGTTAACATTGTAGCTGATAAAACCCAAGTCGGTTCTTTAGGTGCTGTTGGGTATGATGATGAAGGAGTGAAGACCAAAAAATGGGATTTGATCCGTAATGGTGTTTTGGTGAACTACGAAGCCATCAGGGATCAAGTTCATATGATCGGCCAAAACGAGTCACACGGATGTTGTTATGCACAAAGTTGGGAAGATGTACAGTTCCAACGTATGCCCAATGTTTCCTTGGAACCCGGTAAGGAAAAATATTCTTTGCAAGATATGATCAAGGATGTGGAAAAGGGAATTTACATTCTTGGACGTGGATCGTATTCCATCGATCAGCAACGCTATAACTTCCAATTTGGTGGAACCATGTTCTACGAGATCAAAAATGGTGAGGTTGTAGGTATGTTGGAAGATGTGGCCTACCAATCCAACACCCAGGAATTTTGGAATTCTTGTGTGAAGGTTTGTGATAAGGACGATTACAGGTTGTTCGGTTCCTTCTTTGATGGTAAGGGACAACCTTCCCAAGTAAGTGCGGTTTCCCACGGAAGCTCCACTGCCAGATTCAACGGAATTAATGTGATCAATACAGGTAGGACCATCTAAATAGAAAGACAATGGCTATATATACAGAAGAAGAAGCAAGAAAAATATTGGAGAAGGCATTGAGTTTTTCCAAGGCCGATGCCTGTGAAATCAATCTAGGTGGATCCATTAGCGGTAACATCAGATATGCCCGAAATACGGTATCCACTGCTGGACACCAGTCCAGTCAGAGTTTGGTGGTACAATCCAGTTTCGGCAAAAAGGTAGGTACTGCTACCATAGATGAATTCGATGACGCCTCTTTGGAAAAAGTGGTAAGAAGAGCCGAGGAATTGGCCAACCTATCACCAGAAAACCCTGAGTTTATGGCACCTTTGGGCCCTCAAGTCTATGACGAATCCATCACTTATGTAGAGGCTACGGCCAACACTACGCCAGAATTTAGGGCAGAGGTGGCCAGTAAGAGCATCGTTCCGGCAGCGGCAAAAGATGTAACGGCGGCAGGATTCTTGAATGACGGTGCCCGTTTTTCCGCCATGATCAATTCCAACGGATTGTTCGCTTATAACAAATCCACCAACATGGATTTTACCGTGACCATGCGTACCAATGATGGTACCGGTTCCGGTTGGGTGACCAGGGATTACAACGACATTACCAAATTTGATTCGGCAGAAGCATCCAAAGTGGCCATCGATAAAGCGGTCATGTCTCGCGAAGCAAAGGCCATTGAACCCGGAAAATATACAGTGATTTTGGAACCCGCAGCGGCCTCCGATTTGTTGGGTAACATGTTCCGTTCGTTCAATGCCCGTTCTGCGGATGAGGGCCGAAGCTTTATGTCCGCCAAAGATGGTGGCAACAAATTGGGCCAGAAAATTGTGGATGAGCGTGTCAATATTTGGTCCGATCCTTTGCATCCTGATGTACCTACTTCAACATGGAATGGTGAGGGTATGCCTTTGAAGAAAACCAAATGGATCGAGAATGGTGTGGTAAAAAACCTCGCTTATGATCGCTATTGGGCTGGACAAAAAGGTGTTGATCCCGTTCCTTTCCCAGGAAATGCTATCATGGAAGGTGGCGATGAAAGTTTGGAAGATATGATCAAAGGAACCAAAAAAGGCATCTTGGTGACCCGTTTTTGGTACATCCGTAGTGTGGATCCCCAAACCTTGCTCTACACTGGACTGACCCGCGACGGAACGTTCTATATTGAAAACGGCAAGATCAAGCATCCGATCAAAAATTTCAGGTTCAACGAAAGTCCGATCATTATGCTCAACAATCTTGAGTCATTGGGAAAACAGGTCCGCGTAGACGGTAATTTGATTCCCTACATGAAGATTCGTGACTTTACGTTCACCAGTCTTTCGGACGCCGTATAGAAATCCGGACAAAAACAAACTGGTGGTTAAGGGCGTTCCGTAACCGCCAGTTTTTATTTTGATAATGGTTTAGCCTACAACCTTTATGGCTTTGGATAACGAATTTTTTTTCACCCGTTTACAATACGAATCAGGCGATTGGGATGTGGATCAGCGCATGCCGTCCAATTTGCTGAATTCGCTGGTCGAGTACACGACTTTGAAAGTGGACACCCAAGAAAAGATCATCACTTTGGCAAGCGATGACATTTTCAAAAGCCCGTTTTGTTATATCTCGGGACATAAGTTGGTCCAGTTCACCAAAAAGGAAAGGGAAAACTTTGAAAAATACGTCCGTAACGGCGGTTTTGTTTTTGCCGATGACTGCAACCACGATATCGATGGACT
>JASBTS010000180.1 GCA_030148305.1 Allomuricauda sp. | reverse complement strand
AAGATCTTCCTTTGGCAATGGTTTTCGGTCAGGTTGGGCGGCATCAAAAGTATTCTCCCTCCAATCATCATTGGCCACCAATTCCGCAAAAGACCTCAACTGAAAAACAGTACGGCCCCTTTCACCAACAGCCCTACCTTCTGGCAATCCGGACTCCAGCATGTACATATCCACCAGTTCTCGGTCCAAAGCCAGTATTTCATCAGCGATGACATTCAAAAATTCGGCTCTTTTGGCACCGGACATTTTACGGAATACCCTGAAGGCTTCCCATGCTTTGGTCACTGCTTCCCCTACCTCCTCTTTTGTGGCTTCCACAAAAACGGTGGGGTTCTCCATATTCAATTTAGGGTTGATGGTGCTGAATTCCACCTTCCCCTTGGCAATAAATTCTCCTGCTATACAGTTTTTACCTGTAATCATACTACACTTTTAAGATTCTTATATTCGGGCAATTCTGGTCTGGTTGCCATGGCGGTTTCTATGACCTTGAGCACGCGTTCCCTTTCTGCTCCCTGCAATGGTAATCTTGGCGCCCTTACATTTTCGGTGCCGATACCTGTGGCCACTTCTGCCAGTTTGATGTTCTGCACCAATTGTGGGCTAATGTCCAGTTCCAGCAAAGGCATGAACCATCTGTAGATTTTCAAGGCTTCCTGGATTCGACCCGCTTTTACCAATTCATACACAGCAACCGTTTCAGCAGGATAGGCACACACTAGACCGGCCACCCAGCCATCTGCACCAATGACCAAACTTTCCAGACCTAGGGTATCCACTCCGGTAAACACCTTCAAACGATTCCCGAACCTGTTTTGTAAGCGAATAACATTGGTGATATCCCTTGTTGACTCCTTGATCGCTTGGATATTGTCACATTCCAACAGCTCTTCCATCATATCCAAAGTTACCTCTATTTTATAATCCACAGGGTTGTTATAAATCATGATGGGAAGCGAGGTGCTGTTCGCGATAGCCTTAAAGTAGGTAACCGTTTCATAATCAGTGGCCTTGTACCGCATGGGAGGTAATAGCATCAAACCTTGTGCACCCACTTTTTCCGCATGTTGGGCCACGGCAATGGCCGCTTTGGTACTTTGTTCGGCAATATTGATGATTACGGGAATCTTGCCGCCCACAATGGACAACGAGGTTTTGATCAACGTTTCCTTTTCATGTTGTTCCAAGGTGCTGGCCTCCCCTAAGGTTCCGCCCAAAATGATACCATGGACACCGGCCTCCATTTGGGCCCTTACATTTTTCTCGAACATGGCAAGGTCCAATTGGTCCTCACCGTTGAATTTTGTGGTTAAAGCTGGCATTACGCCTTCCCATTTGATCATAGTAGTCAATTGTTTATATAACAAAAATAAAAAGAGTTGTCCGCAACAAGTGCTCCAATTATTAGCTCATTGTGATACTATATTAACCCATATATTGATTCAAGGTCATTTTTTTAATAATATTTGTAAAAAAGAAGCATTGAAAGTTCTTCCCTTCAAAATTCCGAAACCCAAGGATGAGGCCTTGGTCTATCAAGTAGACCAGGAAAAGGTCTTGTACGACCAACTCCACCAACATGGTGAAATCCAAATCAGTTATGTTCAGGAAGGGTTCGGCACACTGATTGTAGGGGATTCGATCAATGAATATAGAGAAGGTGATATTTTGATTATTGGAGGATTTATTCCCCATGTTTTTAGAAGTGATGCCAGTGCAAACAAAGAATCGGTCGTGCACACCTTGTTCTTTGATTACAATTCCTTTGGAAAGGATTTCTTTAAGCTTTCTGACCTTGCTTTGGCCAACGAATTCTTCAGACAGTCAGAATACGGTATGAAAGTACTGACGAACCAAGACAAGATCATAGCCTTGTTCAACCTGTTGGCTCGTCAGGACAAAGTGGAGCAAATTGCCACGTTACTACTCATTATCAGTCAAATAACCAAATCCCAGACAGAACCCCTTTCTTCCTTTGTCTATAGAAAAACCTATTCCGATGACGAAGGGAAACGCATGAGCAATGTGTACGAGTATGCCATGGAGCGGTATCATGAACAAATTTCCCTGGAAGAGATTTCGGAACGGGCGAATATGAGTAAAAATGCATTTTGCAGATACTTCAAAAAACGAACCAATAAGACCTTCTTTCAATTTCTGATCGAGATCCGAATAGAAAATGCCTGTAAACTTTTATCGGGACAGCCCGAATCTCCCGTAAATGGGATAGCGGAACAATGCGGCTTTAGCAACATCGCCAATTTCAACAGAAAATTCAGGGAACTGAAAGGGTGTACTCCCACCCAATACCGGCAACGCATTAAAGGATAGTTTTGGATTTGTATGCTGTGCAGTTTATCCATAATTTCATTGTCCAATTTTATCTGGATTGTACACCATCATCGACATAGAGACCACGGGGAACGGCATTAAAGGGAACAAGGTAACCGAAATTGCCATTTTTAAGTTTGACGGCAGCCAAGTGGTGGATGAGTTTACCACTTTGGTCAATCCCGGATGTCCCATACCCTATTTCATTACCGGATTGACAGGCATCGATGATCAAATGGTGCAGAACGCCCCTACTTTTTCCGACATAGCAGACGACATTTTAAATATGACTGAAAACGCCACATTTGTGGCGCACTCCGTAAATTTTGATTATGGGGTAATCAAGGAGGAATTTCGTCAGATCGGCATCGATTTTACCCGAAAAAAACTGTGCACCGTCCGTTTGTCCAGAAGTTTGATCCCAGGGCTTGGCTCCTATAGTTTGGGAAAACTGTGCTCATCCATCCGGATACCGTTAGTAGACCGGCACCGTGCTCGGGGCGATGCCCATGCAACCATGCTCTTGTTCGAGAGGTTGATCAATATGGAAGGTGCAGATGGCATTTTCAAAAAATTCCTGAATGCCCGAAGTCAAGAGGCTACCTTGCCCCCACACCTTCCTAAATCGGTGTTCAACAAAATTCCATCCAAACCAGGCATCTATTATTTCAAAAACCAAAAGGGGGAAATCATTTATGTAGGCAAGGCCATCAATCTAAAAAAAAGGGTGTTGGGCCATTTTTATGACAAAAGCACCAAGGAAATCCAAATGTGCAGTGAAACGGCCCACATTGATTACCAACTGTCCGGCAGCGAATTGGTTGCCCTTTTGATGGAATCCGCGGAAATCAAACGCCTTTTTCCACCCTACAATCGGGCCCAAAAAAGAATAGTGAAGCAATACGCCATTTTTGCATACGAAGATCGCAACGGTATTCTACACTTGGCCTACAATACCATAAAGGGAGCACCCAATCCATTAAAAATTTTTTACGGCCAAACAGAATGCAGGGCCTATTTGGAAGAAATTTGTAAAACCTTCTCGCTTTGCCCACGATACTGTCATTTGCAACAAACCCATGCGGCCTGTTCCCACCATGAGATCACCACCTGTGAGGGCATTTGTAAGGGAGAGGAACCTGTGGAGCACTATAATGAAAAGGTCAAGGAGGCCATTTCGCACATGAAGTTATTGGCTTCGGAAGTGAAAATCATTAAAGAAAAAGGAAGGGACGAAAACGAAAGTGCCGTTATCCTGATTGCTGATGGCATGTACAAGGGCTACGGTTTTATCGATAATGATTCGGAGATTTCCACTTTGGAGGATATCGAGGCCTTTATCACCCCTCAAAAGAACACCATCGAAACCGAAAGTATTCTCGGGGCTTATTTGCTCAAAAACACAAACATTCAAATCACTACCCCTATATCCTGATACATAAAAAATGCCCCCTAAAAAGGGGGCGTGGAATTATGAGCAAATAACTACAGATTGAAAAATTCCTTAAGTTAAAATTGGGCCGTTTCGGTACTGCCCTTCATAGCCATGGTACTTGCTTTACCGGCCGTAACAACGTTCTGCACCATATCAAAGTAGGAAGTACCTACAAATCCTTGGTGTTTTACGGCTTTAAAGCCAACATTTTGCAAAGCGAACTCCCGCTCCTGCAATTCGGAATACCCGGCCATTCCCCTTTCCTTATATGATCTGGAAAGCTCGAACATACTCGTGTTCAGGGCATGGAAACCTGCCAAGGTGATGAACTGGAATTTATAACCCATGGCCGCCAGTTCTTCCCTGAACGTTTCCATTTCCTTCATGCTCAACTTGGCTGCCCAGTTGAAAGATGGTGAACAGTTGTAGGCCAACATCTTATCCGGGTATTTGCTATGGATACCCTCCTCAAACTTTTTGGCCTGTTCCAAATCGGGTGTAGAGGTCTCCAACCAGATCAGATCGGCAAAAGGTGCATAGCTCAAACCTCGGTCAATCCCTTGTTCCAAGCCATTTTTTACATAGAAGAATCCTTCGGAAGATCGTTCCCCTGTTAAAAACTTATGATCGCGTTCGTCAATATCACTTGTCAATAAATTGGCGGCATCAGCATCGGTCCTAGCAATGATGATGGTGGGTACCCCCATGACATCGGCAGCCAAACGGGCCGCAATCAGTTTATTAATGGCTTCCTGGGTGGGCACTAAAACCTTGCCTCCCAAGTGTCCACATTTTTTTGCGGAGCTCAATTGGTCCTCAAAATGCACTCCAGAAGCCCCATTTTCTATCATGGATTTCATGAGTTCATAAGCATTTAGGTTTCCCCCGAAACCAGCTTCGGCATCGGCTACGATCGGTACCAAATAATCTTTTCTTTCGGCAACGCCGTTCACCGTTTGAATCTGGTCTGCACGTAACAAAGCATTGTTGATGCGTTTTACCACCATGGGCACACTGTTTGCAGGATACAGGGATTGATCAGGATACATTTCCCCGGAAAGATTGGCATCGGCCGCCACTTGCCAGCCACTAAGGTAAATGGCATCCAAACCGGCTTCCACTTCCTGGATGGCCTGGTTGCCAGTAAGTGCCCCTAATCCAGCCACAAAATCTTGGTTGTTCAATTTGTCCCAAAGTTTTTCGGCCCCCATCCGCGCAATGGAATGGTCAATTTCATACGATCCGCGAAGTTTGATGACTTCCTCGG
>JASBTS010000174.1 GCA_030148305.1 Allomuricauda sp. | reverse complement strand
AACATTTTTTAGGAAGGGTCTCCGAGCCCTTTTTTCTATTTTGAGTACCTTTGGGCATATAGGAGAAGGATATCATGCGAAACCCCTTGAAACTTAGAAAAAATAGGAGCTTTGAGTATGCACCGCGATACTACAAGGGCGAGGGCAATCCTTATAAGATTGAACACAAACTGGATAAATTCCGAAGTACGGTACAAACCAATCGAGGGCTGAAGAACAAATTCAGCTCGGCCATGGATGACCTGAAAAATGAAGGGGACAAGAATTTGAAACTTCGACTTCTTGTGATAATGGCCATCTTGGTCTTATTGTTCCTCATCATTATTGACTTCGATTTATCGATATTCTGGACTTCCTAATGGCGGACATCATCAAACTTTTACCGGACCATGTTGCCAATCAGATTGCGGCAGGGGAGGTGGTTCAACGTCCTGCTTCCGTGGTGAAGGAATTGATGGAAAATGCCATCGATGCCGGTGCCAGTACCATAAAGTTGATCATCAAGGATGGTGGTAAGACGTTGATACAGGTAGTGGATGACGGTATGGGCATGAGCGAGACTGATGCTCGGTTGTCTTTTGAACGTCATGCTACATCCAAGATCACATCTGCCCAAGATCTTTTCAATCTACATACCAAAGGTTTCCGCGGTGAGGCCTTGGCTTCCATTGCCGCAATTGCGCATGTAGATATGCAAACCAGAAAAGAGGACAGTGAAATTGGGGTTCAAATAAAGATTGAAGGCAGTAAGATCGTTTCCCAAGAAGTGGTAGCCACCCCGAAGGGAACCTCCATTTCCGTGAAAAATCTGTTTTTCAACATTCCTGCGAGAAGAAATTTCTTGAAGTCGCACCAAGTAGAACTAAGGCATATCACCGATGAGTTCCATCGGGTGGCCTTGGTGCATCCCAATATCGAATTCCATTTTTATAACAATGGGTCGGAACTGTTCAATCTGCCCAAAACCAAACATCGTCAGCGTATTGCCCATATTTTTGGCAACCGGATGGAGGACCGTTTGGTGCCTGTGAACGAAGAAACCGAGGTGGTGAAAATCTCAGGATTCGTCTGCAAACCCGAATTCTCCAAAAAGAGTAGGGGCGAACAGTTTTTCTTCGCTAACGACCGATTTATCAAGAGCCCTTATCTACATCACGCCGTGGCGGCAGCTTTTGAAGGACTTATCAAGGCGGATATGTTTCCTGGATATTTTTTGTATTTGGAAGTAGATCCTTCATCCATCGATATTAACATTCATCCCACTAAAACCGAGGTGAAATTTGATGATGAAAACACCTTGTATGCCATTTTGCGTTCCACGGTAAAACATAGTTTGGGGCAATTCAATGTGGCACCTGTGCTAGATTTTGACCATGATCCCAATCTGGATACTCCATATGCCTACAAAGAAAGGAACGCCATTTTACCAAAGGTAACAGTGGATGCATCCTTCAATCCTTTTATTGAGAAACCAGGAGGCAGAGCTTTGGGTAGTTCCTTTCAAAAGACCAGTGCAAAAGGCTGGGAGCGTATGTTCGAAGGATTGGACAGAGACATTGATGTGGAGGAATTCAGTAGTGTGGTGATCGAATCTGAAAGTGAGGTACAGGGAAGTTTGTATGCCGATGATGGAGTGGAAGAGCACTTGGCCGCCACGTTTCAATTGCGAAGAAAATATGTGATGAGTACGGTGCGATCCGGCTTATTGGTCATACACCAGAATAGGGCCCATGAACGTATCTTGTTCGAAAAATTTTTAGGGGAGATCACTGTAAAAGAAGGAGTAAGTCAACAATTGCTCTTTCCTTTGGAACTGACCTTCAATAAAAATGAATTGACGGTTTTGAACGAAATCAGGGAAAGCCTGACAAATATTGGATTTGCCTTTGAAAGTCTGGAACACGAGACTGTAAAAGTGACAGGAGTGCCGTTGATGGTGCCGGAAAGTGGGATTGGCACGGTATTGGACCGTCTGATTGCGGATTATATGGAGGGATTTGATAGCGGGACGCTTTCGCAGGCAGAAATGTTGGCCAAAGCACTATCTAAAAATTTGGCCATTAAAACAGGAGAGGTGTTGGACCAAGAGTCGCAATTGGCCTTGGTGAACAATTTGTTCGCGTGCAAGGAGCCTTCATTAAGTCCGTTTCAAAAAGTAACGTATACCATTGTCTCCGAAGGAGATATCGATAAAAAATTCAGCTAGATGGGTAGAATGACAGAGGCAGTAAAACATTTGTTGATCATTAACGTGATCATGTTTTTTGCCACATTATTATATGCGGACCAAATGTACCAATGGATGGCTCTTTGGTTTCCCAAAAATCCAAATTTTCATTGGTGGCAGATTATTACGCACATGTTTATGCATGGCAGCTATATGCACATAGCATTCAATATGTTTGCACTTTGGATGTTTGGAACTCCAGTGGAACGTGTTTTGGGAAGAAATAGGTTTTTGTTTGTCTACTTTTCCGCTGGTTTGGGTGCTGTGATATTTCAATTGGGTTATTATTATTTCAATTTTTTACCTGTTGAATCTGAATTGTTGAATACCGGTCTTTCAAGTCAGGAAATAACAAATATGATGATTTCAAACAAACTACAGGGTGGGCTAACTGATATGCAGATTTCCGCTCTGAAATCAGCATATCTGGTTTATAAAGACACATATTTTGCAAGTATGGTTGGAGCATCTGGTTGTATAATGGGAATATTGGCGGCATTTGGAATGATGAATCCCGAAGCTAGACTCATGATAATTTTCCTGCCAATTCCTATCAAGGCTAAATACCTAATACCTGGAATCATACTTTTGGACGTTATTTCTGCTTTTACTGGTCAATCCTTCTTCAGTCCGAGTAACACAGCATATATGGCACACGTTGGTGGGGCTTTAACAGGATTTATAATAATGTGGTACTGGAAAAAGAACCAGTTCAACAATAACCGTTGGAATTGATCTATGTCGAACGGAGGAATTCAATACCAAATAGCTAGGCTGAGCATTGCGGAAAAGTTGATCGCACTCAATGTACTGGTATTTTTGCTGGATGGACTTTCCAAGGCCTTGATGGGGTATTCCATTTCCATGTGGTTTCAACTGCCCAAAGACTTTTTGGAGTTTATTGGACAACCATGGTCCTTGATCACCTATTCCTTTTTTCATGCCGGGTTCGCACATATTTTTTGGAACATGATCATGCTCTATTTTGCAGGCCGCATCTTCCTCAACCTATTTGATGCCAAAAAATTCATCAATGTATATTTCTTGGGGGTCATAGTTGGTGGATTGGTCTTTTTGTTGAGTTACAATGTCTTCCCGACCTTATTGCACACCAACACGGCATTGATAGGTGCCTCAGCAGGGGTTACGGCCGTGTTGATCTTTGTTTGTACTTACATTCCGAACCAAGAGGTACGGGTGTTTTTCTTCAATATCAAATTATGGTACGTTGGGGCGTTTTTTGTGTTGATGGATTTGATCCAGATTCCTTACGGTGGTAATATTGGGGGGCGTTTGGCGCATTTAGGGGGTGCTTTCTTGGGATATCTATATGCCCGTCAGCTTTTTAAAGGGAATGACATAGGATCAGGATTTGCTAAACTTAGAAATGCCATTGCCAATTTTTTTAAACCGAGGGAGAAAAAAGCTCCCATGAAAACGGTCTATAAAAAGAACACAGCTGTCAATAGTCAAACGGATTATGATAGGCAAGCAAGGCAGAAAAAGATTGATGTTATTTTGGACAAGATCAGTAAATCGGGGTACGAAAGCCTGTCCAAGGAAGAAAAGGATTTTTTGTTTAAAGCAGGTAAGGAAGATTGATTTGTGAAGAACCTCTCATTTATTAATAAAATCATCTTTGTTCTCAACACCCTGTTTGCCTTGGTGTTGGCCGTCGCCTTATTGGTGCCTTACGTACCAACTAAATACATTTCATCATTATCGGTAATCAGTTTGGTGGTGCCTATTTTGGTATTGATCAACTTGGTTTTTGTGACGTATTGGCTTTTCAAGAAAAAACGGAATTTTTTATTGTCTGCTTCTTTACTAGTGCTTTGGTATTTGTTCTTGGGACCTTTTTATAAGTTTTCTGGGAATGATAAGGTAGAAGTTAAAGAAGAACAAGATTTGTCCATAATGTCCTTTAATGTAAGAGGTTTTAATAAGTTCGGATGGATAGATAATCCAAATCTTGATGATGAGATTGTTTCATTAATAATACAACAGGATCCAGATGTTTTATGTTTCCAGGAATTTAGTAGGATAAAACGAGGTTACTTTAAACATTACAAATATCGGTATGAAACTCCTTTTCGCAATGGCAGGGCAGTGCAGGTCATTTTTTCCAAGTTTCCAATATTGAATAAAGGTTCATTGGAATTTCCCCAGACCAATAATAATACCCTATATGCGGATATTTTGTTTAATTCCGATACCATACGTATTTATGATGTTCATTTACAATCTTTTAAAATAGTTCCTGGTCTAAACACGATTAAAAGTGAAGAGTCGGCAAAATTGTTCGAACGTTCTAGGCAAGCCATGCTCAAACAATTTGAACAGGCCAATCTGATTAGGGGAAATATAGAGCAAACCCATTATAAAAAAATAGTGGTGGGGGACTTCAACAATACCCAATATTCTAATGTATACCAGATTATAAAAGGGGATATGAACGATTCCTATTTTGAACAGGGGAAAGGTTTTGGCAGGACCTATGATCTATTGAAATTCCCCATACGAATTGATTACATATTATCCGACCCCGAATTTGAGGTGCTTTCCCATCAAAACTTCAACGAAAGGCTTTCCGATCATTTTCCGGT
>JASBTS010000169.1 GCA_030148305.1 Allomuricauda sp. | reverse complement strand
CCCTACCGTCACCAAGGTCAATGACCTCTTTAAAAGTTTTTGGAATCATAAAAATTGTCTTACCCGTAAAAAGCACGGGTCGTTAAACATTTGGTCTACCGCCATCCGGGCGGTCGGGTTGTGTTGTTGTTGTGTTTGCCTTTCGGCACTGACCAATGAAAAACTATATGAAGCTTTTTGTGTTTGCCCAACTTTGGGTCGGGACTTGTCGTTGGAGCCCGTCCAACTAAAACAAAGGGGAAGCCAAAGCCTCCCCCGTTGTCATTATTTTCTGATACCTAATTCTTTGATCAAAGAACGGTACTTTTCAATATCCTTATTTTTTAGGTAATCCAAAAGACTACGTCTTTTACCTACCAAACGAACTAAGGAACGCTCGGTGTTGTAATCCTTGTGGTTCCTTTTAAGGTGTTCTGTCAAATGGTTGATACGGTGTGTGAACAAAGCGATCTGTCCTTCCGTAGAACCTGTGTTGCCTTCTGAGCCGCCGTGTTTCTTGAAAATCTCGGCCTTTACTTCTTTGGTTAAATACATTCCAATATTATTTAAATGATTTTTATGTATTGATTGTCTTTCAATCAGCGTGCAAAGATAAGCCTTTTTTTGAATCTACGAATTTTAACAAGAAATTAAACCTTTTCAAAAGATGGAAGTCAAAGAGCTAAACCTTTAAAATTCAATCGTTATGAAAAAGAAAACTAAAGCAATGATTTTGAACCTGTTTGCCCTTTTTGTAATGGGCGGTCTTTTGTTGACCTTCTCCTCCTGTAGTGATGACCCTACACAAAAAGAAGACCTGTCTTCCGCCGAGGTGATTTCAGCTACCGAACTAAAGTATAGTGATGAAACCGAAATGATTTCGGAAGAAGTTTCCACCATTGCCGAAGACCTGTATGCCGCTGATGAAATTGCCAGTTTATCCAAGGGCGATTACCATTCCGATTATTTGCCCGAATGTGTTACTGTTACCGTGGTTATCACCGATACTACCAAAGATGTTACCTTGGATTTTGGTGAAGGTTGCGAACTTCACAATGGCAATACCCTAAGTGGTATCATCCATATAAGCTATGCTTTGGATTTGGAAGCAGCTTCAAATACCATTGAACTGACTTTGGAAAACTTTACCTTTAATGATGTGGCAGTGGAAGGCGCATCTAGTATTGTTAGGGTAAGAAGCAACGAAAATGGAAATCCACAGGGAACGGCCAATGCTTCTTTTACAGCCACATGGCCTAATGGAGATGTGGCTTCGTTCACGGGAACCCGAACAAGGGAATGGATCGAAGGATTCGGCACTGGTTTTTGGGGCGATAATGTTTTCTTGATTACAGGAAAAAGAACCTATGTGAGTAGGGCGGGAAATGAATTTATCAAGGAAATCACCACCCCATTGAGAAGGGAAATGTCTTGCCGTTTTATTGTGAGTGGAGTTTTGGACATTACCCGATTGGGCAATACGGTCAGTTTTGATTTTGGCGATGGCTCCTGTGACGCCTTTGGAACCTTGACCTATTCTGATGGCACCCAAGAAGAAATTTTCCTTCGCAGATTTAAGAATTAAATGGAGAAATAAATTTTGTCGCATCGAGCGCAGTCGAGATGTAAATGTACCTAG
Source organism: Allomuricauda sp. (assembly GCA_030148305.1). Lineage (GTDB taxonomy): Bacteria > Bacteroidota > Bacteroidia > Flavobacteriales > Flavobacteriaceae > Flagellimonas. Next base: position 5,394 of record JASBTS010000169.1, on the reverse strand, counting down.
TTCTCGACCACTGCTCTAACTATCTATTTGAAAAGGAAATTAAAAAAAGCCCCGAACTCGGGGCTTTTTTTATGCTCTTATGGGTTGATTGGTAATCAAGTCGATATAAAGGTTGACTTTCTTTTTCAGCTCACTGCGGTGTGCAATGAAATCCAAAAACCCGTGTTCTTTCAAAAATTCCGCAGTTTGGAAACCTTCCGGAAGATCTTTTCCAGTGGTATCCTTTACTACCCTTGGTCCTGCAAATCCGATCAATGCCCCTGGCTCCGCAATGTTGATATCTCCCAACATGGCATAGGAAGCGGTTGTACCACCTGTAGTTGGATCCGTACACAAGGATATATAGGGAACCTGTGCTTCGGCCAACTGGGCCAGTTTGGCAGAGGTTTTGGCCAACTGCATCAAAGACAGTGCGGCTTCCATCATACGGGCACCACCTGATTTTGAAATCATCAGGAAGGGGACCTTTTTCTTTTTGGCCACATCAATGGCACGCGAAATCTTTTCACCTACAACACTACCCATGGAACCACCGATAAAGGCGAAATCCATACAGGCAACTACTAGATCTTGCCCCATGGACTTACCAATAGCACATCTTACGGCATCTTTTAAACCTGTTTTTTGCTCAGCGGCCCTTAGGCGATCTGAGTATTTTTTGGTATCGATGAATTTCAAGGGATCCTTGGAGGTCATGTTGGCATCGAGTTCACGGAACTTGTTGTCATCAAAAAGAATCTCAAAATATTCCTTACTACCAATACGAACGTGGTAATCATCCTCTGGACTTACGTAAAAATTTTTGGCGAGATCTTCGGACTCTACAATTTTACCTGTTGGGGATTTGTACCATAATCCCTTGGGGGTGTCCTTTTTTTCCTCTGTTGCGGTCTGTATTCCTTTTTCCTTTCTTTTAAACCAAGACGACATGCAATCAAATTTAAGTTAAACGAAGGGTTTATAAGGTGTTTACATTGTTCAGGTCCTCAAAAGCCTGTTTCAAACGTGCGATGAAAGTCTTTTCACCTTCACGAAGCCAAACTCTTGGGTCGTAATATTTTTTGTTGGGTTGGTCGTCTCCTTCAGGATTTCCAATTTGGCCTTGAAGGTAAGCGGATTTACCTTGAACATAATCCCTGACGCCTTCCAAAAATGCATATTGAAGGTCGGTATCGATGTTCATTTTGATTACCCCATATCCGATAGCTTCCCTTATCTCTTCCAAAGTAGAACCAGATCCGCCGTGGAAAACGAAATCGATATGGTTGTGCTCCACTCCATATTTTTCAGAAATGAATTCTTGGGAGTTTCTCAAGATTTTTGGAGTCAACTTTACGTTACCTGGTTTGTAAACCCCGTGCACGTTACCGAAAGCGGCCGCAATGGTAAAACGTGGGCTTACTTTTGAAAGTTCCTCGTAAGCATAGGCAACTTCTTCAGGTTGGGTGTACAATTTGGAATCGTCCACATCGGAGTTGTCCACACCGTCTTCTTCACCACCAGTGATGCCCAATTCAATTTCCAAGGTCATGCCCATTTTGCTCATACGCTCCAAATAGCCCTTGCAGATTTCAATGTTCTCAACAAGAGGTTCTTCGGATAGGTCTATCATGTGTGAGCTGAACAATGGTTTGCCCGTAGCTTTAAAGTTTTCTTCGCTGGCATCCAATAGGCCGTCGATCCAAGGCAACAGTTTTTTGGCACAGTGGTCGGTATGAAGAATTACAGTGGCACCATAGGCCTCGGCCAATTGGTGTATGTGTTTTGCTCCGGCAATACCACCAAGGATGGCGGCTTTTTGGCCTTCGTTGGAAAGTCCTTTACCGGCATTGAACTGTGCACCCCCGTTAGAGAATTGGATGATCACGGGAGAGTTCAAAGTGGCAGCGGTTTCCATTACGGCATTGATGGTGTCCGAACCGATCACATTTACCGCGGGAAGGGCATATCCGTTTTCTTTTGCGTACTTAAAAATTGCTTGTACTTCATCGCCGGTGGCAACGCCCGGCTTGATATTGTGGGACATAGTTATAGATGGTTTCGAATTAAAATAGAGGACAAAAGTAATAAAATATTTGCTCTAGAAAGGATAATTGATCCCGATATTGAAGACGGCGTTTCCGAGGTTATAGCCATTGAACCAGCGATCTGATCCCACTTTTGCGGGATTGTAGGTTTTGAAGCCCACATCCACCCTGAAGACGAAATAGGTAAAATCATACCGAAGTCCGAGTCCGGTACCCAAAGCTAAATCGGCCAGGGAAGAGATGCCGGTGAAAATGGCATCGGGATTGTTTTCATTGTCGAATACATTCCAAATGTTACCGGCGTCGGCAAAAAGGGCACCCTTTACATCCCCAGCAATAGGAAATCTGTATTCCAAGTTGAAGGCCAGTTTTAGGTTGGCTTCATTGAAGTCATTGATGTTGTCCGTTTTACCAGGGCCCAATTCATAGGCGTTCCAAGCCCTGTTGTCGTTAGATCCCCCGGCAAAGTAACTCCTAACGAACGGAATACTGTTCGAGTTTCCATAAGGGACGGCCATCCCGAAGAAGCTCCTAAAAGCCAACACTTGCGATCCACCAATGTCCCAATGTCGGATATAATCCAATTCCGATTTCACATATTGGGAAAAGGGTACGCCGAAAACCAACAATTGTCCATTGTCGTTTTTGTTGTACGGAACTGCATTGGCAATCAAGGATAACATGCCACCCGCACTTTCAACTTTGATTCGGTACTGGTAAAAGTCGTTATCGTTGATGTCCGATTTGCTGTTCTTGGTATGGGTGAAGTTGCTCGCGAAGATAAGGTTGTTCTCAGTCAATCGTCTTCTGCGTTCCTCAATACTGTTCACTTCATCCAGTTCATCGGCCGTAACGGAAATTTCATTGTTCAATACTGCTTGAACAAAGGCATTGGCACCATCGGGTATATCCAAACGGAGCGGGTCCGTTGAATCGTCAACGCTTTTAAAATAATCGGCATATGCTGGATCATCCTGAAATTGATCGGCAATATCATCTAAATTGGAAAACGTATTTCGGTATACGTTATAAAAGTTGTCCGGGTTCACATTTCGAACAAATTCAACGTTCAAAAGCTCAAAATTGTTCTTCAGTCGGTCAGATGGCGTCCAGTTGTACGACAAAATGGAGTTGAGCGATTGTTTATCCAAACCAATGTTCTTCTGAAAATTGGTACCGGCCAGCAACCTACTTTGGGGCAACATGTAATATGGAATTATTTTTTCCGTGCTAAAGGGCAGCCAAATCCTCGGGAAAGTAATGTTGACGTCTCCACCAAGCTCTGAAGTAAAGGTTTCATTGGAAAGGGAGGCATCACTCAAAAGACCGATGGATCCCCTGGCCGATACGTTCAAGGTCTCGGCGCCGCCAAAAACATTTCGGGTGATCACGGAGGTACTAAAAGCGGTCCCTACCTGTTGAATGTTCGAATGCGTCACATCAAAATTCATATTGAGCGAAAACTTCTTTTTTGCAGCCAAATACACATTGGTGGTCAATTCGGTTTGCGAAGAATCGGGGATGAATTCGATGTTGGGATATTTAAAGGTATTCAGGTTGGTGATCTGCCTATAGGTTCGGATGCGATCCAAATCCCGATACACACTGTCCTTTTCAAAAAATATGGCATCTGTGAGTGCTTTGGGGCTGTACCTCAGTTTGTTGGCGTAATGGATGATAAAATTGTCATACTCCAAGGTTTTCAAAGAATCAGTGCCACCATTTATGTCGTAATCCGCATAAATATTGACCTGTTTATGCCGGGCCACCCTATATGTGCTGTTGGTATCGGTACTGTCGGTGGCGCTCCTGAACTTTTTTACGTTGAGTTGTACCTCCATCAATTGGTCATCGGCCAAACGGGTGGTATCCCTCAAGATATCATAATTAATAGAGCTCTCTTGAAAATTGTAGACTCCGGAGTTTCGGAATAAGGCAGTCAATCGTTCGCGCTCCAGCGTAAAATTTTGAAGATCGAACTGCTCTCCTTTTTTTACGAAACTGCGTTTAGAGGCCACATCGTAAATGGAATCCAGTTCGGGGGAGGTAATGTTTTTTTGGACCGTATCAATGATATAGGGTTTGTTCAGGGTGATGTTGTAGGCTATCTGCGCCCTTTTTTTACGGGAACTTTCCACAATTTCGTAATCGCCCAAATTGTTGAAATACCCCTTACTGTTGTAATAGGCCTCCATCCGGTTTAGGGATTTGTTGGTCAAAGCAGTATCGATGACCACCGGAGGTTCGCCGACCCGTTCTAAAAACTCACTGGCTCCTTTTACGATGAAGGATTCCTGTAACCTGCTCACTTGTTTTTTTGATAGGAGGTTGTTGAGACGTTTTTCGCGCTTGTCCTTTCTATGTAGCCAATCCTGAAAAGAAGAATCTGGATTTTCCTTGGCCATGTTGTAGAGATTCAACCGGAGGGGATAGCCCAGTACACTGCTGTTGGGTTTTTGGTCGATGAGGCCTTTGATCTCGCTATCGGTGACCTTTTGATCATCTACAAAAATGGTGTTCTTGGTGAGCAGCAATTCATCATCCCCCACCTTTTTAAGTGTATTGCAACCCGAAATGCTTACCATAAGCAACAATAATCCTATTTTTGCCCAGTTGCACATTAGACTTAAAGAACCCCTCATAGACGCCAAAAATACACGATTTAGATGGTTACAAAAAACCAAATTAAACTAGTTGTAAGCCTAAAGCAAAAAAAGTACCGATCTCAACACGGACTCTTTGTAGTTGAGGGTGAAAAGTTGGTGAAAGAGTTGTTGCGAGAGGGATTAAGGCCTTTCAAAATTTTTGTGGCATCTGGCCATGATTCCGGTGGATTTGGTGAAGTGGACCAAATTTCCACTGCGGATTTAAAACAGATGAGCAGTTTGAAACAACCCAACGGTGTCTTGGGAGTTTTTTATATGCCCGAAGCGAGCCAGAATCAAACCTATGATTGGATAGTGGCATTGGATGCTATTCGTGATCCGGGTAATTTAGGAACGATCATAAGATTGTGTGACTGGTTCGGGATCAAACAATTGGTGTGTTCCGAAGATACTGTGGATTGCTACAACCCAAAAGTGCTGCAGGCGACCATGGGGTCGATCGCACGAGTGAACATTGTTTATACGGATTTGTCCACTTTCATCAAAAAATCGGAGTTGCGCGTTTTTGGTGCCTTTATGGATGGTACTTCCATCTATACCAAAACAATGCCCGAAAAAGGAGTGTTGATTATGGGTAATGAAGCCAATGGTATTTCCAAGGAAATATCAGAATTGGTCACGGAGCGTATTTCCATCCCCCAATTTGGTGAACCAACGGCCGAAAGCCTCAATGTGGCCACAGCTACTGCGATTCTTCTAAA
>JASBTS010000148.1 GCA_030148305.1 Allomuricauda sp. | reverse complement strand
CGGTGGCCCCTAAAAGTTTGGTGTGGACATCGGTCTTGAACACACCTTTGTTCTGTCCATCCTTTACAAAAGCTTCAATGATTCCGAGACTATCTTTCTTTTGTTCCACATAGGCATCAAAATCAATTTGGCGACATTTGTTGGTGTACTCGTAATTGATGATTTTATGGGTACGGCGGTTTCGGTGGATGCGGTTGACCATTAAGGAAACCAATGCATCCAATTTTTCAGTATGGGGCAGATTTTGAACCATCACCGTCTCCAATTCCATCTTAAAATCGGCCACGCGATATAGCAAAAGGGACTCCAATAATTTTTCCTTGGAACCAAAATAGTAAGAGATCATGGCCACGTTTACATCGGCTTCCTTGGCAATATGACGCACAGAAGTGCCATCAAAACCGATTTCTGCAAAGAGCTTTTCGGCTACTTTTAGAATTTGAATCTGTTTCTCGTTAAAGTCCATAAGTAATGGTCTAAGGTTAAAAACGAGAGCAAAACTAAACAATCGTTTAAATTAAACGTTTGTTTAAATTCAAAAACTTTTAAAGTTTAACACTACAGCGTTGTAGTGTTAAGATGAACGGTTGAATTGGATTCATAAAAGGGGAGATATTTCAACCTACAATTTGGATTGCGGCCCAACTAACCATAAAATCGTACCAACTACTCATTGTTGTGCGGTAAGGTTGGAAAAACCAATACCTTAGTGAAGGAGTCTTGATATAATTTGGATCATTTCTACCGTAAATTTCATTTTTGGATATGCCAAAACTATTGGAACAACGCATTTTTCGATTTAGGATCCTTTTGATTTGCGTCCTGCTCTTGGGCATTTCACGAGTATCGGCACAACGTGTGCTAATGGAAAATTATACCATGGAAAATGGGTTGGCTACCAATGTGGTTTACAATATTTATCAAGATTCCAAAGGTTTTATGTGGTTCATGACCCGTTTTGGCCTGAGCCGATATGACGGTGCTCGATTCACTAATTTTACAACCAAGGATGGATTGCATTTCAATTTTGTTTCTGCAATGTTCGAGGACTCCGATGGTATGCTGTATGTGGCATCAGGAGATAAATTGCAAACCATCAAAAATGGGAAGGTTGGTCCAGATATTTTAAAAGAACCATTGGCCATTGAGGCATTTTTTGAACAACCTGATGGCAACAATATCTTGACCACAGACAATTCAGGGTTGGTCAGATATTCCCAGGGAAAAATAAGCCCGATTACTTCACCCTACCCAGGGCCGAACAGTTCTTTGGTGAGGACGCAAAGCGGCAAACTATTGACAGGGGGGCATTTTGTGGATAGTACTCAATACGTCTCATCCCTAAAGCTTTTCGACTCCAATGGGAAATTATTGGGTTTTGCACCACCGGGCGAACCGAGCGAAGTACAGCATCTCTTTTTGGACATACAGGGTAATATTTGGGTTTGTGCCGTTAATGGGTTGAGCGTTCTTTCTATGGAGGATGTGGATGAAGGCCTTATTCGGTTTTGCAACTTGCCAACACCTTTTGATCATGCCATTCTAAGCGGAAATATACAGGATATGCTTCAGGACCGGTATGGAAATTATTGGATAGCCACCAATGAAGGGCTGGTCCGTATCGGTGCAAGTGGCCAACTTACTGTTTTTACGGAAACAGATGGGCTGGCATCGAATAAGGTTCTGAAATTGTACGAAGATCAAGGCAATAACCTTTGGGTGGGTACCTTAAAAGGCGTTACTAAAATTTCCCTGGGAGGTCAATTACAATATTTTACCACCCAGGACGGGTTGGCTGATAATGAAATCCAAAGTGTTTTGGTTTTGAATGAGGAAGAAATTTTCTTGACAACTACCAATGGTCATCTCCAAAAGTTCAATCCGTTGACCATGTCGGTCATCACCTTGGCAACGGTAAAACCCAATAGTTTTTTCAAAATATTGACTACACATACAGGGGAGTATTTTGTTGCCTTGAACGAGGAATATCGTTGGACAGCCAAAAAGCTATTCAAATTTGACCCGAAAAAAGGGTTAAAAGATGAAGGGATTGCCTTCGACCATTCATTTTTCAGCATGGAAACCGATGGAAGGGGCCATTATTTGATGGCTGGCAATTACGGTCTGCATGCCTATGAAACTAAAACCAAAAAACAGTTCAATCTTGCAGGCATAACAGAAAGGGTGAACCAAATTGTATTTGACAAAGAAGGCAATCTTTGGGCAGGAATGTGGGATGGTAAGCTATATCGGGTAGAACTTTTTTATGAAGGAGATTCCATCAAGGCCAAAAAAGACGATTTGACCCATCTGATGAAGGGTGCCAGAACTAGTCTAGTGTACGTGGATGCTAAAGGCAATGTTTGGGCGGGATCTCGAGATAAGGGTGTGACCAAGATTTTTAAGAACGCCAATGGGGGATATGAAAGCTTGCATATGACCCCGGAGGATGGCATAATGGCCCCATCGTGCTATGTGGCGGCAGAAGATGATCTAGGCAGTATTTTTATTGCTTCTCAATTGGGCCTTGACAAACTCTTACCCGTAGGGGATTCCTATAAAGTATTGAATTTCAGTAAGGAAAATAATTTTTATGATGAAATCTGGGACGTAAAACGAACTGATGACGGTATTTTTTGGGTGGCCACTGCTTCTGGATTGGTGCGTTTTGTAGATCAGTTGACGGAGACCTTGCCGCCGCCCACGGTACACATCACCCAAATCATAAACAAAGCCGAAAGCGAAAGCATCAACCTAGATCCAACCAGTTCAGAAACAGCTATTTTGTCACATGACCAAGGTAATCTTCAATTCTATTTTGCAGCCCTTTATTTTGTGAACGAGAGTGCGGTCAGGTATAGTTATCGGTTGTTGGGAGCTTCCGATGAGAATTGGAACAGCCTTGCCAATGGCACCACGGTTTCCTATGCCGGTCTGCGTCCTGGAAAATATCGGTTTGAAGTACGGACCCTCAACTGGAACGACATTCCGGGAACATCGGATGTTTTTGATTTTGAGATAACACCTCCATGGTGGACCACTTGGTGGTTTCTTACCCTGACATTTATGATCATTGCAGGGGTGGTCTATTATTTCATGAAACGGCGCATAGATCATATCAGGTTCAAGGCCCAAATGGAGCAAAAAGTCACCGAAACGGAAATGAAGGCATTGCGGGCACAGATGAACCCTCACTTTATCTTTAATTGCATCAACAATATTGATGCATTGGTGCAAAGCAACGATCGCCACAATGCCACAGTATATTTGAACAAATTCGCCAAATTGCTTCGTAATGTACTGGACAGTTCCCAGCAACGGACCGTTTCATTGAGTAAAGATATGGAGACTTTGGAACTCTATGTTTCCCTAGAACAATTACGTGACAAGGACAAGTATGAGGTATCCGTCCAAGTGGATAGGAACCTTTTAAACGGCGATTTTCAGGTACCTCCGCTGATTATTCAGCCATTGGTTGAGAATGCCATTGTGCATGGCTTGCGGAAAAAACGAGGAAGGGACGGAAAACTGGAAATTTCGGTATCGGGACAGCATCCATATGTAAAATATGTAATCGAGGATAACGGAGTGGGCCGAAATGCTCCCATTGTAAATCAAACTAAAGGGCATAGGTCCTACGGAACCCAAATGAGCAGTGATCGAATACGTTTTTTCAATGATGAAGACAAGGCATCCATTGTCATTTTAGACAAAGAGGAGAATGGCGTTGCATTAGGCACAAGGGTTGAAGTTTTGTTGAAAGTTGAATAGGTTATTCATTTAGAATCAATTCATTATATGGATTTTTGAATATTGTTTGTTGATATTAAATTGAAGGCGCATGCTTAAGGCTATTATTATTGATGACGAGGAAATGGGACGCATTGCCCTAAGGGAAAAATTGACCCATTATTGTACCGATGTGGAGGTTATAGGCTATGCGGAAGATGGAACAACAGGATTGCAATTGATTGAAAGCAGCAATCCGGATATTGTATTCTTGGATATTGAAATGCCCATTATGGGCGGATTTGAAATGCTTTCACAGCTAAAAGACCAATCCTTTCATTTGATCTTTACAACGGCGTACGATCAATATGCCATAAAAGCCATTCGGTTCGCCGCATTTGATTATTTGTTGAAACCTATTGATATTGATGAATTGAAACAGGCGGTAAGCCGCATCCAACAGGAAACGATCAGGGATACCCGTGAAAAATTGGAAGTCCTCCGGCACAACCTCCAATCGGAAAGTGTAATGGATAAAATTGCCGTTCCCACTTTAGAAGGATTACTGTTCCTGACCATCGAAAACATAGTACATTTAGAGGCCGATGGCAATTACACCACCATTTATCTATCCAATGGGACAAAGGAAGTAACCAGTCGAACCCTAAAGGATTATGAGGACCTTTTACCTAAGTCCTTGTTTTTTAGGTGTCACCATTCCCATTTGGTCAACCTGAAAACCATTAAACGCTACATTAAGGGAGATGGCGGTCAGATCGAGCTTGAAAATGGGCATTACGTTGCGGTTTCGCGCAGGAAAAAGGACGATTTTCTTTCCAAATTCAAATCCTTGTAGCCCTTTTTAATTTCATGAATCGGTTTGAATTTGGCCGATTTACCTAAAAGTTGCATTTCCCATCGACTTATATCGGGCGCCAATTACGGATTCAAACCCGCCAACCACTCATTCCCATATACATACAGTAGGTTTCCATTCTAGTTTTGGAGTTGTTCCCTGAAAATTGACTATTAACACCGTAAAATTCCATAAATAATGAAACCATTCTTTTTTACTTTTTTGACACTGGCCATCCTGATTTTTGCAGGTTGTGGCGAATCGAAGAAACCAGAAAACATGGAACAGGAACCTGTTGAAGAAGTTGCGGCGGCGGCACCTGCCCAAGACGACATCGACCTAAAGCAAAATGGGGATTATTCCACTTTGTTCAACGCCACGCAGGAAAACTGTCCCTTCATGACTCCTGCGGAGTTGGAAGCATCACTTTCCCTTGCATCAGGTAGCGTTGAAACTGAAGGTTTCGCTTGTTCTAGCAGTATAACACAAGCCGATGGGAGCAAAGGCCGTTTGGTCATCAATACAGGAAAATTGGCTAGTGTACAAGATGTAAAAAATGAAATCTCCAATTATTTAAAGGACAACTCAGGATTGCTTTCTGCCCAAATCAGCGAATCTGGGGACACGTATTTGTGTATCCATAAGGCAAGGGGGTCGCTATTTATGTTCAACCCAACCAATGAGCGCTATGTCAGTATTGGTTATGGGTCTAGGGCCGCTGCCATAGTGAACAAAAAGAAGGGAATTGAAACCACACCTGAGGCAACCATGAGAGATCAAGCGATCATCATTGCAAACAAACTTCTGGAAAAATATAAAAAATAGGCTCCATGGGATCATTCAGAAATTTTTTACTTATTGTACTTGGCGTATTGGTGGGCCATTGTGCCTTGGCCCAACCTTACACTTTGGATAAAAAACTCACTCCCATTGAGTTAAAACTACAAAAAGATACCCGGAAGGGACATGAAGAAGAAAAGGGCATTGTATTCTTTAACAAGATGGACAGTCTGGTCATGTATCACTATGTAACGGGGCATGGCATGTTTCAGATGGTGGACGTACTGGTTTCCAGCATTGATGGGGAACCGTTGAAGGTAACCTTGGTAAAGGACAATTGGGAAGATGTTCAGGAACAACAAACTACTACATCCTCTTCGGACGATATTGTCAATTTTAAAGTGAGGTCCTATGGGTCGTTCGGGATTAAGGTAGAATCCAAGGAAGAAGGTGCCCTATACAATATCACGGTTTTGGCAAGCAAACCTGTAAAGGCGTATTTAGGAAGCCCGTTCCGAAAGATAAAGGACAGTGAAATGGCTGCTGGCAAAACTACTGAAGTAAGTGGCACTCCAACAGGTGGTGGCGACAATAAATGGCTTTATATCGCTTTGGGTGTTGCCTTGTTGGTCATTGGTCTACTGGCCGGAAAGTTACTGGGGAAAAATAAAAGCTCTGCTACATTGCTTTTGGTGTTGCTTGGGTTTTCATCAATGTCCTTTGTCCAGTCAGGACCTGAAGGGGCTTACATGACCGTCAGGGAATTTGAGGAGTACATAAAGGACAACAATGCCCAAATGAAGAATTTTGAGGCCTTGCTCAAAATCATAAACGAAAAGGTTCCTGCAAACTGGAATGCTGCCAAGTTTAAGAAAACCACGGAAAGTATCAATAAAAATATTTCCGGAATCATGAAGGCCTGGAGTTCTGCGGCCAAGGTCTTCGATCTGTACCATGGATTAGGGGAATGTATGAGTGCTACGCCGATTCCGGGAGAGCCCAATATCCCATCATTCTGCGAGGATGAACTTGTGGAAGGAGCTGCTAGTTTTGGCGATAACTTGGGAAGTTGTTCCGAATGTTATTACCAGGCTCGAACCGAATTCAACAATGTTCGGTATAACCTGGAAGAGTTGGCCACCATTTACAGTTGTACCAAAAAATTCACCGATGCGGCATTGGCATTTGGTGACAATGCATCTGGAATCCATGCAGTAACAGGTTTGGCTTGGCAGAACGAAAGGCGCGGAATTGAAAAATCCATCACCGATCTGGAAAGTGCCTATGATAAAAAATATGCCGAATTCATGCAGCGGTTAGCCGATGCCATGCAACAACTCAATATATGTGAGGCCAAATTTGGGGTGGAGGATTGGTACGATCGTTTCGGATTTATCTATTATGAATTCATGAAGGATAAATACAAGCGGAAAAAGTCATGATCAAAGGCTTTTTCCTGTTTTGTGCATGCTTTTTAGTATTGCTTGGTTGTGTTGGAAGGGGTGACTCCCACTTTGCTACTAACCTCACATTTGATGCCACCCAAGGAATGGTCATCATCCAAAAGCAAGATGGCAAGTTGGATACCCTTTTTAATCCAATACCTGAAGAAGGCGAATTGGATTTGGTGAAACTTTCTCCCGATAACCGCATGGTCTTGCTCACCGTCCCCACTGGAGACGGAGGTAGGGCATGGATCTATCATGTTGGGAACACGGAATGGCATGAAATAGAAGGTAGCTTTGGACTTGGTGAAATGGACTGGCTAAATGACGGCCGTATTGTTTTGCACCAAGGATGTATCATGGCAACCCAATGCGAAAAGCTGGAGTCGAAAAGTGCTGATACCCCATGGATTATGGAGATCGTGGAAGATTTAGGAAGAAACGAATAAAAAAACAACCATGTCAAAAACCTTTGTTAAACTACTTGTGCTAAGCTTAAGCAGCCTTTTGCTCTGTTGTTCCAAAGGGAAAAAAGAAGAAAATGAAGAGGAGGTTACAACGATATCTTCCAACAAGGAAACGGTTTCAAAACCATCAAGTGATGTTTTGGATTCCAAACCACCAGCAGATGGCGTCCTTGATGTTAATCTGAGTGATCCAAACCAAATGGAAGTATTTTTCAGGGCACTTCAAACCGATGATGCCGTACTCGAACTTTTTGAGGAGAAATTGAAAAAGGGAGAATTTCCAGAGGTGGAACTTCTCGAATTGAAGCATCGAATATCAACCTCCGATATAGCAGTAGAATCAAAACAGACATCGGGTAATAATTCTGGGGATGCCGTAAAAAGAACGGCGCAAAACCTCTTCAAGACCGTTGCCAAAGGTACGGACCAAGTTATGCAACGGGCCAACCCAAATGCCCAAAAGGTGGAAGATTTGATCAATGAACGGTTGGCACTCATCAACCAGAAAGCAGGTTACAATGCCAATGCAACAGAAGATTTGGCAAAAGCCAAAATGGTGGATTTTATGGGAGGTGATGAAAGCCTTCTCTACGAAAAAATGACCCAAGCCGGAATTTATAATGCATATGGGTTAAGGGAGGCGCAGGAAATCATTGCCAGAACTGAGAATCCGGATAGTATGGCACTGGCTATGGCTAGTTACTTGAAAATGACAGAAAAGGAAATCCAGCTGTTGGAAAAAGTACCTTCCTTTGAGCGTTATTTGAACGAGCAGGAAGCACGGGATAACCAAGCTGCAACATTAGATCCTGAAGTTGGGAAACATCTTAAAAGTGGCCATGCATCCGAGGCTTTTGTCAAATTGTTGGACCATCACACCAAAATAGCAAGCCTAAATGCTAAATCTATCTTGAATAAATCAAAAAAGGCACGTGCCGAGTTCCAAAAACTCAATCCAACTTGGGATAGTAAAGATGAGGCCGTGGGCAATACATATTTGGACGAAAAGGGAAATGTAGTTTTTCTGCCTTTGGGAAAAATTTCGTTTGCGGACAAGGTTGTGAGCCATAATCCGGGATTTCCGAAAGGGGGATTTTCTGAAGGATCCCTTGGGGAACCCGATCTGCCCAAGGATTTAGGTAAGTTCGATTCACGGTTTTGCAGCATTGGCATTGGTGGGGTGTTGGTTCTGGAATTTACCGATAATGCCCTTACTGATGTTAACGGTCCCGATCTTTTCATTTTTGAGATTGGAAAGGTGGAACCCACGGTACTGGAAATTTCCAAAGATGGCAGCGTGTGGATCCATGTTGGGGAAATTGAAGGAGGAACAGCCATGGTAGATATCCATGAATTTGTGAAACCCGGGGAGACTTTCACTTTTGTGCGCTTGACCGATTTAATGACCGAAAGTGGTATTCCGGGTGCCGATGTGGACGCCGTTGCCGCCATAGGAGGGGCCATACGGTTGCAATTGGACAGTTCTGTATTGTTCGAATTCGGAAAATTTGAACTGAAACCTGAAGCAGAAGCATTATTATCGGAGCTTATCCCACAAATTGAACAACTGGGAAAAGGGACCATAGTGGTGGAAGGGCACACGGATAATGTCGGTAACGCGGCTTCCAACAAAAAACTATCGGAACAACGGGCGCAAAGTGTCAGCAACGTACTAAAATCCTTAATGAAAGAATCAGCGAGCAACTTTTCTTGGCAATCCAAAGGTTTTGGGGATTCACAGCCCGTTGCTCCAAACAACACGGAGGAAAATCGGCAAAAAAACCGCAGGGTAGAGCTGTTGATCTTACCCCATTAGGTTTGCAATGTTTCGTTTGGAAAAAGTAAAAGAAAAAATTAAAACTACGAATACCATGAAGAAATACATGTTCCCCTTAATGGCCTTGCCATTATTTTTGTGGTCCTGTAACAACAAGTCGGATACCCGAAATAAGGATGCTGGGCCATCTGTTTCAGCAAATAAGAATACCGAAGCTGTGCCAACCAAATCCACGGTAGGTTCCATGAACGATCTAAAGGCAATGGGCGATAAACTTAGAAAGGCGACGCCAACATCCAAAGAAACATTCAAGGAATGGTTGCCGGATGAGTTATTGGGAATGCAACGAACAGGGTATACCTTGGGAGCCATGGTCATGGGTGAAATCGCATCCGTTGAAGTACATTATGCCTCTACAGACAAGGTTCGTAAACTGAAAGTGGAACTGATGGATTGTGCTGGGGAGATGGGGGCATCAGTGGCCATGGCAGCCCAAACAACACTGATCATGGATTATGAGGAGGAAAGTGAAACTAAAAGCAAAAGGATCCTTGCCAAAAACGGAGTGAGAGCTGTTGAGGAGTATCAAAAAAATAAAGGGAATACCATATTGGAAGCCCTAATTGAAAATCGTTTTTATGTGAAGGTAACCGGTGAAAAAATGGAGCCTGAAGAGGTTTGGGAAGCCCTTGTAGCCCTAAAAGTGCAAAGTTTGATTGAATAAGCTGACCAAAAATTTATTATAGCATCAATAAGATAATCCAAACAGGTTGTATGCTTCGCGAAAGCAGTTAAACTGTCTCGACACCGAATGCAGTTACATTTTTGAAAGGCTCAACAATACATTTGTAACAACTTCATCGTATTTTTCGTATTCGCCATCATCGTATCGGTATAATTCATCCAGAATAACAGGAATGTATTTAAAATTCCTCTTGGTGATGTATTGAACTTTTAATCGCTCGGCACTGTCCAAATTACCTGTTTTTTCCGCAATGATGATTTCTCCTGCCCGTACAAAATGTTCATATAAGCAAACTTTCCAGGTATTATAACCTTGATCACCCATTGCCTGTTTTAATGCGGGGAATAAATGTTCCGAAGCTTGGAACAGAGTATCAGGTTGTTCAGCAACAACTGGGTTTACGAATGAATGGCCAAATTCATGTATGGTAAGCTCATTTAGTTTATCCTTGTTGGTGAAACCCATGTTGAGATTGCTTTCATTCTCAAAATCTTGAAAGTCCACCGCACCGAACACACTCCAAATGTCATCCTTTATTTTTATTCCAAAACCCATGCCCTTCGGTATGGTCAAACTAGGCACCAAATGGTAGGATGAAAATCCATGTTTGTAGAATTTTTCCATGGTTTCCACGAAACCATTGTCAGATATATTGGAAAGGACCTCCTGCTTTGCCTTTTCGTAAAATGGGCTGTAGGTGTCCATATACAAGTCCAAATTGATTTCCTGTGAGAAGGCATTTAATCCATCAAGAAAGATCTGGGCATTTTTCAAAGCTTCTTCCTTGTTTTTTTCCTTTGAAAAATTGATATAGTATCCCACATCTAGGGAATCGGTGATCTTGGCATTGGGCACATCGTCCAGTCGCAATAAAAAGGCGCAGAGATAATCCAACCACAGATGGTCTGCTACCGCGAATGCTTTGTTCAAGTGCTCACTCTGGGCAAAATGTTCAAATTTTTTGTAGATATCATAACCGTAGGTATGCCATTCTTTTTTTGGGATGGTATTGCCATCTACCTCCACCGTTTTGTTTTCAATATCTACACCTTCAAATCCGATAAAATACCCTATGCCGAGTAGTTCTATGTTTTTGTTTATTTCAATTTGTATTTTATCATCGATACCTGTTTGTGTGATCAAGGCAAGGGGCAATAGGAAGGCTGCGAAAAGGATTGTAAATCGTCTCATCATTTTTTAGGACAAATCAAAGCCGATTTCCGGACATTATCGCCTAGATGGGTGTTTTAGGACGTCCGGAAACGTGTTTCCATACCCATTCATTTTTCCAGAAAGTCCGAAGGATTTTTTCCGGTCAGGGACTTAAAGGACTGGTTGAAGGTTGATTTGGAGTTGAAACCTACGTCCATTGCTATGCCCAATAGACTCTTATGTGACTGTTTCGGGTCCTGTATTTGCTCAATGGCCTCCTTAACCCTGAATTGGTTCACAAAATGACGGAAGGTTGTTTTGTGATAGGAGTTGATCAGTTCCGAGAGATATCGCTCAGGAAGGTTCAATTGTTTCGCCACTTGCTCCAGTGTCAATTTTTGGTGAAGGAAAATCTTTTCCACTTCGAATAAATGATCCAATCGGTCTAGTTCCTTTTCATCATCGAGGTTTGGATAGCTACTTTTCTTGTTTTGAAATTTCACGAATTCGGGAACATCAAAAAAATTGGGCTGAAAGTACCCTAAATATCCCAATATGAAAATAAACAGGAGAATCACCACTTTTATCAATTCAAACAATTCAAGGTTAAAAAAGGATTGAAGAACCCATAACAACATCAGTAAAGAAAAAAAGCCAAACAGCATATACAATTTGAAGAGTGGACGGGAGCCTGTTCTTCCTGGATGACTCTTTAATTGAAGGGACAAGCGATATAAAGTGATGCCGAAATACACCAAAACCGATATCGTTCCTATTACGGGGAGTATTTCCGTTAAAAAGAACCAGAATGCATTTTTGATCAAATGATAATTGGTTCCCCAAAGCCTATTGGAGTAGAAGGCGAAGGCGGCCAACAAAATCTCTATACATGCCGGAATAAAATACAAGAGGTTTTTCCTATTGAACTGAAATGAGGACTTTGTGTTGGCTCTCACGAAAAATAGAAGGGCAGGAGGTAAGATCAGATAGGAACCCAAGATCCAAAAGGGAAACATATGTTTGGTGCTATGGTAACCAATGGTCATGGCCCAGGCGTTCAACATTTCAATGGTCAAAACGAGAATCATCCATCCCAAAAAGAAATTGGACCATCTTTTTTTGACAACGGTAGAAATTAAGCCCAAACTTAAAAGGATTCCCTGGCCTGAAATCAACAAAAGGACGATTTGTTCAAAATTTTTCAACGAAGGGCGTGTTTATGATAGACTTAGGTTGTCTTGTAAAACATCAATGCTTTTATGTAATGGCGAGGTTCAATGGTGCATTCATGGGTAATTTAAACATATTTTCATCCAATCGCTAATGTTAACGGGGCTTATTTCAACCTATAATATGCTTTCCAGCCTTTCTTGCAAATTCAAAATCTTGATGCATTGGTACAAACCTATATTTGATCGCTTTGGTTTCAATTTACCTAAACAGGAAACCAAAAACACGAATAAACAACAGTTGATGGTCAATTATGATGAATGGGAATATTATACCCTG
The DNA here is from genome assembly GCA_030148305.1 of Allomuricauda sp. Classification (GTDB taxonomy): domain Bacteria; phylum Bacteroidota; class Bacteroidia; order Flavobacteriales; family Flavobacteriaceae; genus Flagellimonas. The sequence goes on along the minus strand of JASBTS010000148.1, from coordinate 2,323 downwards.
AGGTTTCTGATAGGCAAAATATAATGGCAGGAAAGCAACTAAGTGGTCATGAAATGCCTCCGTACCTAAAGGATATCCTGGATAATAATATGAATACAAGTTTGTACTACCCATTGTGGTGAAATTTAAGGATTTCATCCTTAAATAGAAGATACACCGGTTTGGATATGGCTTGTGGCAGTTTTGGAGCACTTCCATGTCCACCCGAAACGAACTTGGCTAAGTGCCGAAAACTTTGCTGGGAGCCGTTCCTCGCCATAAGCGATATGCGTTGTTGTGCGTTCGCTTTTATATTTTTTAATTGCCTGGGCTATTCTGAAACTATTTTTGATGACTGTCTTGCCGCCAAATGCCATGCATTTTTACTTTTTATCCAAACATTGGTGAATCTCCTCGGTATCCATTCCTCACTGTTAGGGTTCATATTAGAAGGCAGTTGTAGCTCTTTACCCATTACAATGGCAATGTCTTGATTGAATGTTATATTTTCAATAATTCGTTTAACTGCAGGAAATTTATGTCCACTTTTCATAAGCGCTACAATATCTTTGGGAGTAACAATTTTTCCATTTGGATTGTTTACTACGTAGTTTTCCGACCATATTTCTAATAATGAGGTTGTGTCTCCCTTATCGAGCAATTCTGTCCATTTTTTTTCTAGTTTTCTGATTTCTATTTCATCACTTGATTGTCCAAAAGCAAGTGTAGTAATGAGAAAACAATTCATTAAGAAGAAACATATTGTTTTCATAATTCAAATATTAAGGAGTTAAATTTCTTATGCTTATTGTTGAGGTTTTTATTTTCTGTCGTTTAATTTTTTTTTCAATGCATGTTTTGCGTTTCCGATTTTGTCATTTCATTGCTTGTTGACTCGTTCCACGAACTGATAATCTCCTTCTGATTTTCCGTCCCCGTAAATTCTCATACCGACTATATTTCCGTTGTCATCAAGTTCGAATATGATATCGTCATTACCCGCATTGTAGTAGAAATCGTAGGGTCCAGATGGGACAAATTCGAAAATGGAGTTGTTGGGGTACCTGATTCGCAGAAATTCCCCGGAGACAACAATCTCCCATATCTCATCTGCTTTATTGTGATATTCGCCTGCGAACTTTTCAAGTTCATCGGTAGGGATATTTACCTGGGGCTTATCCTCAGGAGCATGAGCCACTGGAGGAAGTTTTTCTCCCGCTACAAGGTGCATGGCAATCGACATTGGTTCTGATTCATAGGTTCGTGCATTGGATAGAACCACAGCCGCTAAACCAGTTCTTGGATTGAACGCCAATCCCGACCGATATCCTTGCTTTCCCCCGGCATGCCGATAAATTCCATCTGACCTGAGGCCAAGACCGAGTGGGAAAAAAGTTCCATCAAGTTGGACACCTTCTCCCATCTGAAATTTTGCCGCTTCCACCATATGGGAATTATTGGATTTCCCCAAATATAGTTCCAGCAATTTAAGCATATCATTTGCTGTAGACCGTAGAGAACCGGAAGCTTGAAGTGTGGCCATTTCCCAAGTCCGAATCGGCTGAAGATAGGGACTATGACCCGGTGCCAACCGTGCTAACTGTTCCGCACTAAGCGTGATCGAAGTGCTGTTCATTTCCAGAGGAACCAGTACCCGATCCTTGACCAAATCTTCATAAGTTGTGTTCATTCGGATCGCTAACGCCCAACCAAGGAGTGATACGCCAAGGTTTGAATAGGCGTACTTTATTCCCGGTGCTCGCTGAGGTGTATAGCTTGACAAGAAAGACCAAAGTTCATCAACAGAATAAGCTGCATAGGGGTCAGGCTCACCGTGGATATCAAAATTGGTTGGCATAGAAGGCAGCCCTGAAGTATGCGTGGCCAAATCTCGAAGGGTTATAGGTCTCCCAACTTCCGCCAATTTTATCTCGGGAGGTAGAAAGTCACTTATAGGGTCGTCCAGTCCTACTTCGCCACTTGTAACCATTTCAGCGAGTAGTAGATTGGTTATTACTTTGGTGAGTGACCCAAGTTGGAATACGGTTTCCCCATCCAGAGCCCGCCCATTTTCGGCCCCACTTAGTCCATTAGTAATAACACTCTGACGTTCACCATCAATTACTCCAACCACCATGCCGATTCCATTGTACAACATACGCTCTTTGATCATAGCACTGATCAGGTTGTCCGAGGGAACTGTCCATTCAGTTTTATCGGAGATGGATGTTTTTTTTTCTCTACGACAACCAACGACCACCAAAAAGAGGGCGAGAAATGTAGCTAAAATGAGATATCTATAATAAATTTTCATACAAGTTATATTAACTTCGTCTATGCTATA
>JASBTS010000144.1 GCA_030148305.1 Allomuricauda sp. | reverse complement strand
AACCACATCTCCGGTCAACGATGTCCCATCGCTGTATCTCCACTCATCTGCACCTTCATAAATTGCGGTATTGGGACATTCTGGCTCGCAAGCACCACAGTTTATGCATTCATCTGTTATAATTATGGCCATAATTTTCTTTTCCTTTTGGGCTGATTCTTTTCAGCATGCTTACTTTTGACAAAAATAAACCCTAGTAAATTAGTGTACAAATTTAATGACACCGTATAACCAAAGAATTGAAGCTTTTGTCGAACTTGGAAAATACCTAACGGATTTTTGCGAAAAATGTTATGCGAACGATGATTCCATTGACCTTGAATTCAAGGAGATAGTGGTCCGTGCCCAACAAGAAAACGGATGGTTCACCCAAGAGAATATTTTACACGCCTTAAGTGAATGGGGACATTTGCTCACCCAAGAAAACCTTGGGGATTGGTTGTCCGGATATGATCTGGAATCTGTTGAATCCCCCAAAACCATTGGCATTGTCATGGCAGGGAACATACCCTTGGTAGGGTTCCACGATTTTCTCTCTGTAATCTTGTCCGGTCACAAGGTTTTGGCCAAACTTTCTTCTAACGACAAAAGACTACTGCCCCATTTGGTTAATTTTTTGATCGGAAAAGATCCATCATTAAAAGAACGCATTGCTTTTGTAGATGGAAAAATGGAAGGTTTTGATGCCGTCATCGCCACAGGAAGCAATAACACGGGGCGCTATTTCGAATACTATTTTGGACAAAAACCGCACATCATCCGCAAGAACCGTAATTCCGTGGCCATCCTTACAGGGAAAGAGCCCCCGGAGGAATTAACGGCCTTGGGCGAGGATATTTTCAGGTATTATGGCTTGGGATGCCGGAATGTATCCAAAATCTATGTACCAAAGGGATATGATTTTGAACCTTTCTTTAAGGCCATGTTCAGTTATGGGGACATTATCCATCAGCATAAGTACGCCAACAATTACGATTACAACAAAGCGGTGTACCTCATGAGCAATTTCAAGATTTTGGACAATGGTTTCTTGGTCTTGAAAGAAGAAGCTTCCCTCTCCTCACCTATTTCGGTATTGTTCTATTCCTATTATGATTCAGAAGAAACCCTTTGGAAGGAATTGGATGCATTGAAGGAGCACATCCAATGTGTGGTTTCCAATCAGGATAGGGATGGAGATGTCGGTTTTGGCAATACACAAAAACCTCGGTTGAAAGACTATGCCGATGGAGTGGATACCATGGCATTTCTACTGCAACTTTAAGAAAAACCTAACCTTTGTAACCGTTTTTAGATCCAAGAATTTTTAAGACCTTTATCCCGTAAACCAAGGAAATGAAAAAACACAATTTTAGCGCAGGACCTAGCATTTTGCCCAAAGAAGTATTGTTAAAGGCATCCGAGGCCGTAATGGATCTCGATGGAATCGGACTTTCCCTAATCGAAATATCACACCGGAGCAAGGAGTTTGTGGCCATCATAGAAAAGGCCCGTTCCCTGGCGTTGGAATTGATGGGATTGGAAGGAAAAGGGTATCAGGCCATTTTTTTGCAAGGTGGAGCGAGCATGCAGTTTATGATGACGGCCTTCAATCTTTTGGAGAAAAAGGCAGGGTATGTGAATACCGGAACATGGAGCCAAAAAGCGATAAAAGAGGCCCGTTTGTTTGGAGAGGTGGTAGAAGTAGCTTCGTCTCAAGAAGATAATTTTGACCATATCCCAAAGGGATACAAAGTGCCCAATGATTTGGATTATCTTCATTTGACCTCCAACAATACCATTTATGGAACCCAGATCAAAAAGTTCCCACAAACCGATGTTCCCTTGGTTTGCGATATGAGTTCGGATATCTTTTCCCGTCAGCTCGACTTTTCAAAATTTGACCTGATCTATGCCGGTGCCCAAAAGAATATGGGTCCAGCAGGTGCTACTTTGGTGGTGGTCAAGGAAGATATTTTGGGTAAGGTATCCCGAAAGATTCCATCCATGTTGGATTATTCCGTACATATTAAGCAGGATAGCATGTTTAATACCCCACCTGTTTTTGCAATCTATGTTTCCATGCTCACCATGCAGTGGCTCAAGGATTTAGGAGGTATAGCGGCCATAGAGGAGATCAACGAGCGTAAAGCCAATCTGATCTATTCCGAAATTGAGTTGAATCCAGTATTCTCAGGATATGCCGTAAAAGAAGACCGTTCGTTGATGAATGCTACTTTCAACATTACCGATGATGGACTAAAAGATATGTTCGATGAGATGTGCAAGGAAGCGGGCATCAGTGGCATTAAAGGTCACCGCTCTGTTGGTGGTTATAGGGCTTCCATGTATAATGCACTTCCTATAGAAAGTGTTGGAGTACTGGTTGATATTATGAGTGAATTGGAAAAGAAAGGATAATATAAATGATGAAAATACTGGCCAACGACGGTTTGGCAAAGGAAGGTATCGCAATATTGGAAAAAGCCGGTTTTGAGGTAAACCTTACCCATGTTGCCCAAGAGCAGTTGGCAAATTATATCAATACAAATAAGATTACTGGGCTATTGGTCCGCAGTGCCACCAAGGTCAATAAGGAAATCATAAATGCTTGTCCCGACCTCAAATTGATCGGTCGCGGAGGTGTTGGGATGGATAACATTGATGTGCCATATGCCGAATCAAAAGGTATCCACGTTATCAATACCCCAGAGGCGTCATCGGAATCTGTTGCCGAACTGGTCTTTGCCCATTTATTAGGGGCAGTTCGTTTTCTACCTGATTCCAATAGAAATATGCCTTTGGAAGGAGAAAGTCACTTCAAATCTTTGAAGAAAAGCTATTCTGGCGGAACCGAACTTCGAGGTAAAACCTTGGGCATAGTTGGTTTTGGCAGGATTGGACAGGCAACTGCTAAAATGGCATTGGCGTTGGGAATGAAAGTCATCTACACCGATCATCATGTTGCCCAAGCTAATTTGGACATTTCCTTTTTTGATGGACAGAACCTGGGTTTCTCTTTAATTGGCCAAGATTTGGAAAGTGTGTTAAAGCAAGCCGATTTTGTTAGCCTTCATGTGCCGGCCCAAGAGGATTATGTTATCGGTGCAAAAGAATTGGAAATCATGAAACCTGGCTCGGGGATCATTAATACGTCACGTGGTGGCATTTTGGATGAAGTGGCTTTGGTGGATGCCTTGGATAATGACCATCTTGCCTTTGCTTGTTTGGATGTTTTTGAGTCGGAACCCCACCCTGAAATCCAGATTTTAATGAACCCAAAAATATCGCTTACCCCACACATTGGAGCCTCTACTATGGAAGCCCAACAACGGATTGCGGTAGAGCTTGCAGAACAGGTTATCAAATTGCTAAATTAATTAAGGTTTAGAGCATTTATAAGAATTTCTAACCCTACTTTTTTGTACATTGTACCTCTAACCTTAACACTAAACACATGTCAGGATTATTGGATTTACTCAATAGCCCAACGGGCAGACAATTGATCAGCGGTGTAGCTGGTCAAACAGGGCAATCAGAAAGCAAAACTGCCGACGTTTTGAGTATGGCCATGCCCCTTTTGATGGGCGCCATGAAAAAGAATACCTCTACGCCCGGTGGCGCACAAGGATTGATGAACGCATTAAGCTCCAAGCATGACGGAAGCATTTTGGACAATCTTGGAGGTTTCTTCGGTGGCGGGGTAGACCAAAGTGCCATGGATGATGGAGCAGGGATCTTGGGACATATTTTGGGTTCCAAACAACCTCAAGTGGAAAATGCACTTAGTAGTAAATCAGGGCTCGATGCAGGTACCGTTGCTCAAATTTTAAAGATAGCCGCTCCCCTTTTGTTGGCATACCTTGGCAAACAAACGCGCCAACAAAATATTAGTAGTCCCGATGGATTGAATGGATTATTGGGTGGTTTGATGGGTGGCACCAAAACCGCTGCCAAACAACAATCGCTCATTGAAACCTTTTTGGATTCTGACGGAGATGGCAGCATTATGGACGACCTTGCCGGTATGGTGTTGAATAGTGGCGGACAAAAAAAAGGTGGTCTTGGAGGTTTACTAGGAGGCCTTTTCGGAAAATAATTCCTTTTCCAACTCATATTTAAGAAGCCGTTTTGAACTTTCAAACGGCTTTTTTTGTATCTTAATGTTATGAAAAAGAAAAAGATACCACATTTTTTGATGGCAATGATTTTGCTATTCATCGCTTCCTGTTCTACCCAGAAACAGCCTTTGGATATTTCCAACGATGAACAAGCGCTGTTTGATTCCAAAGAAGAGCAACCAGTAGAAATCAAAGATGAAAAAACAGAGTACGAAATCATCATCATTGAACCGGGATTTAACACTTGGTTGTTGAGTATTGCCAAGCCTGAAGGCTATTATTCCCAAAGTTTTTTGGAAAATCGAAACGCCATATTGGTGATGAACTGGAACCAAAGGGTCCTTCAACCCAATGTGTACAATCCAAATCTGTATGAAATGCAGATCAATTACGATCCCAATATTGATTATGGGTATGAGGTGAATTACAAGCTCTATAATTACTTCATTTACTTTCAAAGAAAGTACAATCAGCGGCTTGGCCCCTTTCTTCCAAGAATTTAATGTAGTATTTTTGCATTACAACTATCCGCGATGCAAAGAATACGACAGCGTTGGGAAATTCAGAAGAATTGGCAATTCCTTTTCCCAATATTGGGCGTGCTCTTGACATTGTCGGCAGCTTACTTGATAGCGAGAAGACTCTTACATCTTTTTGATCTGAACAACACAATCTTTGAATGGGTGTTTACCATTAGTGTTACGTTGCTAATCAATTTTGTATTGGTCAAGTTCTTTTTGTGGTGCTTTAAAAAGTTGGAAAACAAATGGAAGGTGACCTACAAATGGGAAATGATCACCATTTTTATTGTGTTTGCCATAACGGGTAGCTTGTCTGGAAAATTGGCGGGACCTTTGGTGGAATGGATCGGCCTCGGTGAGGGGGCCGTTCATCAAATTGTGTATTGGACCTTCAGAATCCTGATCATTTTCCCCGTCTACCAAGTTTTACTTCTTTTGATCGGATGGCTCTTTGGCCAGTTCCCATTTTTCTGGAATTTTGAAAAAAAAATGCTCAAACGCATGGGTTTAGGCTTTCTGGTGCCATAGTTTAAGTTTTTGTTAACACATAAAGAGCCAAGGTCTTCTTTAAATTTGTTACAAATGGCCTTTAAACTCCACAAACGCGCAATTTCCTGGCTATCCCTGATTCTTGTTTTAGGGATTCTTACACCGTCCGCGGTAAAATTGTCTCATGCCATATCTGGGCATTCCAAGGAGCAAAAATGTCTCTCACACGGTACAAATCATATTCATGGTGGCAATTTTCATTGCGACTTCCATGATTTTACCTTGGCCAACAAGGTGTTTTTTACTTCTTTCTTTACGTATGTACTTGTTGAAGTTCCCAAAATTGGACATTGTGAGATTGGGTACCATTTTATCTTCAAACCCTTCAAAACGGAATTTCATGCGTTACGGGGGCCGCCCGAGGTTTTAGTGTCTACAACTGCTTAGATATTATAAACCTTTTTAATCTTTACAATGAAACAATTTTATTTGGCAATGCTTTGGGCATTGTCTCCCCTCTATATATTTTCTCAAAACACCCTCACAGGAACCATTACTGACGCGGATACCGGTTCGCCCTTAGAGCAGGTTTCTGTATATTTTCCACAATTGCAGAATGGCACCATTACAGATGAAAATGGAAATTTCACCTTGAAGAACCTTCCTGAAGGTAATTATAAATTGGTCGTTTCTTATTTAGGGTACGAAACCCATTCGGTTTCTTACCAAATCAATTCGGGCAGTAATGCCTTTGATTTTCAAATGGTGGCTTCGGCCATTGAAATGGATGAAGTGGTCCTTTCTACCCCTTTCCATAAACTGGAACGCGAGAACGTGATGAAGGTAGAACAGAAATCCATCGCGGAACTGAAAAGTGAAGGAGCCATGACATTAGCAGATGGTATTACCCGTATACCAGGTGTTTCATCGGTTTCCACTGGTGTAGGCATCGGTAAGCCCGTTATTCGAGGTTTAAGTTTTAACCGGGTATTGGTCTACACACAAGGCGTTCGCTTAGAAAACCAACAATTTGGCGGTGAGCACGGTCTGGGATTGAATGATGCGGGAATCTCAAGTATAGAAGTCATCAAAGGTCCTGCATCCTTATTGTATGGATCAGATGCTTTGGGCGGTGTGCTGTATTTAAATCCGGAAGATTTTGAATTGTCGGGTAAGACCTCTGGGGATGTCAACTTGAACTATTTTACCAATACCTTGGGTTATGGAACCAATGCGGGCTTTAAAACCTCTGGTGAGAAATTCAAGTTTTTGGTACGTGGTGCCATATCATCCAATGCGGATTATGAAACTGGAGACGGAACCAGTGTGACCAACTCACGTTTCAAGGAATCGGATATCAAGACAGGTTTTGCTTATCAAGCTGCCAAATTCAAAACGGAGTTACGATATAATTACAATTTATCAAAACTTGGTATTCCTGAAGAGATTGGAGTACAGAACAATGATCGTGATCCTTTGTTGCCCAATCAGGAAATTTTCACCCACATCCTCAGTTCCAAGAACAACCTGTTCTTTAAAAACTCGAGTCTGGAGGCCACTTTTGGCTACATTTTCAATGACAGAAAAGAGTTTGAGGAAGAACATCATCACGATGAAGAAGAAGGTGAGGAAGAAGAGGAACATGGTGAAGGACCATCGTTACATATGGAGTTGAGTACCTTCAACTACAACATCCATTACAACCCACAATGGGGCAAAACAACCACTATTTTTGGGATTCAAGGGATGAGCCAAAAGAATGAAAATTTTGGGGAAGAAGTGTTGATTCCTAACGCGACCACCAATGATTTTGGAATCTTGGCCACCTCACACATCCATTTTAATAAGAGTGATTTTCAATGGGGACTCCGGTATGATGTACGTGCCATTAAAGGAGATGAAAGCGGTGAAGTAGGTGAAGAAACCTATATCGCTGCCATTGACCGTAATTTTAACAGCTTTAATGCAGCTGTGGGGTACCGAGTGGATGTTACCGATAACATTTTGGCCCGTTTGAACCTCGCATCTGGGTTTAGAGCGCCCAACTTGGCAGAATTGACTTCCAATGGATTACATAGCGGGGCAAATCGCGTGGAAATCGGCAATCCTGATCTTAAGAGCGAAAGAAATTTTCAAATTGATTTGGCTCTGGAATATGGGAACAAACACGTGGAAGCCTACATCAATGGGTTCTATAACGGCGTGAGCGATTATATCTATCTTCAGCCTACAGGCGAGTTCAGGGATACGGACCCCATCTACATCTTTCAGCAACAGAATGCTACCCTGTATGGCGGTGAATTTGGATTCCATATCCATCCACACCCCATAGATTGGTTGCATTTGGAAAGCAGTTATGACATTGTTTACGGACAATTGGAGGACGATACCAATCTACCTTTGATGCCGGCCAATAAATGGACCAATACCCTTAGGGTAGAATGGAACAAAAAGGATACCCAATACCGATGCTATGCATTCGCCACCCTTCAAACCTTTTTTGACCAGAACAAGGTGGCCGAATATGAGACCAAAACGCCACGTTACAATCTGTTCAATGTAGGTATTGGTGGGGATATCAAGGTCTTTGACCACAAAATTGGGTACAAGATCAGCGGGAACAACCTGTTCGATAAAAACTATGTTTCGCACCTTTCCAGGTTGAAAACGGACGGAATTGCCAACATTGGGCGCAATATTGCCTTCAATGTGAGCATTCCTTTATAAAAATTTAAGAATGGATCAACCAAGGGCAACGATTGATGAAAATCAGTCGTTGTTCTTTTTTTTGGCCAAAAGGTAGGTGTAAATCCAGGTCAAGGTAAAAGTGGGGATGATATCCAAGCCGGGGATCAACTCCTCTGTGAAGGTGATCAAACCAGCGGCCTGCCCTACCCTGCCCTTGTACATGCGGGTCATGAGCCAACCGGCAATGGGAGCCCAGATTACATCGGAAAACTCACCCACTCCAGGAATCACAAAGGATAACATCCCAATTCCATCAAATACTAATCCCAAGATGAGATTTCGATATTTCTTGTCTTTTTCTTCTCCCATAAAGGAAAAATAGGAATTCCCCCTGAATTGTAAAAATCGGCTATGACAAATTCGAACCTATAAGTTTCAGGAACTCGTTACGGGTCTCTATTTTTTCAAATTGGCCTCTAAAACCTGATGTGGTGGTCACGGAGTTTTGTTTCTGTACTCCGCGCATCATCATGCACATGTGGGCGGCCTCGATTACCACGGCAACCCCTTTCGGTTTCAAGGTGTTGTTGATACATTCCAAAATATCATGTGTCAACCGTTCCTGCACCTGCAACCTGCGGGCAAAAACATCCACAATGCGTGGAATTTTGCTCAACCCCACAATGTGTCCGTTGGGAATGTAAGCGATGTGGGCCTTACCAAAAAAAGGCAACATATGGTGTTCGCAAAGCGAATACATTTCAATATCCTTGATGATGACCATATCGTCATAGCTCTCGGCGAACATGGCACTCCTCAAAATTTCCTCAGCATCCTGTTGATAGCCTTGGGTAAGGAACAACATGGCTTTGGCGGCACGCTCTGGTGTCTTGACCAACCCTTCACGGGTCACATCTTCCCCAATATCACCCACAATCTTGGCAAAATGATCCTTAACCTCGTTAGTGATCTCGATGTTGTATTCCTCTAAATTTCTATAAGGTGCCATGTTGTAGTTTTTTTGAAAAATAAGCGTTCAGCTTCTTGATTTTTGGATCGATGATGACTTGGCAATACGGTTGTTGCTGATGGTCGTTATAATAATTGTGATGCTCCTCCTCCGCTAAATAAAAAGGTTTTTCTTCAGAAATAGCCGTAACAATGGGAGATGCAAAGATGCCTTCTTTTTCCAACAGGGCAATGAATTGTTCCGCCAATTCCTTTTGTTCAGAATTGGTGTAGAAAATCTCACTACGGTATTGGGTGCCCACATCGTTTCCCTGTCGGTTAAGAGTTGTCGGGTCATGCGTGGCAAAAAATACTTCCAGCAATTCGGTATAAGAGACCTGCGAAGGGTCAAAAGTGATTTTGATGGCCTCTGCATGTCCGGTCCTACCCGTACAGATTTCACGATATGCAGGATTTTTAATGGTGCCACCGGTATACCCAGGCACCACGGATTCCACCCCTTTCAAGCGTTGAAAAACCGCTTCGGTACACCAAAAACAACCGCCAGCAAATATGGCGGTCTCTATTGTAGTATTATTTTGTTTATCCATTATTGTTCAAAGTTAAACAAAGTTTAGGATTTCATACACAATATCCCAAACTTATTCCATTCGGTATTAGTCGTGCAAAGGACCGAAACTTAATTTAAAAACCTGCATCTTTGTGGCTTCGACAAGATTCATTACTTTCATTTTACGAAGCCATTTTTATGATTAAGGCCACGAACATTCAAAAAAGTTACGGAGACCTAAAGGTCTTGAAAGGGGTTGATCTTGAAATACAAAAAGGAGAGGTTGTTTCCATAGTAGGTGCCTCCGGAGCAGGTAAAACCACTTTATTGCAGATATTGGGAACCTTGGATACCCCTTCCAACAAAGGTGAAAGTACTTTATTCATCAATGATACGGATATCAACCAATTGAACGATAAAAACCTGGCCCGTTTCCGGAACGAACATATTGGATTTATCTTTCAGTTTCATCAATTGTTGCCTGAATTTACAGCTTTGGAAAATGTTTGCATCCCAGCATTTATCAAGGGCACGGCCAAATCCGAAGCCGAAAAAAGGGCGAAGGAACTCTTGGACTTTTTAGGATTATCCGATAGATATGACCATAAGCCCAATGCGCTTTCCGGCGGGGAACAGCAACGGGTTGCCGTGGCAAGATCCCTGATGAACAGTCCTGCCGTGGTTTTTGCGGACGAACCCAGTGGTAACCTCGATTCTGAAAGCGCGGACAACCTTCATAAACTTTTCTTCAAGCTTCGGGATGAATTTGGACAGACCTTTGTTTTGGTGACCCATAACTTGGAATTGGCAAACATGGCGGACCGTAAATTGACCATGGTCGATGGTTTGATCGTTTCCAAAAATTAAGATGACCAAAGCGGAGCTAAAAGAATTTTTGGACGCCAAAGTGCTGGAATACAACCATCCCCGGTTTTTGGAGGATGACCCGTTGCAGATTCCACATCGCTTTACCAAAAAAGAAGATATTGAGATCAGTGCATTTTT
>JASBTS010000137.1 GCA_030148305.1 Allomuricauda sp. | reverse complement strand
ATTATACAACCGGGTATCATTGGCCATTCCCATTTTGGTGCCCAAACCGGACGTTCCCACCTGAAAAGCATTCAAAACAAAAAAATCGCAAGCTACATCTTTAAAGATGGTAAGGGCATATACCATGGCATTCCAAGCATTTTTGGAAAAATCCGTGGGTAATATGATGCGCTTTATTTTCAACGGTTAAGGTTCTGCATCACCAAAAAAGGGATTTTCATCTTCAAACTCAAAAGATCAACGGTAGAACGGTAGAGCATATCCTCAAAAAAGGAATGTCTGGAATTGACCATGACCAACATATCCATTTTTTTTTCATCTATTTGTGTCATGATCGCATCGGCCCTGTTCTGAACACCTGTGGTCTCAAAAAACACATAGGGTCTGGACAAGGCTTCTTCCAAAAACATTTTATTATCTTCCTGTCTGGGACTCAGTTCTTCAAAATCCGTGATATATAAACAATGTACATTGGATTTGAATTTGCCCGCCAGATCACCCAACAGTTTCAATTCCCTTCGTTTATATGGCAACATATAATCCGTGGGAAAGAGGATATTCTTGGGCTGTCGGTATTCAAATTCCTCAGGAACCGCCAGAACGGGACATTTTACATATTTGAACACCTCAATGGTATAACTGCCAAATGTACTTTTATGATCACTGGTCTCCCCTTTGGTGCCCATGATCACCAAATCTATGTTCATATCATCCACAAAGTCATTGATCCCATCAACCAAGGTGTCGAAACTTGCAACTGATTCATATGTGTGGAGTGGATTGGGTGGTGTTCCCACAACTTCCTCTAGCATTTGGTCCAGATTCTTTTCTATTTCTTGTTTTTTATCAGCCTTTAATTGTGCTATTTGTTCGGGCGAAGCTGTTTTATATTCCCCATAAACCTCATCTGCATAGGCATGAAAGACAAAAAAACATGCCCGTTCGCATTTGAACAATTCCTGTGCATATCTTAGGGCATGCAAGGCGTTTTTGGAAAAATCCGTAGGAATCAATATTGTTCTCATGGCCATCTCTTTTCCTAAAGGTACAGCTACCCCTCCAGTTGGAAAATGACATTGGTCAATCCTCCATAAAACCAGTTTTAACAATTTTAACAGTACATCATGTGGTTCACACCGCCTATTTTGTCGTTAACCCATAACATATGGACGTTCAAGGGATTCGCCTGTTAAAATACGAACGTCATTTTTTAAAGAACACTAGGTAAACTTTATCTTTGGCGTTGAGCGGTTTTTATTGAAACCCAATACCATCCACCAAACCAAAATGAAAGTAAAGCATATAGTCTACATCCTACTAGTTGTTGGAATAGGTGCCCTTATCACCTATAGAATTATGTCCAACGCTGAAATAGGGCAGAATATGGATACTGGCCCACGGGTCACGACAGTGTCCGGAATGATCCTTAAACCTCAAATTTTTAAGGACAACATCGCCATTTCCGGAACCTTGGAGGCCGATGAACAAATTGAGATACGAAGTGAGGTATCCGGAATTGTTGAAAGCATCAATTTTAAGGAAGGAAGCAAGGTAACAAAAGGCCAAGTACTCCTTAAAGTGAACGACATTGAACTCCAAGCCCAGTTGTCCAAGGCCCAGACTGCCAAAAAACTGGCTTCGGAAAATGAACGAAGGGCCAAGTTATTGCTGGAGAAACAAGCCATCAGCCAAGAGGAATATGACATTGCCAGTGCAGATTACCAATCGGCCACTTCTGAAGCCGACCTTATTGCCGCGCAATTGTCCAAAACCAGTATCAGGGCGCCGTTTTCTGGAACTATAGGATTACGTTCCATTTCTATGGGAACCTATGTTACACCATCTACAGTAATTGCCAAACTGGTAAATACGGATGATTTAAAAATCACCTTTTCCGTACCCGAAAAATATGCCTCACAAATCAGTGTGGGCACGGTACTTACGTTTACCACCTCCGATTCCGAAGAAGAGCACAAGGCTACCATTTATGCCATTGACCCAGAAGTGGACATCACCACCAGAACACTAAGGATGCGTGCAATCGCCGACAATCGCCAGAACAGACTATATCCCGGGGCGTATGCCAACGTTAGGTTGCCATTGGAAACCATAGATGATGCCTTATTGGTACCCTCCGAAGCATTGATTCCCGTTCAAAATGGAAAAAGGATCTTTGTATACCAAAATGGAAAAGCCAAAGAAGTGGATGTACAGATCGGATCCCGCACGGGCAAGGTGGTACGTGTGTTGACCAATCTTCATCCTGGTGATACGATCTTGACCTACGGTGTCATGGCACTGAAGGATGGTTCGCCTGTAAAGGTTAAACTTGAAGAACTTGAACCTCAGACCAACGTACAATGAACCTCTCTACCATAAGCATTAAACGCCCGGTTCTTACCATTGTATTGAACATCACCATAATCCTTTTTGGGGTTATCGGATATACCTTTTTAGGAGTACGGGAATTTCCATCCATTGACCCGGCAGTGGTATCGGTACGCACTAGTTACTCTGGTGCCAATGCCGATATTATCGAGTCACAGATCACGGAGCCTTTGGAAAAGGCCATCAACTCCATAGATGGTATCCGGAACATTACCTCTTCCAGTGTGCAAGGTTCCAGTTCCATCAGTGTTGAATTTGATTTGGACAAAGATTTGGAAGCTGCTGCCAACGATGTTCGGGACAAGGTATCACAAGCCTTGCGAAGCCTACCAGAGGACCTTGATGCGCCACCTGTGGTATCCAAAGCCGATGCCGATGCCGAAAGAATCATTTCGATGACGGTGCAGAGCAACAGCAAAAACATTTTGGAACTTTCCGATTATGCGGAAAACGTAATTGCCCAACGAATCGAAACCATTCCTGGGGTAAGCGGGGTCCAAATTTGGGGACAGCGCCGATATGCCATGAGATTATGGATAGACCCCTTGAAATTGGCCTCTTACGGACTTACTGTTGCAGATGTACGGGCAGCTCTCTTGGCTCAGAACATTGAATTGCCCTCAGGGAAACTTACCGGCGAAAACACCGAGCTGACCGTTAAAACTTTGGGTAACCTGAATACCGAAGAGCAGTTCAATAACATCATCATTATGGCCGACGGTGAAAAATTGGTACAGTTGAGTGATATTGGTCACGCCAGTCTGGAAGGTGAGAACATGGAGACCAAAATGAGCGATTCCGGTCAACCGATGGTGGCCGTGGCAGTGGTACCACAACCAGGGACCAACTACCTTGAAATTGCCGATGCCTTTTATAAGGAATATGACAAACTTCAAAAAGACCTTCCCGAAGACTTTAAACTGAACATTGTTATTGACGACACTAAATTTGTTCAAAGGGCGGTAACCGAAGTGGCGGAGACCATCTTGATTTCCATCATTCTCGTGATTCTGGTCATATATCTTTTCTTTAGAAACTGGTCCTTGGCCCTACGTCCCTTATTGGATATACCCGTATCCCTTATTGCCACTTTCTTTTTTATGTGGATGTTGGGATTCTCCATCAACGTACTGACCCTATTGGCCATCGTGTTGGCAACAGGTCTTGTTGTGGATGATGGTATCGTGGTCACCGAGAACATCTATAAAAAAATTGAGGAGGGCATGAACCCCATTGAAGCTGCCATTAAAGGTTCCAAGGAAATCTTTTTTGCGGTCATTTCCATATCCATCACATTGGCGGCGGTATTCTTGCCCGTTATCTTTTTGGAAGGATTTGTGGGAAGGTTGTTCCGTGAGTTCGGCGTGGTTTTGGGTACTGCGGTGTTGGTTTCAGCCTTTGTATCGCTTACCCTGACCCCAATGTTGAATGCCTATTTGACCAAACCTGGCAAACAGAGCAAATCAAAATTCTATATGGTCACCGAAAAGTATTTTGTGGCCATGAACGAATCCTATAAAAGTTCCTTGGAAAAATTCATGCAACGCAAGTGGCTGAGTTTCCCCATTCTTATAGGCTGTATTGGACTGATCGTATTGTTCTATTCCTTGCTACAAAAAGAAACGGCACCGTATGATGACCGCTCTTTCGTTCGCTTGAACGTTACAGCGCCCGAGGGCTCTTCCTATGAGTACATGGATCGTTTGATGACCGACCTTACAGAACTTATCAATGATTCCGTGCCAGAGAAAAAAGTTAGTTTGGTATTGACCTCCCCCGGATTTGGATCATCTTCGGTTAACAGTGGCCGTGCCAACGTAGCTTTGGTAGACCCAAACGAAAGGGAACGTTCGCAACATGAAATTGCCGAAGATCTTGGTCGTTGGGCAAAGGCCTATGTAGGTGGACGCTCCAATGTTTCGGAACGTCCAACCATTTCGGTCAACCGCCGTGGCGGACCACCGATCCAATTCATCATCCAGGCCAAAAACTTTGAAAAATTGGAAGAAAAGATTCCAGAATTTTTGGCTGAGGCAGAAAAGAACCCCACCTTTTCTTTCGTAGATGTAAACCTGAAATTCGACAAACCGGAACTTTATGTTTCCATCGACAGGGAAAAAGCAGAAAGCCTTGGGGTATCCGTCCGGGATGTTGCACAAACCCTTCAATTATCTTTAAGCGGACAACGTTTCGGATACTTTTTGATGAACGGAAAGCAATACCAAGTAATCGGTCAGTTTGACAAGCAAGACCGTGACGAACCCATGGATTTGACTTCCATTTTTGTAAAGAACAAAGAAGGGCAACTGATCCAATTGGACAACTTGGTGACTGTTGAAGAACACAGCAGTCCACCACAATTGTTCCACAACAA
>JASBTS010000136.1 GCA_030148305.1 Allomuricauda sp. | reverse complement strand
GGATGATGTCATCCGGTTCAATGCCGTGGTGACCATAATTTCCAAAAATGGATGGCACAAAAAATTCAAATTGGTACTCCCTAGTCGGAGTGATGTGAAAAACAACCATATTTCAATCCTGACCCCCATGGGAGCAGCGGTCATGGGGTATGCCAAAGGTGATTCCCTAGTTTGGGAGTTTCCTTCCGGAAACCAAAAATTGACCATTGAAAATGTGGAACAGGAGAATGAGCCCATAAAACTGAACATGGTGTTGTAAAATACTCAGGCCTGACAATTCCATTTTACAACCAAGATCGTTGGTGTTCAAAAAAACCAAGTTCAGTGTGCCCAACCTCTATTACTATTCGCAATGTTGGGATTATGCAGCGCGCGTAGACAAAAAGGACGACTTGTTCTTTTGAGGAAGCGATATGGCTCAGTTGAGCACCCACGCCAATTCGTGGGAAGGGGAATTTCCAGTGGAAAATACCAAGGAAGATGGATTTGAACGCAGGGCTCCAATTATGAGCTTCCCCCTAATGATTTTGGTCTTTACGATATGGCCGGAAATGTCTGGGAATGGACCAACGACTGGTACAACACGAATTATTACAAGGAAATTGCGGACAAGAACGAGGTTGCCCAAAACCCTAAAAGAGCTCTTAAGGCCTATAATTCCTCTAACCCCTATGCCAAGGAAAAAGTAATCAAGGGCGGTTCGTTCCTGAGCAGTGACCCTTACTCTGCCAGTTGTCGGATCAGTGCGCGTATGGCCACCGGTCCTGATTCCGGGATGGAGCATTTGGGCTTCAAGACTGTCCTTTACTCGAAAATGTTTGAGTGAAAACTTCAGATTTTAAAATCAAAGAGCTAAAAAATTATATGTATTTTTACCAAAATTGAAGCACATCAAAATTGTCTTCAAAAGTTGTTTTTTGCTTTCCGTGTTCTTAACGGGAATGCCCTTAAGATTAAGGTGTTAAAACATTGATAATTAGATATATATAAATCGGATGTGGTTGCTGCCACCCCGACTTTAACATTTTATTAACAAATTAACTCTGGTAATCTCATGATAATCAGAGTTTTGTTTTTTTAGTAGGATTCCCAAATTAGCTCAAAACGCCTCAATCTTTGTCTAAAAATGTCCTATATGCTGTCCTAGTTTTGTTCAATACCTCCTTAAATCACTCCGATGTTAGGATGGAGTGTCTAGGTCCAAATCCGGTCAGGATTTTAATCTTAAAAAGCCAACTCGGTCTCTGATACTTGTCTACCAGATAATCATGGAAAGGAATTATACTACTCCACTTGTTTCACAACATTGTAGTTTTTATTTAAAAATGCTGTCCGGATTACCTTTGATGTCTTATGGTCTCCCGTGTGGCTCCACCCTGGGGGCATAACAATGTACAATAGCTTGTCCTTTATTTTAGGGGCTTTGACAATATCCCGGAAAAGGGCAACGAACTCCCCGAAATAAACGTTCAGAAAGCTTCCCGAATCCATTTCCCTGGTAATCCCATATTCTATTTTGATCCCTTCCTTTTCTTCTTGATAGGTACCAAAAACGCGGTCCCAAATATTTAGGAGATTGCAAAAGTTGGTGTCCATGTACAAAGGGTTTCTTGCATGGTGCACACGATGGTGGGATGGGGTAAGCATGAAGTTGTTCAAGGGCCCGAATCTGGCATCTTTGATCATATTCTCACCCACATGGATGAAGGCGCCGTAAGTTCCGTCAACAAACATGATCAAAAACAAAAGCTCTGGCTGTACCCCCAATAGGATACAGACAGTGGTCCGGATGGTATCGGCATAGGGGGCCTCCAAAAAGAAATGGGCATAGGTCACGGAAAGGTTCATGTTTTCGGCGGCATGGTGGGTGGAGTGAAGGCACCAGAGCAGCCGTACCTTATGCCCCCAGTAATGGTATAGAAAATGCGCGAATTCCCAAATGATATAGCCGTAGATGAACCAATACCAGGTCATTTTGGTCTGAAAAAGGGCATATTTTTGAAATAGGCCAATACACAGGGTTACCATGGCAATGGCTATGAACCTACCAACAAATCTGTTGAAAAGGTAAATTAAGAAGTTGACCTTGTAGACCTTGGTTTCCGGTTTTTTGTAGATAAGCCCCAAAATAAATTCCAGGATCAACAATAATGGGATGATGGGATAAATAAGAGAGACAATACCGTCAAAAGTTTTAAATGCACTATAATTTCCTTCCTGTAAAATTTCCCAAGCTTTTGAAATTCCCAAAAAGCCGATGATCTCGTTGTAAATAGTATCAATTATCTCCATTGTGGAACATGTAATGACTTAAAAATACTTCAAAGGATTTTAATTTTAGTAGGTAGCTATCAATTTGGCTAATGTCAAAGATAAAAATACCTGATTTCCAACCATGTAAATATGTGCCGCTTATCCTAAACCTGATGCACAAATGGGACTTGCTTTTCCCTGTAAGATATGATGCTTTACACCTCCCCTCACGACAACTTAAAGTTTTTGAACTTAATGCAGCCGCTCAAGCATATATGGATAAGTCCTTCCTGACATCCATTGTGGGACATAGATGTTCCCATCATCATCAATACAAACATCATGAGGGTTCAAGAATGAAAAATCATCATAATCAGGTGCTTTCAGCAATCCATTCTCATAAATTGGATCGGACGCTCCTGGCAAGGACACCACCTTGTTGTCCTTATCCAAGACGGCAACACAGCCGTCATAGGCTCCCCAAGTTTTTGTAACCAGAACGGCAAAATATAGATGCTCACCTTTAATGACGGGTCTACATATCCAACAACCGGGCAGAGGAATAGTCTCTATATGATGTCCATCTAGTGAAAACCTCTTGAATTCTTGTTTGGATCTTGAGGTAATCAATAAGGTAGGATTTTCTTTGTCCCTATTATCCAGTGTTATGCCATGGGAGCAGTCGAAATTGTCTTTTCCATCACCTTTTCCTCCCCAAAACCGAATGAACTCTCCTTTAGCGTTGTACTGCATGATATAATCAAGGCCATAGCCATCTGAAACGTAGATGTCACCATTTGGGCCAATGGCAGTTTCTGTTGGAAGGTATTTGTCGGGAGAATCATACTTGCCGGTTTCTTTGGGGTAATCAAGTTCTAAAAGAATTTTCCCTTTTATGTCCGTTTTAAATACTTTATGATCGGTAGTGGTGGCAATGTAAAGGAATTCTTCACTACCCTCCTCTGAAATGGTTAGCCCGTGGGCTCCTTTCAGACCAAGGGTCCATGTTTCCAATACCTTGCCGGATTTATCATATATGATCATGTTGTTCTTCGGATGGTTGGTAAGCAGCAAAAGACGACCGGCTTTGTCCTGAACCATCTCATGACAATCCATAACGGGGTATTTATCTAGGTCTTGTATGCCCCATTCCTTGTTGATGCGATACTTAAAATCACCATGACCTATAATTTTACCATGGTTTGAAAATGGATTTTCATTCCCATTTGTCTTATTTCCAAAGGAACTTCCGAGGATAGGGGATATCACAGTTCCGGATGCTAGTAAGGTCGAAGATTTAAGAAATTTGCGCCGATTGTTTTTTGGGTTCTGAATTGACATATTGTTTTGTTATAGAATGATTTGAAGTTCAGGAGAAGTTTTATGTATCTGCTCTATGTATTCTGGTTTAATATCCGTTTTCCAAAGGTAAATTCGTTTAAGGGAAGTCAGGGGTTTTATCCAATCTTGATCTTCCACTGACAACGGGTTATTGTTCAGGTTCAAGCTCTCAAGATTTTTCAGTTCAGATAGGGCCCGGAGCCCTTGTCCCGTTATGGCATTGTCGTTCAAATGCAATTTGGTCACGTTTTTCAACTTTGAAATGCTATACATATCCGAATCGGTCAATTCCAGACCGGACAGGTCTAGCCAAGTAATGTTGTCCTTAATCTTTCCAAGAACCGAAAGACTACCCTTAGAAAGGGGGGTGTCGAATCTATGCGAAACTTCAACAAAATGATTATCCTGTGCCACGCGTTTAATTTGCCATCCCATAGCCATTAGGGAATCCAATACAGATTCATCCACAGGACCCACCTTGGTCCTTTCAAAGAAGGTCTTTGGACTTGTATCTATTTTATAGACTGTGGCCAAAATATGGGTTATGTTTTTATCGGGTTTCATTTGCATTACACTTTTGATGGAGTCGAACCCCTGTTCTATCCACCATTTCAAAATACTGATTTCATTGTAATCCAAAGGGGCGCCTTTCGGAGGCATAAAGTACTTACTGTTGGGTGGTAAAGTCACCCGCTTGATCAACTCACTCGACCACGGATCTTTTTCGATTACTACTCTGTGTTCGCCACCCGCCATAAGTTTTTCATAGGTCATCAGGTTCAATCCTCCCATATCTTTTTCCGGATTATGGCAGTCATAACACTTTTGCTCTAAAATAGGACGGATTAAATGCTGGAAAACAATCAATGAATCTGGGTTTTTGACCTCTGGTATGTTGCTGTACCGATCTCCTTTGTTTCCTCGGAGTGGTTGCAATAAATAGTCGGAGCCATGGGTTAAGGACCCCCCAAAATGTCCAACGGCAAAAAGCAGCACCCCTATGGCTACCAATATGAAGCGATAGGATTTTTTTTGCTTGTAATGTTTTGCAAATGGAGCCACAATGGCCAACAGGCATATGGATGTTCCGAGCCAACGATGCCAGGCCAAGGTGTTGTTTTCGTATCCTCCGTTATTGGCCAGAAACCATCCGCATAGGGCCGCCACAATAGAGGACAAGGCTCCAAGGACAAGGACGAACATGATAACCTTTACCTGGGACTTTCCTTGATTTTTCCCCATAAACCATTCAACAAGTAGGGCCAACGTGAGAAACCCGATGGGTAAATGGACCAAAAGCGGGTGCAATCTTCCTATAAAGCTGGTTATGTCCATAATCAAGTATAGGTTATGATAGGATGTCGTTCACTATAGATCCGTGGACGTCTGTCAACCTGAATCTTCTTCCTTGAAATTTATAAGTCAGTCTTTCATGGTCTATGCCCAGCAAATACATGAGCGTAGCCTGAAAATCGTGTACATGGACCGGATTTTCGGTGATATTATAACCAAAATCATCGGTTTGGCCATGGATATAACCCGGTTTCACCCCGGCACCTGCCATCCACATCGTAAAGCACCTGGGGTGGTGGTCTCTTCCATAGTTCTCCTTTGTAAGCCTTCCTTGGCTGTAACTGGTCCTACCGAACTCTCCTCCCCAGATCACCAGTGTATCCTCCAGCAATCCGCGTTGTTTCAGGTCCAATATTAGGGCAGCGGATGGCTGATCGGTGCTCTTACATTGTCTTTGGATATCAGTAGGGAGATTGCCATGTTGGTCCCAACCTTGGTGGTATAATTGAACAAATTTGACATCCCTTTCAACAAGCCTGCGCGCCAGAACACAGTTGTAGGCATAAGTGCCCGGAATTCTGGCTTCCGGGCCGTACATGTCCAGAATATAATCTGGTTCCTTGGTTAGACTCATGGCCTCCGGTACAGAGGTCTGCATTCTGTAGGCCATCTCATATTGGCTGATTTTGCTGTTCAACTCCTGGGCTCCAAGATGATCCTCGTTCAAGGTATGGAGCTTTTCCAAGGTGTCGAGGGCATTTCTTCTTGCTTGTTTTGTTATTCCATGAGGATTGTTCAAGTAAAGTACCGGGTCTTTTCCAGATCTGAACTGTACCCCTTGGTGCTGCGATGGCAGGAAACCATTGCCCCAAAGTCTGGAATATAGTGGCTGACCAAAAGGATGCGACCTGGACAGTAAAACGGAGAAGGCAGGAAGATTTTCATTATCACTGCCCAATCCATAACTCAACCATGAGCCAATTGACGGTCGACCCGGTTGCTGGGAACCTGTTTGAAAAAAAGTGATGGCCGGATCGTGATTGATGGCCTCGGTATACATTGATCTGATAAAGCAAAGCTCATCCACAATTTTGGCCGTATGGGGCAAAAGATCGCTCACCCACATGCCATTTTTTCCATATTGTTTAAAGTTGAAGTGACTACCGGCCAAAGGAAGGGAATTCTGAAAAGCACTCATTCCGGTGAGTCTTTGTCCTTGTCTAACACTGCTTGGTAGCTCCTGTCCATTGAGTTCCCTGAGCAAAGGTTTGTAATCAAAGAGATCTTGCTGTGCCGGTCCGCCACTTTGAAATAGATATATCACCCTTTTTGCCTTGGGAACAAAATGTGGCATTTGAAGGACACCGCCGGACCCTCCCTTTAGCCCCGTTCCGGCTAGGACATCAACTGGGTTCAAAAGTGACCAAAGGGCCACGGAACCAAGTCCCATTCCCATCTTGCCCAAGAAATCCCGTCTCCCCAAACCTCTTATAATATACTCTTCTTTTTCCATCATGATCAATATTTAGTGTAAACGGGGTCAAAATTCATAATGATGTTATTCACCACTGTCAGTGCCGCTATATTGGCATTTTGCTCTTTAGTGTTCAATTTGTAATCCCCAATATCCAGAAGTTGTGACATTTCCCCGGACTCTTGTTCAAAACGATTTTTTTCTTTGGTATAAAGTTCCAGCAGGGTTTCTAGTTCTTCTTCCTTTGGAAGCCTGCTGGTCAAAAGTCTAAATGCCCTTGTTATCTGATTTTCTACATTTTCATGTTCCGATTCAGCCACCCGGCTTGCCAAGACCTTTGCGGCTTCCATGTATTCGGGGCCATTGAGCATTATCAAGGGTTGAAGCGGAGTGGTGGTTGATTGTCGTTTTACCGTGCACATATTTCTATCGGGAACGTCGAAGGTGATCATCGATGGCGGAGGTATCGTTCGTCTCCAGTAGGTATAAAGACTCCGCCTATAAAGGTCATCACCGGTACCTCGCACATATTTATTTTCCCCTACAAATGAGGCTTTTTCCTGCCAAAGACCTTCCGGCTGATAGGGTTTGACACTAGGTCCCCCTATTTTTTCCACCAGCAGGCCACTTGCCGCAAGGATGTTGTCCCGGATCATCTCGGCAGGCAATCGGTACTTGGGACCTCTGGCCAGGAGTTCATTGTTGGGGTCTTTGTCCAAGAGTTCTGGACTTGCTTTTGAGGACTGCTGATAAGTCTTTGACATGACAATCTGTTTGATCATCCGTTTGACGTCCCACCCGGATTCAATGAAATCAATGGCCAACCAGTCCAAAAGTTCTGGGTGTGTGGGTAAGCTTCCCTGACTCCCAAAATCGTTGGAGGTTTCCACAAAGCCACGACCAAAAAAACTTTGCCACAAGCGGTTTACGACGACCCGTGAGGTTAGGGGGTTTTCTTTGCTTACCACCCATTCTGCCAACTCCATCCTTGTTTTGGGCTGTACACCGGAAGTGGACATCAGGGCATCTGGTAAACCTGGACCCACCTGCTCACCATGGGAATCATAATTGCCTCGTTCGAGGACATATGTTGTTCGGACACTGTCTTGAATGTCCCTCATCACCATGATTTCAGGTATGCCGGATAACGTATCATTTTCCGCCTTCCTAGCTAAGGCAAGTTGCTCACGTTGAGTCTCCATCTCTTTGCTTTTCCTCAGAAGATAGAATTCCTTGAGCTGTTCACTTTGCTTAAGATATTCCTTTGGAAGTGCCATTAAGTGTTTTTTGTAATCGTTGTTTTTGGCCAATAGGTTCATTTCAAACTGTGAGAGTTCCACATCGAAAATTTTGAATTCATCAAGGGCACCATTGGGGAAGCCTTGTGCATTGAACTGATATCCGAAAACAATGCCATATGTCCCATTTGAATTGTTGAGGTAGGGGACAATGGATTTGTAAAGATTGTCCCTTAAGACTTCAAATTCCTGCGGTTTTCCGTTGATGAAAATCCGTATACCTTCAGTATTGCTTGAACCATCATAGGTTATGCCTACATGGGCCCATTGCTCCGGAAGAAGAGGGTCACAACTTCTAACCCTGATAGCGTTGTTAGGGTATCTGTGGGACATTCGCAACTCGAGCCTGTTGTCTACCAGTTGCATCTCGATGCCCCGAAAGCCACCAAACTCACCTGTGGATTTGGTAAAGAAGTTAAAGGTTCCATTGGGTTCAGGAGGTTTTATATGGAAAGAATAGGAAAAGGGATCGTAGCGTTCAAAATCCATTTTGCCCGGAAAAGACAACCCGCCTCCACCATCAAACAAAACGGCTCTACCCTCTATACCCTCAATAGATTTGAATTCTTTGGAGTCCTCAAAGGAATAGTTCTCCACAGGCTCAACCAAAGGGGCATTGAACAAATCCTTAAGGTTTACCTTGTTCACCCAACCCTTAAAGTCCCCGGCAGATGATAGGGCAATGTTTTCCAAGCTTTTTCTAGATTCCTCGGTCTGGTTTTTCAGGAACAAAAGGACCTTATCTTTCTCTTCTGTGGTCAAGAGTACCGATGGGGGCTGAACTTCGGGGAAGTCTCGTTGTCCCTGTCCCATTTCGTCAACACTATTGAAAAAATAAGAGGTACTGTAGTAGTCCTTTTGAGAAATGGGGTCATATTTATGGTCATGACACCGCGCACATTCAAAACTTAGGCCCAAGAAGGCCTTGCCAAAGGTGTTGGTCCGGTCCAATACGTACTCTACCCGATACTCTTCCGCAATAATGCCCCCTTCCACATTGATAAGATGATTTCTATTGAAGCCGGTGGCTATCATTTGCTCCAGAGTTGGGTTCGGATATTTATCACCTGCCAGCTGCCACTTGATGAATTGGTCGTATGGCATGTTATCATTATAAGCATTAATGACCCAATCCCGCCAGGGCCACATCCTTCTTGGACCATCATCTTGGTAACCGTGGGTATCCGCATATCTGGCCAGATCCAACCAAGCCGTGGCCATTTTTTCACCATAAGAATCGGAAGCCAAATAGTGGTCGACCATATCTTCATATGACTTTTGTCCAGAAATGAATTGGTCCAATTCTTTAAGGGTTGGGGGTAGACCGGTAAGATCAAAAGATAATCTCCGTAACAAAGTCTCTTTATTGGCCGTCGGACTGAATTCCAGACCTTCGTCCCTCAGTTTTTTCAATACAAAACGGTCAATTTCGTTGTAAGTTTCCTCGGGGGACTTGATGTCTGGTACCTGTTGTTTTTTAGGAAGTTGGAATGCCCAATGTTCTTCATATTCGGCTCCTTGGTCAATCCATTTGGCCAAAATTGCCTTTTCTCTTGAGGTAAGTTCCAAATGGGATTCAATCGGGGGCATTACCATTTCGGGATCTGTGGACATGATACGCTCAAATACAACACTTTTACCTGGTTTTCCGGGTACAATGGCATAATTTCCAGGTGTTTGTTTGAGTTCATTTAAAGCTTCCTCGCGGATATCCAAACGTAACCCTGCCTCCTGTTTGGATTTGTCAGGGCCGTGGCATGCGAAGCACTTGTCGGATAGAATGGGGCGCACATGAAAGTTGTAGTCGATCAAATCGGGGATTGATTGCTCCACTGAAACCAATTCTTCTGTTTTATAATTGTTGCAGGAGACCAAAAGAATCAAACAAAAACGGATACATAATCGCAAAATCACTTTCATATGGCGTTTATTTCATTAACAACTAAATCGGTTTAGTTATCGAAAATACAATTTATCTTGTTTTAAATGCATAAAACGGCAAAAAATTAGTAAAAATAATTTCAGAATCAAATAGGTGAATTTGGTAAAAGGTCGATGTTTTTGGTTTATGTTTTTAATTGACATTCTTTACTAAGTATTGCATTGGCACTGTATGGATCAGATCTTGTTTTATAAGTATTGGTAACTTCGAGTGGGCAGGTACCTTTTCTGCACGGGCCGAATAATTGTTCAATACGTACGGATAGAACTTTGACCTGGCGGTTAAGAACAAAATGGCAATTTCCATGGATAAGTATCCTCCAAATTGAAAATGTTAAATTTTGGCAAAATTTTTGAGTTTTCATAAAATTATATATTTTTGATCAAATACTAAACCGATTTAGTATAATTTGAATTATCAAATATGTATCCCTTGGGGATAGTTAAAACCAAAGGATGCGAATGATGTGGACTTGAATTATCTTTGGAAGAATATAGGCTGGTAGGCCACATTACAATTTGTATTGAAAAAATTATACTTAAAAGATATTGCCAAAAACCTCAATGTTTCCAAAACGGCGGTTTCGCTGGTGCTGAACAATAAAGGGGACGAGAATAAGATAAGCAAGGAAACGCAGGAAAGGATTATTGCTTATGCCAAAAAATATAATTATGTGCCAAACCAACTTGCGCGTGGTCTGAGTAGGGGGAAAAGTGAAACAATAGGTTTGATAATCCCTAATATTTCGGATACGTTCTATGCGCAGATAGCAGGTTTTGTTGAGGCAAGGGCAATGGAGATGGGATATACGGTGGTGTTCAGTAGTTCATATGAGAAACCGGAAAAGGAATCTAAATTGATACAATCCATGTTGAATAGACAGGTAGATGGTTTGATCATATCCTCCACTCAAAAAAATGAGAAGGATATCCTAAGGTTGCAGGAAAATGATTTCCCCTTTGTTCTAATCGATAGGCATTATCCAAATTTGGATACCAATTATGTCATTGTCGATAATTTTGGTGGAATATATCATGCAACCAAACACTTATTGGATTTGGGAAGGAAAAAAATAGGTTTTGTTACGATAAAATCCGATTTGGATGCCATGCAGCAACGATTGTTAGGATATATAAAGGCCTTGGATGACCATGGGGTGGAACAAGATGGTCGATTTGTGTCCGAACTGGATCAAAAAACCTATGTTACCGATATGGCAGAAATGATAAGGGCCATTACAACTCCGGAGAAAAGGGTGGATGCCCTTTTGTTCTCAACGCACTATTTGGCACGTGAGGGGTTAAGGGCACTCAATGAACTGAATATACAGATACCGGATGAGGTGGCCATAGCCAGTTTTTCTGAAATGTCGGCTTTTGATCTGGTAAATCCTCCTATAACAGCGGTTATACAACCCGTTCAAAAAATTGGGGATCTCGCCGTGGACATATTGGTTGATGAAATGAAAGGTGATCATATGATAAAAACTAAAGATAAAAGAATAGTACTTGACACGAATTTTAAAATACGGAAGTCCTGTGGGGCATGATTATAAAAATTTATACAATAACTAAACCGGTTTAGTTAAATGGTTTGGATTTTATGGATCGTGTCGACGGAAACGTTCGTTCAACATGTTAAACAATAGGGGATGGAAATAAACTAAGAACCAAAAGAACAATTGGGTCAAAATCAATCTATTGACCGGATTGTCACCAAGCAAATTAAATTTTAACAAACAAACAATTAGAAATTATGCTAAATCAATTCGTATCCTTTAAAAAGGGAGCTTGTATTTTCCTTGCATACCTTTCCATAGGGTTTCTGCAAGGGATTTGGGCGGCTGTGCCCAAATCGTTCCTAGGTCCTTTGGACTTTAATAATGCATTAAGTATAGAAAGAGAGCAGGGTCGTGAGGGTCAACAGGACATCACTATTAGAGGTACTGTGACCGATAGTGACGGAAATCCCTTGCCAGGAGCAAGTGTAGTGGAAAAAGGAACTTCCAATGGTGTTCAGACGGATTTCGACGGGAATTTCTCTATTAAGGTGGATGATGGTGCTGTTTTGGTGGTTTCGTATTTGGGTTACGTGACCCAAGAGCTTC
>JASBTS010000120.1 GCA_030148305.1 Allomuricauda sp. | reverse complement strand
TTTATCGGTGGTTCAAAGGAGGGAAAATGAATACTTCGTATTTGGCATTGGATGTCCACATCGAAAACGGAAGAGGAAATGATATTGCCCTCATTTACGATTCCCCAGTTACCCAAACCGTAAAAAAATATACCTATCTGGAATTACGGGACATGGTGAGTCGCTTAGCCGGTGGCATGCAACGCTTGGGCGTTGAAAAAGGGGATACGGTAATCATTTACATGCCCATGATTCCCCAAGCCGTGGTCTCTATGCTGGCCTGCGCCAGATTGGGTGCCGTACACTCCGTGGTCTTTGGTGGTTTTGCCCCCCATGAGTTGGCCATCCGGATTGATGATGCCAGACCCAAAGCCATTATTACGGCTACCTCAGGTATTGAGGTGGATCGCATCATTCCGTATAAACCGATGGTGGATGAGGCCATAAAAATGGCAACCCATTCCCCGGAACACGTTATCGTCTTCAACCGAAAACTGGGAGCGGTTCGCCCGGATGGGGAAAATGATATTGATTATGCCACGCTGATGAAGATTGCCGACCCCGTACGCTGGACAGAGGTAGACGCCACCGATCCCTTGTACATTTTGTATACTTCTGGAACAACGGGAAAGCCTAAGGGAATCATTCGTGACAATGGCGGTCATGCCGTGGCCATGCACTACAGCATGAAACATATTTATGGAGTAAACCCCCGTGAGGTCTTTTGGGCGGCCAGTGATGTGGGATGGGTCGTGGGGCATAGTTATATTGTGTACGCCTCCTTGATCTATGGTTGTACTACGGTACTTTTTGAAGGGAAACCGGTTCGTACCCCCGATGCCTCAACATTTTGGCGAGTGATCAGCGATCATGGGGTCAATGTTATGTTCACGGCACCTACGGCCATTCGTGCCATTAAAAAGGAAGACCCCAACGGGGAATTCATCAAGCAGTTTGAAATGAGCAATTTAAGGTATCTTTTCTTGGCCGGTGAGCGTTGCGATGTAAGTACATTGGAATGGGCTGGAGAAAAGTTGAACGTCCCCGTGATCGACCATTGGTGGCAAACCGAATCTGGATGGCCCATTGTGGCCAATATGATGGGATTTGAGCGTCATTTTGTTATAAAACCGGGATCGGCCACCAAACCGGTTTGTGGATATGATGTCCAGATTCTTAGGGAGGATGGCACCCAGGCCGATCAAGGCGAGGAAGGCTACGTGACCATAAAATTGCCTTTGCCCCCGGGTACCTTGCCCAATCTTTGGGGCGATACCCAACGATTCATTAAGGGTTATTTGGAACGATTTGAAGGTTATTATTTTTCTGGGGATGGGGGATATATTGATGAAGAGGGCTATGTGTTCATCACCGGACGGGTGGATGATATCATCAATGTGGCCGGACACCGTTTATCTACCGCGGAAATGGAAGAAGTAGTGGCCAAACATCCTGATGTGGCCGAATGTTGTGTCGTAGGAATTGAGGATGACCTGAAAGGACAGGTTCCTTTGGCACTAGCCGTACTTAAAGCCGGGTCCGAGATTGAACATTTTCAATTGCAATCCGAAGTAGTGAATGATGTGCGAAAAGCGATTGGGCCCGTTGCTGCCCTGAAAAAAGTGCTGGTGGCAGAACGTTTGCCCAAGACCCGATCTGGAAAAATACTCCGAAAAATCATCAGGGCCATTGCCGATGGAAAGGAGTACAACGTGCCTTCTACCATTGACGATCCCGAAATTTTGACAGAGATCCAAAACCTGTTTGAAGGACAAATGGTTGGGGTGTTCGAGAAAAAGTAATGCAACAAAAAGGGAGCTAAAATGGCTCCCTTTTTGTTAGTTTTTGTTCACACGATAGGTGACTTTTCTATTGGTGATGACCGTACCTACTTTCAGGTTCAATGTGGCTTGGTTGGATGTCAAGGCAGAACAGCTTGCCGTGGAATTGGATACCAAAACCCGGAAGATGTATCCATTTTTATCCAAATCCGGACTGTTCACGGTAAGGTTGGCTGTTGAGGTTCCACTATAATCGGCCCCATCTGCCAAGGGAACAAAATTGCTGCCTCCGTCGGTGCTCACTTCCCATTGGTAGGTATCAATTCCTGTGGTGGAAATGGAAAAACTTCCATTGTTCCCCACAATTATATTTTGGTCTGCTGGTTGTGTGTCGATTGTGAAAGGATCTACCGTTATGGTCTGTTCCACATCAAAAGTATTGCCAGAGGCATCGGTAACTCTATACGTTCTTGTGATGATTTCTGGGTTGGATCCACCATCACTCACATCACTGATGAAAGTAACGGTCGGGTTTGGGTCACAATTATCGGCTTCATCTGTGATGATATTCACATCAGCTGCCGGAATATCCCCGGCACAATACACGGTCAATGGAGCCGGGACACTTGCTGTTGGCGCAGTTGGGTCCATGGTTATGGTCGTTGTGGAGGCAAGATTTGGTGCCGCGGGATCTCCGGGCATACCTCCATATTCCACTAAATATCCCTTGGGCTGATAATCGCCACTTGCGGCTCCTGTATTGGAAAGGTCGTTCCATGAACCGGGCAGACCTACTCCGGGGGCGGTAATGTGTGCATAATCTTCGTTGCCACTGTTGTTGGGTTCCCCTCCATTCCAGAATTCGTAACCGAAGGCAGTTCCTCCAGCATCGCCCCTCCAGAACAAAGTGCCAGCTTCGGGACCGGTTACCCAATACCAATCTCCTTCCAAAGCTGCATCACTGGCGCCTATCCAACCGGCACCCGGTGCCTGGGAACCCAAAAGGTCGGATTCGTCTTGAATGGAAATGGTGGCCAAATAGCCTTGGAGGCCATAAAAAGTTCTAAGGGCGGCGGCATCTCTTGCAGAAGTCCATGTAATGCCCAAAGAAGGCACATATTCGTAATAGTGACCGGTTGAGGCCAAGTAGTTTGCCTCGTCCAATACAACGGAAAAAGTTCTGGTTTCCCCAGAGATTACCGTTGCTGTCGTCTGAAAAACGACTGCGCTTACCGCAGCTTCAAATTCGGCCAGGGTAGCGGGTCCGGTCAAGGTCAACCTTCCTTCGGAAACATCCCAACTCGGTGTGATACTAGGATGTGTGCCGGTTAAGGTCAGTAAATCTCCTACATTGTTATAATTACTTGTAATTTGGATGTATACGGCATCTAGGGTACTACTGTCAGGATCGGTGATACTTACACTTTCTACAACGGAGATGTTACCTCCGGGGCAGAAAATTTGATCCCCAGTGGCTGAAATGGATGGAGGTTGATTACCGTCATCCGAATCATCCCTAAAGTCGAGATCCCCGCCAGTTCCTATATCCCCATCGGAATCGGGTAATACCAAGCTGCCCCCACTGGTCGTGGTGGGATCGTCAATAGTACCTCCTGGGTCCCCATAACCAGATGAGGTATCGATGTTGTTGTCCAATCCGTCGTTATCGGAATCGCTTCCAGAAAGTGTCAAAGCAGCCTCCGTAGTATCATTGGTACCATCGTTGTCACTGTCGGTATCCAAAAAATCAGGGGTGCCATCACCATCGGTATCAATATAAGCTATGCCGCCAGTTTCGTAGGCATTGTCCAAGCCATCATTGTCAGAATCAAGTCCAGAAGGCGCAACATAGCCAGATGAAGACTGCGCTTCCACATTATCAGGTATGCCATCTCCATCACTATCCAAATCTTGGTAATTGGGTATGCCGTCGCCATCGGTGTCCACAGTAGTGCAATCAAATGCCCCTCCATAACTGGCACCGTATACCCTTGCATTGATTTGGTAAGCCATCACCCTAAAGGATTGGAAATTGCTTTGTGAAACTGTAAAGGTGATTTCAGTAATAGATCCGGCGGGAATGGCATTGGCTGCCGCTAAATAGTTTCCGTTAGTGTATTGGATCTGCATATCTGAAGTGCCGCTAGCGGCCCCCAAGAAAACACTAACGGTGGTCCCTATGGGTATTACCTGTGCAAATTGTAGCAATAATATGGATTGACCTTGGTACGTGGAGGTAGAGTTGGAGGCATATGTGGTGCCTGGGTTACCTTGTGCGTTGGAAGGGTTATTGAAATATTGTACGTTCGTTGCGGTCTGCACATAGGTGCTTCCATTAGCTCCCCCACACTCATCCGTATCCAAAATGCCATCATTGTCGTCATCAATGTCCGTACTGTCCGGAACCCCATCATTATCCAAGTCGGGTTGGGAACAATTGGAATATAATTTGGAAAAAGGAATATTCTGTTTGGAAATGGAAGGCCCCTGATACTGTACGGCCAAGTTGGCGCTACCACCATTTTCAAAAAATAGAACGGTAATGTCGTGCAGACCTGTAGTAAGAGTAACGGAACCAGATCTTTCCTGGTTTCCATGGTTTCCATCATTGTTCACAATTTGGACCCCATCTATATAAAGTTTAGATCCATCATCAGAAGAAGTATAAAAAGTATAACTTCCTGCGGTGTCGATTTGCAGGTACCCACTGTATCGTATCCCAAAACTATCCGTATCTCCTGGATCTTCTTGGTTTTGGAGATTGTTGACATCGAAACTGGTATAGGTCCCAGATCCCAGGGCGCCAGTAGTCGGAATATTGTCGACAGTACTACCCGAAGGCACCCCATCGTAAAAGGCAAAATCAATTTCCCCATTACAAATGCCCGAAACGCCCTCAACGGTCACATTATCAATAAAATATTGTTCGTTAGTGTTATTGTTGTACATCCGTACCCTGATTTCAAGGGAAGTGTTACTTGATGTGGCTATATTAACAGTATAAGAAGAATTTAATGGGTCCGAATTAGAACCCGATGCATTCTCGAATTGCACCCATGAACCTCCATCAATGCGGTATTCCCCAATAAAGTAATCTTGTCCATTGTCCATTTGGTTAGGATCGTTCACCCGGGTGTCCATACTAAAGCTAATGAAAGAATACCCAGTAATGTCGATAGGGTTTACCTGCCAAGTACCCGTACCTCCTAAATTTCGGGCACGCAATTCATTAGTCCTTACAGAAAGGGCGCTTCCGCTGGTTGTGTTCCAACTAGAGGCCGATGGTCCTGTAGCGGTACCACTAGTTGTGCCATTACTATAGGTGAAGTTTTCACTCCAAAGGGTAGTCTGTGAAAAAGAGAGGAAGGTTCCCCATAAAAAGAATGCCAATAATGCCTTGTGCCCATTGGAAATTTTAGGGGATATTCCCTTGACGAACAATGTTGAGGTCATGTTCCTTGTTGATTTGCATGCAAAACTAATCTTGGTATACTTTACTGAAAATATTTGTTGTGAAATGGATCAATAACCATGTTAATAGGTAAATTTGTTGAGTTTGTGTCTTGCACAACCTTTGGAATTTTACATGGAGCGATATTGAGAAGGGCAAGTAAATTTGGGGTGGTCTAGACCAAATGCATCATGATTAAAGACAGGTCAAATGATTTGTGTGCCACATACTTGCACTTACAGGAATATTTGTCGTATATTTGCACCACTGAACGGATATAGAAGTATTCATGAGGGGACTTTTAGTCCCCTCTTTTATTGCTGATCGCTTATGTTGAAGGAAAAAGTGGAATCGTTGTTGAACAAGGCCTTGGAAGAACGACCTTCCTTGTTTTTGATTGATTTTACCGTAGGTGGGGACAATACCATTAAGGTGGTTTTGGACGGCGATAAAGGGGTGAGCCTTCAGGATTGTATGGATGTGAGCAGGGCCATTGAGCACAATCTCGACCGCGAAGAAGAAGATTTTTCGCTGGAAGTGGCCTCGGCGGGAGCAGCTTCTCCCATGCGATTTCCCCGTCAGTATGCCAAGAATATTGGAAGACAATTAAAGGTACGTGCCAATGGCCAAGAAATGGAAGGAACATTGGTAGATGCCTCTGAAAATAGTATTACCTTAGAGTGGAAGGCGCGCGAGCCCAAACCCACTGGTAAGGGAAAGGTAACAGTACAGAAAAGGGAGCAAATTGCCTTTTCTGATATCCAAGAAGCAAAAGTTATATTAAAATTTTAATCGTAGTAGAAAAATGGAAAACCTAGCGCTCATCGAATCCTTTTCGGAGTTCAAGGACGATAAGTTTATAGACAGGGTGACCCTTATGGCAATTTTGGAAGAAGTGTTCCGAAGTGCCCTCAAGAAGAAGTTTGGTTCTGACGACAATTTTGATATCATCATCAACCCTGATAAAGGGGATTTGGAGATATGGAGAAACCGAGTGGTTGTGGAAGACGGGGAAGTGGAAGATCCCAATGAGGAAATCTCCCTTACCGAAGCCAGAAGAATCGAGCCCGATTTTGAAGTTGGGGAAGATGTATCTGAAGAAGTGAAACTTATCGATTTGGGCAGAAGGGCCATTTTGGCATTACGCCAAAACCTGATTTCCAAGATTCATGAGCACGATAATACCACCATCTACAAGCAATTTAAAGATCTTGAAGGTGAAATCTATACCGCTGAGGTACACCACATTCGTCACAAGGCCGTGATCTTGTTGGACGATGAGGGCAATGAGATCATCCTTCCAAAGGAAAAACAGATTCCATCCGACTTTTTCCGTAAAGGGGACAATGTACGCGGAATCATCGAGAGCGTGGAGTTAAAAGGGAACAAACCTACCATCATTATGTCTAGGACTTCTCCAACTTTCTTGGAACAATTGTTCTTCCAAGAAATTCCAGAAGTGTTCGACGGATTGATTACCATCAAAAAAGCGGTACGTATTCCTGGTGAAAAAGCCAAGGTTGCCGTGGATTCCTATGATGATAGGATCGATCCAGTGGGTGCCTGTGTGGGGATGAAGGGATCACGTATCCATGGTATCGTTCGTGAATTGGGTAACGAGAACATCGATGTGATCAACTGGACCAACAATGCCCAATTGATGATCACTAGGGCGTTGAGCCCTGCTAAGGTTTCTTCCGTAAAATTGAACGAGGAGAAAAAAACCGCCCAGGTTTACCTAAAGCCAGAGGAAGTTTCCAAGGCTATCGGTAGAGGAGGGCATAATATCAGATTAGCCGGTCAATTGACTGGTTATGAAATAGATGTGTTCCGTGAAGGTGTAGAAGAAGACGTGGAATTGACCGAGTTCTCCGATGAAATCGAAAGCTGGGTGATCGAGGAATTCAAGAAAATTGGATTGGACACCGCACGCAGCGTTTTGGAGCATGATCTGAACGACCTTACCAAGCGAACCGATTTGGAAGAGGAAACTATCATGGATGTGATTCGCATCCTGAAGGAAGAATTTGAAGATTAGACTTATATTAGCAGCGAATTTTAGGGCAAGGAATTTAATTTATGGCAGAAAATCCAACAATACGACTTAATAAAGTTCTTAGGGAATTGAACATTTCACTGGAAAGGGCGGTGGACTACCTTGCGGCGGAAGGCCACGATGTAGAGGCACGTCCTACAACAAAAATTTCAGATGAGGTGTATCAGGTTCTGTTGGATGAGTTCCAAACGGATAAGAGTAAAAAGGTAGCTTCCAAAGAAGTTGGTGAAGAAAAGAGGAAGGAAAAAGAAGCTATCCGTGTCCAAATGGAACAGGAACAGGAGGAACGAAGGATTGCCCGGGAAAAACGTAATTCCGAGCAACAGGTAATCAAGGCCAAGGCCGAACTTGCCGGACCTAAAACGGTAGGTAAAATCGACCTTGATGAAAAGCCAAGTGCACCAAAGGTAGAAGAGCCTAAACAAATAGTGGTCGAAGAACCTAAGCCAACCCCTCCAGTTGAAGAGAAGCCGCCAGTCGTGGAGGTTAAAAAGGAGGAGGTGAAAGTTGAGCCAAAGGTCGAGCCAAAGGTTGAAAAGGTAGAGAAGGTTCAAGAAGAGGAAAAATCAGGCGAACCCGAGACCATCAAGACCCAATACCAAAAACTTTCCGGACCTAAGATTACTGGTGATAAAATTGACCTTTCCCAGTTCGAAAAACCGAAGAAGAAAAAAGAGGACACTCAAAAGTCCAATGCAGGTGGTTCTGATGCCGGGGGGGCCGATAGAAGAAAACGCAGAAAGCGTATCGTTAAGAACGGTCCACAGCAACAGGGAGGCAATGGTCAGCAAAATAGGCCAATGGGTAATGGGCAAGGCCCCCGAAAAGGAGGGCAACGTCCTTCAACCATGCCTAAGGTAGAGCCTACCGAAGAAGAAGTACAAAAGCAGGTTAGGGAAACCTTGGAGAAACTTCAAGGAAAGACCAGCAAGGGTAAAGGAGCCAAATATCGTAGGGAGAAAAGGGACCAACACCGTCAACAAACGGAAAAGGACCTGGAACAACAGGAATTGGAAAGCAAAATCCTCAAGGTTACCGAGTTTGTGACCGTGAACGAGGTGGCTGCCATGATGGATGTTCCTACTACCAAAATTATTTCTGCCTGTATGTCGTTGGGTATCATGGTGACCATGAACCAACGTTTGGATGCGGAGACCCTTTCCATAGTGGCCGACGAATTTGGATACGAAGTTGAATTCGTGACCGCAGATATCGAGGAGGCCATTGAGGAAGAAGTGGATGCTGCTGAAGACTTGAAGCCAAGGGCGCCGATCGTGACCGTAATGGGTCACGTAGACCACGGTAAAACCTCTTTGCTGGATTACATTCGCGAAGAGAATGTAATTGCTGGGGAAAGCGGTGGTATCACCCAGCATATTGGTGCATATGGAGTAACCTTGGAGGGTGGTCAGAGAATAACGTTCTTGGATACACCGGGTCACGAAGCGTTTACCGCAATGCGTGCTCGTGGTGCCCAGGTTACGGATATCGCTATCATTGTAATCGCTGCAGATGATGACATCATGCCACAGACCAAGGAAGCGATCAGCCATGCCCAAGCAGCAGGCGTACCTATTGTATTTGCCATTAACAAAGTGGATAAGCCTACGGCCAATCCAGATAAGATAAAAGAAGGACTTGCCCAAATGAACCTTTTGGTTGAAGATTGGGGAGGTAAGATCCAGTCCCATGATATTTCTGCCAAAACCGGTCAGGGAGTTAAGGAATTGTTGGAAAAAGTATTACTAGAAGCTGAATTATTGGAGCTTCAAGCAAATCCCGACAAGTTGGCCTCCGGTACTGTTGTAGAAGCCTTTTTGGATAAAGGACGTGGATATGTTTCCACCGTGTTGGTGCAATCAGGTACTTTGAACATTGGGGATTATGTATTGGCAGGAACTTGCAGTGGTAAAGTTAAGGCCATGCAGGATGAACGAGGAAAAGTCATCAAAAAAGCAGGACCTTCCACGCCAATTTCCATTTTGGGATTGGATGGGGCACCACAAGCGGGTGATAGGTTCAATGTGCTACAAGATGAACGTGAGGCCAAGCAAATTGCGGCAAAACGTTCGCAATTGCAACGAGAGCAATCGGTTAGAACACAGCGTCACATTACGTTGGACGAGATTGGAAGACGTATAGCCTTAGGCGACTTCAAGGAGTTGAACATTATCCTAAAAGGGGATGTGGACGGTTCCGTAGAGGCTTTGACCGATTCATTCCAGAAATTATCAACCGCTGAGATTCAGGTGAATATTATCCACAAAGGTGTGGGTGCCATAACCGAATCGGACGTATTGTTGGCCAGTGCTTCGGACGCGATCATCATCGGATTTAACGTAAGACCGATGGGCAATGCCCGTCAGGTTGCCGATAAGGAAGAAATTGATATTAGGACCTATTCCATCATCTACGATGCCATCAACGATCTTAAGGATGCGATGGAGGGAATGTTGTCCCCAGAGATCAAGGAAGAGATTACAGGTAATGCCGAGATTAGGGAAACCTTCAAGATTTCCAAGGTGGGTACCATTGCAGGATGTATGGTCACCAGTGGTAAGATCTTTAGGAATTCGCATGTGAGGTTGATCCGTGATGGTGTGGTAGTCTATACCGGTGATTTGGCTTCTTTGAAACGATTCAAGGATGACGTGAAGGAAGTATCCAAAGGATATGACTGTGGATTACAGATCAAGAATTACAATGACATAAGGGAAGGGGATATTGTAGAAGCCTTCCAAGAGGTTGCGGTGAAGAAAAAGCTGTAATCAGATTGATAGTACTAAAAAGAAAATCCCGCTTATGGCGGGATTTTTTTATGATTTGGATTCGTTCTCCGGTTTTAGGAGCATTGCATCCGGATATTTCTTTCGAACCTCAAGATACTTTCGTTCCGCTTCCAATTTGGTCTTAAATCGGCCCAATCGCACTCGATATGTTGGAGACTCGAACTCAATTTTGGAATACCAATCCGGAAAATCGATTTCTACTTGGGATTTTAGATTTTGGGCCTTTTGATAATCACCAAAACCGACTTGTATTTGGTAAAATCCCGATTTGGAATTCACGTCGGAATATAATTTTACCAGTTGGTCAATTTTTGGATCCTGCTGTATGGTTACCTTGCCCTCCTGTGCGGAAAGATGAAGTGTTAAACCTAGTAAAATGGTAGTAAATACGGGAGTTTTCATAGTATTCCGGTATTTTTGGATTATCTGTTTGTGCAAATGTAATTTATTATGTTCTAAACCGGATCGAGCCAGTTTATTTAGAATCTTTATAAATTAGATGTTATAAATACCTTAACATTTTAAAAAATGCCTGTATGTCTTACTTTTGTTGCCACTCTTGGTAGCGCAAAAAGCTATTGTTCTCAATTTCAATAGAAAGAACCGTGCCAAGGATTTCGATAGAAATTTCGTAAATATGAAAAAGGTTTTATACCGCCATCTATTTTCAAAAGTTTTAGGTCTAACTCTCCTACTTTTCTCCACTTCTTTTTACGCCCAGGAAGAAACAGCTGCCGCTGGTGCAGGCGATGCCGCCAAAGGAAAACAGCTTTTCAACCAGAACTGTGCCGCTTGTCACGCGTTGGATCGCAAGATGACCGGTCCTGCCTTGGCCAATGTGGAGCAACGTTTGTCTGACGATGCCGGTTTGGATCGTGAGTGGATCTATGCTTGGGTAAAGAACAGTCCAGGGGTAATTGCTTCGGGTGATGCTTATGCCACTGCGCTGTATGCGGAGTACAATCAGGCGGCCATGACCCCGTTCCCGACTTTGTCCAACGAGGATATAGACAATATCTTGGCCTATACCGCTGCACCTCCTGCAACTCCTGCTGCCGCTACGGCAACTGCTGCTGATGCCGGTACTGGATCGGCTGGTGCTTCTGGTGGAATCTCCAATGAAATGATCTTAGGTGCCTTGGCGCTTGTTTTTGGTCTATTGGTGGTGATGTTGATCTTGGTGAACAAAACCTTGCGTCGTATTGCAGAGGCCAATGGAGTTGTTCTTGAGCAAGAGAAAGAAAAAAGATTGCCGATTTGGAAGGCTTTCGCCCAAAACCAGTTCTTGGTATTGGTGACCGCTATCTTCCTTCTATTGGCTAGTGCATACTTTGCTTATGGATATATGATGCAGGTTGGTGTGGATCAAGGATACGCTCCTGTTCAGCCCATCCACTTCTCCCATAAAGTGCATGCTGGTGATAATAAAATCGAATGTAAATATTGCCACTCCTCTGCAAGGGTTTCCAAAACTTCCGGCATCCCTTCGTTGAATGTGTGTATGAACTGTCACAAATCTATTTACCAATATGCTG
Organism: Allomuricauda sp.; assembly: GCA_030148305.1. GTDB lineage: Bacteria > Bacteroidota > Bacteroidia > Flavobacteriales > Flavobacteriaceae > Flagellimonas. Next base: position 3,904 of record JASBTS010000120.1, on the reverse strand, counting down.
GAAATCCGGAAGGACCTTCTGCTGAGGATTTGGCTGCAGGGCATACCAATGATTTCTACACCGGTGAGATCAAGAAATTGTACAAAGCCGTTGGATGGGATGAGGAGAACCAAAAATACACAGGTGAGACACAGCCTGTGGAATGGGTAAGGATCCACAATCTTCCCGATTTTGCCTACTTCAACCACTCCCAACACGTAACCGTTGCTGGTGTTGCATGTCAGACATGTCACGGTCCGGTTGAGGAAATGGAAATCGTGGAGCAATTTTCTCCGCTTACCATGGGATGGTGTATCAATTGTCACCGTACCACCAATGTGAAGATGGAAGGCAACGAATACTATCAGGCCATTCATGAAGAACTATCCAAAAAATATGGTGTTGAGCAGTTGACTGCTGCCATGATGGGTGGTATCGAATGTGGTAAGTGTCACTATTAAGAATTAAAAAGCAGATAATCTCAGATATATCGTATGGCATCAAACAAGAAATATTGGAAAAGTGAAGCGGAGTTGAATCCGAACGATTCCATTGTTGAGGCGCTAAGACACAACGAGTTTACAGAACAGATTCCCGTTGATGAGTTTTTGGGCGACAAGGAAAACCTGTCGGCCTCCAATACCTCCAGAAGGGACTTTTTGAAATATGTGGGTTTCAGCACAGCGGCGGCTACCATTGCTGCCTGTGAGGGCCCAGTACACAAATCCATTCCTTATGTGGTGCAACCGGACCGAATCGTTCCGGGTGTGGCCAACTACTACGCTACCACTATTGCAGATGGATTTGACTTTGCCAGTATTTTGGTGAAGACCAGGGAAGGAAGACCGATCAAGATCGAGAACAATACCGACGCCAAGGTTCTTGGAAGCGCCAATGCCAGAGTGCAGGCTTCCGTACTTTCCCTATACGATAGCAAAAGAGTTCAAGGCCCTTTGGCAAAAGGAGAGCCTATCGAATGGAAGGTGCTTGATGCCACCGTTAGGGCCAAATTGAATAGCTTGAAAGGTTCCAGCAAACAAGTGGTCCTGTTGACCCAAACTTATGCGAGCCCTTCTACCGATAAATTGATTGCTGAGTTTAAGGCAGCTTATGGAGACAATGTGAGCCACGTGGTTTACGATGCCATTTCTGAGGATGCCGCGCTTAATGCATATCAAATGGCTTATGGCGAACGTGCCTTGGCCGATTACGACTTTGAAAAGGCCGAATTGATCGTTTCCTTCGGAGCTGATTTCCTTGGAGATTGGCAAGGTGGAGGTTATGACGGTGGTTATGCCAAAGGTAGAGTGCCCAAACATGGTAAAATGTCTAGACACATCCAATTGGAGTCTAACATGTCCTTGTCCGGAGCCAATGCTGACAAGCGTTACTTGATGACCCCGACCCAACAGAAAATTGCCTTGGCCAAATTGTATGGCAAATTGAATGGCAGTAATGTTGGTGGTGGTACTTCCGATGTGGATGATGCTGTTGAAAAAGTAGCTGCTGAAATTAAAAAAGCAGGAAGCAAAGCAGTTGTGGTCAGTGGGCTTAATGATGTAAATGCACAGACCGTAGTTTTGGCCATCAACCAATTGTTGGCCAGTGAGGCTTTCGATGCTGAAAATCCAAAATACATCCGTCAGGGAGATACTGCCAAGGTAACCAAGTTGATTGCGGACATGAACGCAGGTCGTGTAGGTGCCTTGTTGATGGATGGCGTGAACCCAGTGTACACCCTTCCAAATGCGGAAGAGTTTGTATCTGGACTTGAAAAAGTGGATTTATCCGTTGCCTTCTCGTTCAGTAATGATGAAACGGCGCAAGCTGCTTCTTACGTTGGTGCTGCTTCCCATTATTTGGAGTCTTGGGGTGATGCTCAATTCAAAAAAGGACAATTCAGCTTGATGCAGCCTGCTATCCGCGAGTTGTTCGATACCAAACAGTTCCAGACCGCTTTGTTGGGCTGGATGGGCAGTGAAAAAACATACTACGACTATATTAAGGAAACATGGAATACCGATGTACTTCAAGGTGGTTCTTGGAACAAAGCCTTGCAAGATGGTGTTTTCATGGCTCCAGCCATAGAAAGTGAAGAAGTTGCCGAGGTTGTTTCAGCTGATACGACCGAAGCTCAAGAAACCACTGTGGTGCCTATCGCATCTGCGATTCGCTCCTTGGTAAACGCCACTAGTGCCGGTACTGAATTGGTATTGTATTCCAAAACTGGTATGGGAGATGGTCGTCAGGCCAACAACCCATGGTTGCAAGAATTCCCAGATCCTATTTCAAGGGTGTCTTGGGACAACTACGTAACCGTTTCCAAAGCCGATGCTGAAAAGTGGGGCCTTGAAAATGAAATCGTTGCCGATGGAGGATTGAACGGTAGCTACGTGAAATTGACCGTGGATGGTAAGGTATTGGACAATGTTCCGGTAATTGTGCAGCCAGGTCAGGCAGTTGGTACGGTTGGTCTTTCTTTCGGATATGGCAAAAAAGCCGGTATGCAGGAGGAAATGATCAATGGTGTAAACGCTTATGCCTTGTATTCCAATTTCTCCAACGTACAGGCCGTAACGGTTGAAAAAGCTGCAGGCACTCACGAATTTGCGTGTATCCAATCCCATAAAACGTTGATGGGTAGAGGGGATATCATCAAGGAAACTACCTTGGAGATCTTCAATACCAAAGACCATCACGAGTGGAACCACATGCCTGAAGTAACCTTGAACCATCAAGAAATCCCTGTTACATCCCCAGATGCCGACCTTTGGGAATCTTTTGATCGTTCCATCGGGCACCACTTCAACCTGTCCATCGATTTGAATGCTTGTACAGGATGTGGGGCTTGTGTGATCGCTTGTCATGCAGAGAACAACGTTCCTGTTGTAGGTAAGAGAGAAATGCGTCGTTCCCGTGATATGCACTGGTTGCGCATCGATAGATATTATTCTTCCGAAGAAACTTTTGAGGAAGACAATGAGAAAAAGGAAAGTATGGACGGCCTTTGGGGAGAAAAAGGCTCCTTGGGCGGATTTAGGTCAATGGAAGATCCATCGGCCAATCCACAGGTGGCCTTCCAGCCGGTAATGTGCCAGCACTGTAACCACGCTCCTTGTGAAACGGTTTGTCCTGTTGCGGCAACCTCTCACAGTAGACAAGGTCAGAACCATATGGCATACAACCGTTGCGTGGGTACTAGATATTGTGCCAACAACTGTCCTTATAAAGTTCGTAGGTTCAACTGGTTCTTGTACAACAACAATGACGAGTTCAACTTCAATATGAACAACGATTTGGGTAAAATGGTAATCAACCCCGATGTGAATGTTCGTTCACGTGGTGTGATGGAAAAATGCTCCATGTGTATCCAAATGACCCAGAAAACCATCTTGGATGCCAAGAGAGATGGAAGGGTGATCAAGGATGGTGAGTTCCAAACAGCCTGTTCAGCAGCTTGTAGCACTGGAGCCATGGTCTTTGGGGATGTCAACGATAAAGAAAGCAAAGTGGCCAAGTTGAAGGAAGATGATAGAATGTACCATTTGTTGGAGCACGTAGGAACCAAACCCAATGTGTTCTATCATGTTAAGGTACGTAACACCACAAAGGCTTAATCAAATAAAAAAGAAGTAACTAGAAGATAAATTATGGCGTCGCATTACGAAGCACCTATTCGAAAGCCCTTAGTTGTCGGAGACAAAGGATACCACGATGTAACAGTGGACATTGCCCGTCCGGTTGAGGGAAGGGCCAACAAACAGTGGTGGATTGTTTTCACCATTGCGCTTGTGGCATTCCTTTGGGGTCTAGGATGTATCATTTATACCGTTTCCACGGGTATTGGGGTTTGGGGTCTTAACCGAACCGTTAACTGGGCCTGGGACATCACCAACTTTGTGTGGTGGGTGGGTATCGGTCACGC
>JASBTS010000110.1 GCA_030148305.1 Allomuricauda sp. | reverse complement strand
AATATACTTTGGCTTAAATTTTGACGTTATGTAAAAGTCAATCGAGAACAGCGTAGAACACTATGAATCGAACAAACCTCCTTTTTATTCCCATTTGGTTGGGAACTTTTTTTATACTTTCTGCCCAGGAAACCGAAATTTCTTCCCACGAAAACAAAGCTTATCAAGATGCTCTGGCGTTGTACAATGATCAGCAGTATCAAGCGGCACAGACCATTTTCGAGAAGGTCAAGGCAAGCACCAACGATTACGAAACCGAGGCCAACAGTGCCTATTATGCCGCCAATGCTGCTATTCGGTTGAACCAACGTGGGGCCGACAAAATGATGGAGGATTTTGTGGAGCGGTACCCGACCTCCACCAAGCGCAATTCTGCATTTTTGGATGTGGCCGACTATTATTTTGAAACGGGAAAATATCCCTACGCCCTGAAATGGTACAAAAAGGTGGACGAATCTTCCATGTCCTACGGCGATAGGGAGCGTTTCAACTTCAACAACGGGTATGCCCTGTATGCCTCTAAAAATCCGAAGGAGGCAGAACGATATTTGAACAAGGTATCCACCTCTCAAAAATATGGTTCACAGGCGAAATATTATTTGGGTTACATTGCCTACGAGCAGGATGATTATACCGAGGCAAGCGCGAGGTTTGACCAGATTACGGACCCCGAATTGCTCAACGAAAAACTTTCCTACTATCAGGCCGACCTGAACTTTAAACTCGGAAAATTTGAGGAAGCCATCGCCATGGCGGAAAAGCAATTGCCCAAATCCAATAGGGAAGAAGTATCGGAACTTAATAAAATCATCGGGGAGAGTTACTTCAACCTGAAAAAATATGATCAGGCCATTACCTATCTGCAAAAATACAACGGTAAAAGAGGCAAATGGAGCAACACCGATTACTACTTATTAGGGTATAGCCATTATAAATTGGGCGATTACCAAAGTGCCATCCAACAGTTCAATAAAATTATCGGGGGCACAAATGATGTTTCCCAAAACGCCTATTATCATTTGGCAGAATGCTATTTAAAGTTGGACAAAAAACCGGAAGCCCTCAATGCCTTCCGGAATGCTTCCCAAATGGATTTTAGTCCACAAATCCAAAAAGATGCCCTGCTCAACTATGCCCGTTTGAGCTATGAGGTGGGTAATGCATATGAGCCTGTGCCACAGGTGCTGACTGCTTACCTTGAAAAATATCCAAGGGATGAACACCAAATGGAGATACAGGAGCTTTTGGTGGATTCGTACATCACCTCCAAAAATTTTGAAGGTGCCATGAAGCTTTTGGAAGAGAACAAAAATTACGCGAGCAAGGAAACCTATCAAAAAGTGGCCTATTACCGAGGCGTGGAACTTTTTATTGATGGGGATTATGAAGGAGCGTTGGAACGTTTTTCCAAATCTTTGAAAAGTGCCGATAATGCTAGTTTTCAAGCAAAAGCATTGTATTGGAAAGGGGAATCGGCCTATAGGTTGAACCGTTTTGATGAAGCCTTGGCAGATTTCACGAAATTCAAGGGGCTGTCTGCGGCCAAATCAATGACTGAATATCAGGAATTGGATTATAACCTGGGCTATTGCTATTTTAAATTGAAGGACTACGGCAATTCCATAACCTATTTCAAGAATGTGGTCAATTCCAATGCCATTGACGACGAGCGAAAAAATGACGGATACCTTCGGTTGGGGGATGGGTATTTTGTGACCAGTCAATATCAATTGGCCATGAAGGCCTATGATACGTCATCAAAGATGAACGGTCCCGAAAGAGATTATGCAGCTTTCCAGAAAACGCTGTGCAGCGGATTTTTGGGCAACAACAAGGCCAAGATCGATGGACTGAACGATTTTTTGAACATGTTCCCAACTTCTTCCCTTCGGGATGATGCCCTTTTTGAACTCGGTAACACTTATATCGCCAATAATCAAGAACAATTGGGATTGCAAACCTATGACCGATTGGTACAGGAGTTCTCCAAGAGCAAGTACGCCCCACGCGGACTTTTGCGGGAAGGTTTGGTGCATTACAACGCCAGTAGGAACGAACAGGCATTGACCAAGCTGAAGGAAGTGGTTCAAAAATATCCAGAAACCCAGGAGGCCAAACAAGCTGTGGCCACGGCCAAATTGGTCTATGTGGATGAAGGTCGGGTGAGCGAATATGCCGCTTGGGCACGTAACCTAGATTTTGTGGAAGTTACCGACGCCGAGTTGGACAACGCCAGTTTTGAATCCGCCCAAAGAAAGCAGATGGAAGGCAAGACCGATGCCGCCCTTCGTGGATATGAGGATTACCTAAAACAATTCCCGAACGGACTCCATGCCCAAAATGTCAACTTTGCCTTGGCACAATTATATTTTGCGGCAGGCGATAAAAACAAGGCACTACCTAAATACAAAGTTGTTGCTGATGGAGGCAATGGGGAATATACCGAGCAGGCCTTGACCCGCGTATGTGAAATTTATGTGGAAAAGCAGGATTACACCAGTGCCATTCCCTATTTGAAACAATTGGAGAATACAGCGGAAATAACGGAGAACCGAACGTTTGCACAATCCAACCTCATGAAGGGGTATTATGGTCAAAAGGATTATTCCCAGACCTTGGCCTATGCTGAAAAAGTGTTGAAAGCACCAAAAATCGATGACCGTATCAAGAGCGATGCGCAGATCATGATCGCGCGCTCCGCCATCGCCACGAACAACGAAAACTTGGCCAAAACCGCCTATCAGGAAGTAAAGAAAATCGCTACGGGCGAGTTGGCGGCGGAAGCATGGTACTATGATGCCTTTTTCAAAAATGCCGATGGCGATTTTGATGCATCGAACACCTCAGTGCAAAAATTGGCAAAGGATTATTCAGGTTACAAACAATGGGCCGGTAAGGGATTGGTGGTTATGGCGAAAAACTTCTATGGTTTGGGCGATGCCTTCCAGGCAACGTACATTTTGGAGAGTGTCATTACCAATTTTGCCGAGTTCGATGAAATTGTCATCGATGCCAAAACGCAATTGGCGACCATCAAGGCGAAGGAGGCCGAGAGCAATTCATCCGTGAACCCAAACCAAAATTAAATTGAGACACAGCATGCAAACGAGAACAATCTATATATTTTCATTACTTTTTTTGAGCCTTTTTGGAGCGATGTACGGTCAGGAGAAGACTGATGATATTGGTACGGAAACGGTGACGGTGGTAAAACCCTATTCCCCCACCGTTTCAGATGCCTTCAAGATCAAGTCAACTCCAAGCCTGAACGATTCCATTGTCCTTCAAAAAAAGAAAATTGATTACAGCATATTTTCGGTGCCAGTGGCATCCACCTTCACGCCGGCAAAAGGAAAGGCATCCGCAGTGAAAAAGACTCCGCCTCCAACCTTGTACAATTCCTATGCATCGGTTGGCTTGGGCAATTATAACAATGCCTTGGTTGATTTTTACACTAGTAGGGAGTTCAATCGGGGGGAAGACTTGTTGGACTTCGGCCTTACCCATAATTCGTCTCGCGGCGATTTGGATTCCACACCTTTGGACACGGATTTTTACAACACCAAACTGGATGTTACCTATGGTAAAAAAGACCGCTATATGGATTGGGGTGCCGCCGTGGGGCTTCAACATCAACTGTACAACTGGTACGGTATCCAAAATGATGTGTATTCCGAAGACCTAGTTGCCAGTATGGATCCGAAACAGAACTATTTCAATGCCGAGGCAAAGGCGCACTTGAATATGGAGGATTCCTTTTTCAAACAAGGGAACATCTTGTTGAGACGTTTTTGGGATGCAACCGAATCCGGGGAAAATAGGGTAGTGGTGAATCCTACGATTGAACTACCAATCACCGAGGAGCTTATCACCATTTCTGCCAAGTTCGATTATGTGGGTGGCAATTTTAAGAATGCATCCTTGAACAGCACTACCAATGATGGTGAAATCAACTACAGCCAGTTTCAGGCGGGGGTAACCCCAAGTTTGTTGATCTTACGCGATGATCTTACCGTGAATCTCGGGGCCAACATTGTGTACGGTTTGGATGCGGAGAACAGTGACAGCAATTTTTATATCTACCCAGCCATCACCGCTTCGTACCGTGTAATGGAAGACAATGTGATTGCTTATGGTGGGATTGAAGGACAGTTAAAACAGAATTCCTACCATGATTTTGTGGATGAAAATCCATATGTGTCCCCTACTTTGGATATTCAGCCTACCGACCAACAATATGAAGGGTATGTGGGCTTGAAGGGACAATTGACTTCCAACATCGGGTACAACTTCAAAGGGTCGTACATGGCCGAAAACCGTAAGCCGTTGTTCTACTTGAATCCTGAAAATACTTTTAGGGATGATGAAAAAAGTTACTTCTATGGCAATTCCTTTCAGGTTTTTTATGACGATGTAAAAACCTTGGGCCTATTTGGGGAAATCAATGTGGATGTGAACCGAAATTTCACTTTGGGCGTCAATGCAGAGTTCTACGATTACGATACAGAAACCGACAATCCCGCTTGGAATCTTCCTTCTGTCAAAGGATCTTTGTTCATGGATTACCAGATTACGGAACAATGGTACATGGGTGCCAACTTGTTCTATGTTGGGGAGCGTGATGACTTGATGGCCGTGGCACAACAGAATGCCTTGCCAAGCGAATTCCCTGCCATGATCGTGACCTTGGATGGCTTTTTTGATGCCAATGCCCATGTGGGGTATCGGGTGAATGATCAGTTGTCCATCTTTGTAAAGGCCAGCAATATTGCCAATAACAATTACCAGCGATGGGCCAATTTTAGGGTACAGGGCTTTCAGGCTTTGGCAGGGGTGTCGTACAAGTTCGACTTCTAATTTGTAGGATAATACGCAATAAATAGCGGGTTAGGTCGTTTAATACTTCCTGCCAATCTTTTGAAAATCATTTGATTGGTGGTTCCAAGTAAATTGGAAACCATGCGATTACGACCTTTGCACATAGCGCCCCAACTTGTTCTTTATCTCTGTTTAGCAATGGGATTTTCCCAAAATTTAGTGCGAAACGGGAGTTTTGAGGAATTTAGTTCATGCCCGGAAGAAATGAGCAATCTCACTAAGGACGCGGATTATTGGAGTGCCCCTACCTTGGGTACTACGGATTATTTCAACGAATGTAGCAAGACCAAATTGGGCATTCCCATGAATTTTAAGGGAAAGCAAGATCCTTTTGATGGTAGCGCCTATGCAGGGCTTTACTTGTATGCACCAGACGACTATCGGGAATATATTCAGGTGCCTTTGACCGAAACCTTGGAAAAAGGCAGTCGATATCGGTTGACCTTATATGTGAGTTTGGCAGAAAAATCCGATGGTGCTGTTATGGATATGGGTGCCATTTTTGCGGAAAAACCACTATCTATCCATACCAAAAGACATTTGTCTCAAGGCGTGCTTTTATCAGTGGCAACCGAAACTACACCCATAAAACAGTTCCCTGCCCATGACTATTATGAGGACAAACAGAAGTGGATGGAATTGAGTTTCGATATGGTAGGCAAAGGATTTGAAAAATATCTGATCCTTGGTAATTTTAAGAGCAACGCCGGAACCAGTTATCTCGATTTTGGGCGTACGACCAACAATAAAGGTGGGTATTCCTATTATTATTTGGATGAAATTTCGTTGACCTACTTGGGTCCGGATTATCAGCCCAATGAAGTATATGTATTGGACCATGTCAATTTCAATTTTGACAAATTTGACCTTCAACCCAAGGCCAAACAAAGTCTGAAGGATGTTTATGAGTATTTGCAGAAACATCCAAAATTGATGGTTTCCATAAGCGGCCATACTGATGATCTTGGGTCCGATGAATACAATAATGTCCTTTCCAAGGAAAGGGCCCAGACTGTTGCCAAATATTTAATGGCTTTGGGGCTCGATAAAAAGAGAATTGCCTCCAAAGGTTTTGGCGATAAGATTCCTTTGGATTCTTCCCTGACAGATGAAGCCAGAAGAAAAAACCGTCGGGTAGAATTTGTGATGACCGAGTTCGAGGACGAAAACCCATAATATTTCAAGGGCATTTTCTATTTTTGGAGCAAACCATCATCCAAAATGAAAAAGCTCACCCTCCTTTTTTTAATCCCTTTAATTTTTGCATGTAATCCAAAGGAAGAAGTTGACCTGATTGTCTACAACGCCAACATTTATACCGTAGATGATACTTTTTCCAAGGCCTGTTGCGTGGCTATAAAGGACGGAAAGTTTGTAGCGGTTTCCGATAATGCCGATATCTACAAAAAATACAAGGCCAAAGAAGAATTGGATGCACAAGGCAAGACCATTGTTCCCGGATTGATTGATGCCCATTGTCATTTTTACGGACTTGGGTTGAACCAGCAGGTGGTAGATTTGGTGGGCACCACCAGTTTTGATGAGATTTTGGAAAAAGTGGTGGCCTTTCAAAAAGAAAGACCTTCGGATTTTATCCGCGGTAGAGGTTGGGACCAGAACGATTGGGAAGTAAAGGAATTCCCGACAAAGGATAAATTGGATGAATTGTTTCCAGATACCCCAGTTGCCTTGGAACGAATAGACGGTCACGCCTACCTCGTCAATCAAAAGGCATTGGATCTGGCCGGAATTACGTTGGATACGAAAGTGGACGGCGGGGAAATTGTAATTCAGGATGGAAAGATTACCGGTGTTTTGGTGGACAACCCCATGGGATTGGTGGATGCGGTCATTCCCCAACCCTCCATAGCACAACAGATACAGGCCTTGAAAGATGCCGAGCGCATCAGTTTGGATTACGGACTTACCACGGTCAATGATGCCGGTCTTAACAGAGAGACCATCGAATTGATCGATAGTTTGCAACAAGTGGGCGATTTGTCCATTCGTGTTTATGCCATGGTTTCCAATTATCCTGAAAACTTGGATTACTTTTTGGACAAAGGAATTATTAAAACGGACCGGTTGGATGTTCGTTCCGTAAAAGTATATGGCGATGGTGCCTTGGGTTCGCGGGGTGCCGCTTTAAAAGAATCTTATTCTGATAAGCCTGGTCATTTTGGTGCCATGGTAACTCCTGTTGCCGAAATTGGTGCCTTGGCCGGGCGTATTGCCGCTTCCGATTATCAAATGAACACCCATGCCATTGGAGATTCGGCCAATGTGGTGGTACTTCGCGCTTATAAAAAAGCTTTGGAGGGCAAAACGGACCGTCGTTGGAAGGTGGAACATGCCCAGGTCATATCCATGGAAGATTTCGATTATTTTAAATTGGGCATCATCCCATCGGTACAGCCTACCCACGCCACGAGTGATATGTACTGGGCCGAAGATCGATTGGGACCTGAACGAGTTGAGGGAGCCTATGCTTTCAAGAAGCTATTGGATGAAGCTGGAATAGTGGCGTTGGGAACCGATTTTCCCGTGGAACAGGTAAGTCCATTCCTGACTTTTTACGCAGCGGTGGCCCGTCAGGATTTGAAAAATTATCCAGAAGGAGGTTTTCAAATGAAAGATGCTTTGTCTAGAGAGGAAACCTTGAAAGGGATGACCATCTGGGCGGCCTATTCCAACTTTGAAGAAGGCGAAAAGGGAAGTATTGAACCTGGTAAGTTTGCCGATTTTGTAATTTTGAGCGATGATATCATGACCGTTCCTGTTTCAGATATTCCCAACCTAAAAGCAGAACAAGTTTTTGTGGCAGGAGAAAAACTCAAATAATTCCCATGTCATTCTGAACGAAGTGAAGAATCTATCAAAATCCTTTTTTACCAAAATGTTCTTAGGAGGCCTTTTGTTGCTTGCTTTTTCCAATTGTAAAATTGACGAGAAGCCAAAATATGAGGATTTTAATGAAACTGAATTTAATATGGTACCTGGAATAGTTACCAAAATAACCAGAACCCCAATAATTGGAAATAGACCACATTATAGTTGGAGTGAAATTAACATTTACTATGCTTACAATCTTGATTCAGACACTATTCTAGTTGGTAAAGAAATGGATGTAGACTTGGCTTTGAAGGAAGGTGATGGATTCTATATTCTGGTTCATAAAGCTGATAAGAAAATAAGCTTTATTGCAGGTTCAAGGTTACTTCCATCGGACCAAAAGATTATTGAAAACTATTTAAAGAAATCAAAAGATCACGGTGTAAAATATTTTGGAATTGACGAAAAATAAAAAAGCCCCAAATTGGGGCTTTCGTTTATAAAGGAATCATTCTTTAAATGCTGATAGGTACGGTAACCCTTGTAGTTCCCCATCCCATGACCATGTCTCCATTGTCATCAAAAGCAATGGAAAAAGCTTCCAATTCTTCATTGTCGGAACTGGTTTTGGCCATTACACGGGCAACATCGGCCTCACTGTCATAGGAAAAAGCTCCCCATTGGTTAAGGTTGCTGTTCAAAATAACGGTCCACTCACCTTCACCTGGAATAGTGAACAGGGAATAAGTTCCAGCTTTTACGGACTTACCTCCGACAGTGGCATCCTTGTAAAAAGTAATTTCGGTGCATTCGTTGGCACCTGTTCTCCATACTTTTCCTTCTGGGGCAAGTTCTGCTAAGCTACGTCCCTTCAATTGAGGTCTGCTATAAATGACCTTGATGGATTTTTGGGGTACGCGCGAACTTGTCGGAAAAGTGACGATATCCGCGGGACTTTTGTCCAACCCGCTGAATTTTTGGGCGGTTGCTTCAGTAGAAAATACCATGGCAACAGCGAGTAGAGTAAATAGGAATACATTTTTCATGATTGTGATTTTAGTAGTTTTCAAAACTAGGGCCTTATTGGCTCCTTTCAGTTTAAAAAGACGTTAAAAAAGAATAAACTTACAAAACGTTCAGGATTGCCACGGTATTTTTAAAATATGATTACAATCTGTCATAGGTTTTAAATATAAAATTGCAATATGAAATTATTTTTCTGTTTATTGTTTTATTTATAAAGTTGTAGATTCATTTTTGTATCAAAATTGTTACTAATTTATTTGAATATGTGTGGTATTGTATGCGCATTTGATGTGAAGGAAAGTACGGAAGTACTTAGGCCCCAATTGTTGGAGATGTCGAAGAAAGTAAGGCACCGTGGGCCGGATTGGAGTGGTATTTATGCTGATGATAAAGCGATTTTGGCCCATGAGCGTTTGGCCATCGTGGATCCAGCTTCAGGGAAACAACCGTTGTTGAGTGCCGATGGAAAATTGGTGTTGGCCGCAAACGGTGAAATTTATAACCATCAACAACTAAGAAAACAGTTCGAGGGTAAATATGAATTCAAGACCCAATCGGATTGTGAAGTGATCTTGGCATTGTACCAAGAAAAAGGGGTTGACTTTGTGGATGAAATGAACGGTATCTTCGGATTCGCCATTTATGATAGTGAGAAGGACGAGTACTTCATCGCAAGGGACCACATGGGAATTATTCCGCTTTACATTGGATGGGACAAAAACGGGACCTTTTATGTGGCTTCCGAATTGAAAGCGTTGGAAGGAACCTGTTCCAAGATCCAACTTTTTCCTCCAGGGCACTATCTACACAGTTCCGATGGTGAGTTCAAGAGATGGTATTCCAGGGATTGGATGGAGTATGATGCCGTAAAGGAAAACGAGACCAGTATCCAGGCCATTAAAGATGCCTTGGAAGCTGCTGTGCACCGTCAATTGATGTCCGACGTACCTTATGGTGTTTTGTTATCTGGTGGTTTGGATTCTTCCGTAACCTCCGCCATCGCCAAAAAATATTCGCAAAAAAGAATCGAGTCCGGTGATACTGCTGATGCCTGGTGGCCTCAATTACACTCCTTTTCCGTTGGATTGGAAGGCTCCCCGGACCTTGCCGCCGCCCAAGTGGTGGCCAAGCACATCGGTACCGTACACCACGAGATAAAATTTACGATCCAGGAAGGTTTGGATGCCATCAAAGATGTTATCTACAACCTGGAAACATATGACATTACCACCATTAGGGCTTCCACGCCCATGTATTTGATGGCAAGGGTCATCAAGTCGATGGGTATCAAAATGGTATTGTCTGGGGAAGGAGCCGATGAGCTTTTCGGGGGATATCTGTATTTCCACAAGGCACCAAGTCCTAAGGATTTTCATGAAGAAACCGTGCGCAAGTTGGATAAACTCCATATGTACGACTGTTTAAGGGCCAATAAATCCTTGGCGGCATGGGGCATTGAAGGTCGTGTGCCCTTTTTGGACAAAGAGTTCATGGATGTAGCCATGCGTGTAAACCCAAAAGACAAGATGATCAACGGCGAACGCATGGAAAAATGGGTGGTGAGAAAGGCTTTTGAATCTTACCTTCCTGAAAGTGTGGCCTGGAGACAAAAGGAACAGTTTTCGGATGGTGTTGGCTACAGTTGGATAGATACCTTGAAAGCGATGGTTGCAGAGGAAATTAGCGATGAACAGTTAAAGAATGCACACTTCAAGTTTCCGATCCAAACCCCAACCACCAAAGAAGAATATTATTACCGTTCCATATTTGAAAGTCATTTCCCTTCGGATGCAGCGGCATTGAGCGTTCCACAAGAACCTTCTGTGGCCTGTAGTACGAAGATAGCGTTGGAGTGGGACGAAGCGTTCAAGAACATGAACGATCCTTCGGGCAGGGCAGTGGCCAAAGTGCACACCGATGCCTACGTGAAATAGCAGTAATTAGCAATCAAGAATTTGGAGCATGAGAAGTTTTGTTTCATTTTCAATTAGTCGGAAAAGCCCCTCCATCGAGGGGCTTTTTGCTGTTCTTAACAGGACTTTCACAATAGAGTGGGAATATGCCATTTTTCCACAGATTTTGTTGATAACTTAGGGGGTTCA
>JASBTS010000105.1 GCA_030148305.1 Allomuricauda sp. | reverse complement strand
ATCATTTCTGCAGCAGCACATTGTAATGACATCACCAAAATTGTGGAACCTGTTCTGCAGAAAGAGGGCGGGGACATTTACTACATCAATTTGTCCAAGGATACCCATAAATTGGGTGGATCGTCGTTTGCCCAAATCTTGAACGGCATCGGGGATGAAGCCCCATCTGTTTTGGATGCCGCTTATGTGAAAACGGTTTTCAATACGCTTCAACAATTGATCAAGGACGGACAGATTTTGGCCGGACACGACATTGGCTCTGGAGGTTTGATCACCACCTTGCTAGAAATGTGTTTTTCAGATAACGACCTCAGTGCCGAACTGGAATTGACCTCTATTGGCGAATCGGACATCATCAAACTGTTGTTCTCAGAAAATATTGGGGTTGTACTTCAGTCCAAGGACAGTTCCATTGAAAAAGTTTTGGCTGAAAGTGGCATCGCATTCAACAAAATTGGTAGCGTTTCCACTGGAAACATTCTGCACATCAAGAACAATGGTGTGGAAATAGGCTTGAATATTGAATCCCTTCGGGACATCTGGTTCAAAACGTCTTATTTGTTGGACAACAAGCAGACCGCCAACGGTTTGGCCAAGGACCGTTATGACCACTACAAGGAGCAACCATTAATGTATGCTTTCCCTGAAAACTTTACAGGGAAACTCCCAATGGCTTCGACTGCCTTCGAATCCGCTCAGGAACCACCGCTCAGCCACAGACCCAAAGCGGCCATCCTTCGTGAAAAAGGAAGCAACTCGGAACGTGAAATGGCCAACGCTATGTATTTGGCCGGGTTTGATGTGAAAGACGTGCACATGACCGACCTCATCACAGGTAGGGAAACTTTGGAGGATATCCAATTTATCGGTGCCGTGGGAGGCTTTTCCAACTCGGACGTGCTAGGTAGTGCCAAAGGTTGGGCCGGTGCCTTTAAATACAATGAAAAAGCCAATAAGGCCTTGAAGGATTTCTTTGCCAGACCCGATACCTTGTCCGTGGGTATCTGTAATGGTTGCCAGTTGTTCATGGAGTTGGATCTCATCAACCCAGAACATGAGACCCATGGCAGGATGACCTACAATGAATCGCACAAACACGAGAGCAATTTTACTTCGGTAAAGATCCAGGAGAACAATTCTGTAATGCTTTCCAATATGGCTGGGACTACTTTAGGCGTTTGGATCAGTCATGGCGAAGGAAAATTCAGTTTGCCACACAACGAGAACCAATATCACATTGTAGCGAAATATGGCTACGAAGGCTATCCTGCCAATCCAAACGGAAGTGATTACAACACCGCCATGCTATGCGATAAAACGGGTAGACACTTGGTGACCATGCCCCATATTGAGCGCTCTACATTTCCATGGAACTGGGCCCACTATCCAAAGGATAGGCAAGATGTGGTTTCTCCTTGGTTACAGGCCTTTGTGAATGCCAGGGAATGGTTGGAAGCCTTGGATAATTAGTAATTTAGGGTTGTCAGATTGTGAATTAATTAGGGATTTTTCAAAATTTCCCTATGGTAATTGTTAAATCGTTTTCTTTGTTAAGCTCCGATTTGCTAATTTGCAATCGCTTTACATAAAACTTACTATGCAATCTGTTACCCGATTATTTGATTTTCCTTATTATCAACTAGAAAAACATCCACTAGAAAAGTCATTGGTCACCAAGTACAATGGCAAATGGGTCCCCACTTCAACCCAAGAATATATAGACAAGGCAAATGCTTTTAGCCGGGGTTTACTACAATTAGGGGTGAAGCCCAATGACAAGATTGCCCTTATTTCTACCAACAATAGAACGGAATGGTGTATTTCCGACATAGGAATCCTGCAGGTAGGAGCGCAGAATGTACCTATATATCCAACCATTTCTGAGGAAGATTATGAATATATCTTGAATCACTCTGAAGCAAAATATTGCTTTGTGTCCTGCGATGAGGTACTTCAAAAAGTGTTGGCCATTAGTGGGAATCTCAAAAAACTGATAGATGTTTACTCTTTTGATCAACTGGATAATTGCAAAAACTGGACCGAGGTACTCGATTTGGGTAAGGATACTTCAAAGCAAGAAGAAGTTGAAAAAAGAAAGGCCGATGTGTCCCCAAACGATTTGGCAACGCTCATCTATACTTCGGGGACCACTGGAAAGCCCAAAGGGGTAATGCTTTCCCATAACAATATTGTTTCAAATGTGTTGTCCGCCCAAAACAGGTTGCCCCTTGAACCTGGGGAAAGGGTCTTAAGTTTCCTTCCCATCTGTCATATTTTTGAACGAACGTTTTCCTATGCCTATATCTATCTATGCTATGAAATTTATTTTGGGGAAGGACTGGACAAAATAAGCGCGAATGTAAAGGAAGTAAAACCTTCGACCATGACAGTAGTGCCCAGATTGGTAGAAAAGGTTTATGATGCCATTGCCGCAAAGGGTGCTGAACTTAATGGAATCAAAAAGAAGCTATTCTTTTGGGCAGTGGAGTTGGGCCGAAAATTCGAGCCTTATGGCGCAAATGGCTGGTGGTATGAAAAGAAATTGGCCCTTGCCCGCAAGTTGATATTCAGTAAATGGCAAGAAGCACTTGGAGGCAACCTTAAAATGATGGCCTCTGGCAGCGCAGCGTTACAACCAAGACTTGGCCATATTTTTGGGGCCGCTGGCCTACCGATCATGGAATGCTATGGGTTGACCGAAACATCTCCGGGGATTTCCGTCAGTGAAATAAGAAATCACGGATGGAAAATTGGCAAGGTGGGCAAAATCATGGACGGCGTGGAAATTAAGATTGCCGAAGATGGTGAAATCCTCTGCAAAGGTCCCAATGTGATGATGGGCTATTACAAAGACCCCGAAAAAACCGCTGAAGTAATGACCGGGGAGTATTTCCACACAGGAGATATCGGCGAAATCGATGAAGACGGTTTTCTACAGATCACAGACCGTAAAAAGGAAATGTTCAAAACTTCGGGAGGGAAATATGTGGCACCGCAATTGTTGGAAAATAGGTTCAAACAATCCAACTTCATAGAACAGATCATGGTTGTGGGTGAAGGTGAAAAAATGCCTGCGGCCCTTATCCAACCCAATTTTGATTTTGTCAGGGAATGGGGCAAACGTCATGGTATTTTCCTTGAAACCAATGAGGAGATTGTTAAAAATGACAAAGTCATTGCCCGGCTACAAGATGAAGTGGACCTGGCCAATGAGGAGTTTGCCAAATGGGAAAAAGTAAAGCAGTTTCGATTAACCCCTGATGTTTGGAGCATTGATGGTGGACACTTGACCCCTACCCTAAAATTGAGACGAAAGATCATCAAGGAGAAATATATTGATCTTTACAATGATATTTATGGGCATTGAACAGAAGACAATTTTCAATTTGCAATAATCAATTGACAATTTCCAATAATTAATTGCCTGCATTGTCATTCTCAACCTCCCGATAGCTATCGGGATGAAGAATCTCCTTTTGTTAGGATTAGTTTAAGATGCTTCACGGTGTTCAGCATGACATTTTGATGTAAAGAGTGCTACCGTCATTCTGAGCGAAGTGAAGAATCTCTGTTTTTTATGAACCAAGAACAAAGATTACTTCGGTAAGACTTCCATATTCCTGGTCACTCCAAGGACAGTAAAAGGGATCTAATATAAGCGATGATATGAACGATTTTAAGTTTTAAAAGGGACTCCGAAGCAAGTTCGGTATGACTGTTAATTTTGTCAATGTGCACAAAAAAACCACCAAATAGATTGGTGGTTTTTTATATCGCAAATATTCATCAGATAGATATCAATTGCAATCAATGGCAGAATCTCCCTCAATTGTCCATCCAAAATTATTTATAAGTGTTTCACGAGCAGTGGCAGCATTGCCGTTTAAACAATACTGCATATTGGTAGCTCCTAGCGTTATGTTTACTGGAACATTTGCCAAATTTGCCCAACCAATTAAAGTAGCACTATAATTTTCTAGGGTCATTCCACAATTTTCAAGCATTGCATCCATGTTGATGACATTATTTATGTCCCAATCAGCTAAATTCTGATTAAATGAATCAGCACCCGCAAACATTACTCCCATTAATTGAACATTGCTTACGTCCCAACCACTAATGTCAATATTGAACAGGTCGGCTTCAGTAAACATTGCCAGCATATTGAGCACATTGTGCACATCCCAATTACTAATATCAGAATTAAATGATTCAGCATCCGCAAACATAACTGACATATCAGTCACGTTACTTACATCCCAACCACTTATATCGGCATTAAAAGATTTTGCATCTGTAAACATACTTGTCATTGTCACGACCTCACCCACATTCCAGCCACTGATATCTGCATTGAATGACTCCGCTCCCGAAAACATGCTACTCATATTTGTCACTTTGTCTACATGCCATCCACTTATATCAACATTAAAATTTTTTAATCCAGAAAACATATTTGACATATCGGTCACATTACCGACATCCCAACTACCTATGTCAGCACTGAATGAATCAGCAAAAGCGAACATTGCAGGCATTTCCGTGACTTTACTAACATCCCATCCACTTATATCGGCATTAAATAATTTAGCGCCAAAAAACATTCCATTCATTTTAGTAACATTACTAACATCCCAGCCACCAATTTCTGAATTTAAAGAAGCAGCGTCGTAAAACAATGCTGACATGTTTACAACATTGCTCACATTCCAGTTACTGAGGTCTGAATTGAAAGATTTAGCTCCATAAAACATGCCTGCCATTTCAGTGACATTACTTACATCCCAACCACTTAAATCAGAATTGAACAATTCAGCGCGCAGAAACATCGAACTCATATTGGTCACATTGCTCACATCCCAACCACTAAGATCTGCATTGAAAATAGAAGGTGAATCAAAATCCAACTCATAAAAAACAAAACTTGCGAACATTCCTGCCATATCTTCAACATTCATCAAATTGGGGACATCAAGAGCATGGTTTTCCATATTTATACAGTTGGAAAATGCCCGGTTAAAGCTTTCCCAGATATTGGTACCCCATTGCTCTATACCAATCAAACTTTTCAATATCTCAATGCCTTCTTCTGTGATAAGATTGGTGTGTCCCATTTTAATAGCTGGAAAAATTCCCTGTATTGAAATCTTATATTTACCTGCAGTTGTATAAACATGTCTCGGGTTTTGAATAGTTAGCTCTTCCGTTGTGCCATCACCCCAATCAATAATATAGTTATATTCATAATTGGAATCAGTGCCAATGATAATTTCAAAATCATTTTCTGGAATATTCCAAAGAGTAACAAATGAATCAGGATCTTCTTCCAAAGTATCAATAACATTGGTCACCGTAATCGTTATATTAGCTTCTTCTTCTTCAATCCCATCCGTTACTTTCACCCTTATGATGTGCTCTTTGGTAACCTCATAATCCAATGCCTTCCCATTAACTAAAGTTAGAATTCCCGTATTGGTAATCTCGAATAAACCATTGTCATTAGTTGTAATGCTAAAGGTCAACTCGTCTTTATCTATGTCCTTAGCCTTTATTGTTCCTATAGTTTCACTATCAGAAATATCCTCCGAGACAGTAAAGCCTTGATCCATAATTACAGGCACATTGTTTTTAATTGGTTCAGGGCTATCATCTTTCCCACATGAACAAATTAAAAGCAATACCACTGCACAACATAAACTTTTGATTTTCATAATACTTGATTTGTCATTTAATCTTGACAAAATCGACTCTTTTATTGAAAACCTTGACCATGACTTGATCATTACTCCATTTGAATTGACGAATGGGCTTTATTTTCATTTTCTTATAAAAAAGGTCAACACTTAACCATAATTTATTATGCATGCATAATAAATTTTTATATATTTGAGAACACCAAACCGGTTCTATGAAAGATTTGACCATTGATTATGCCCTTCGGGCCACATGGCAAGCGGTAAGCAAGATGTATAATGAAGAGGCCAAAAACCAAGAGCTCACCATGGCTATTGGTTTTACATTGCTGAGCATGGACCCAAAAGGAGGCACTCCAAGTACCACTTTGGGGCCTAAAATGGGTATGGAAGCCACAAGCCTGTCAAGAATATTGAAAACCATTGAAGAACGTGGCTATATTGAACGCAGACCCAACCCCAACGATGGGCGCGGAGTCTTGATTTATCTCACTGCGTTGGGACTTCAAAAAAGGGAAGCCTCCAAAGAAGTGGTCCTTAGGTTCAATGAAGTCGTTAAAGAACACGTGTCCGAACAGGATTTAAGCAGTTTTTTTAAAACCATCGATGTCATCAACAAACTTATCACCGATAAGAAAATCTATATAAAAACAACTAATAATTAATTTACAAACCCGCACATGAAAAGGCGTATAAACAAAGTTGCCGTAATCGGTTCCGGAATCATGGGGAGTGGCATTGCCTGCCACTTTGCCAATATCGGCGTCGAGGTGTTGTTGTTGGATATTGTTCCGCGTGAACCCAATGACAAGGAAAAGGCAAAAGGGTTAACCTTGTCAGATAAAGTGGTCCGTAACCGTTTGGTGAACGATTCCTTGGCTGCCGCCCTCAAGTCCAAACCCTCCCCTATCTATCATCAAAAATTTGCTGACCGGATCACTACAGGAAACCTGGAAGACGATATTTCCAAAGTTTCTCAGGTGGACTGGATCATTGAGGTGGTCGTAGAACGGTTGGACATTAAAAAACAGGTGTTCGAGAACCTGGACAAACACCGAACCCCGGGTACCCTTATTACCTCGAACACCTCAGGTATTCCCATCCACTTTATGAGCGAAGGAAGAAGTGAGGATTTTCAAAAACATTTTTGTGGAACGCACTTTTTCAACCCTGCGAGATACTTAAAACTTTTTGAAATCATCCCTGGTCCCAAAACCTCACAGGAAGTCTTGGACTTCTTGAACGGTTATGGGGAACAATTCTTGGGCAAGACCTCTGTGGTGGCCAAAGACACCCCGGCCTTTATCGGAAACCGCATCGGGATTTTCAGTATCCAAAGCCTTTTTCATGCGGTAAAAGACCTGGGCATGACCGTGGAAGAAGTGGACAAACTTACCGGACCCGTCATCGGCAGGCCAAAATCGGCCACCTTCCGAACTGTGGACGTTGTTGGTTTGGACACCCTTGTTCATGTGGCCAACGGAATCAGTGAAAACTGCAAGGATGATGAACGCCACGAACTCTTCCAACTACCCGATTTCATCAAAACCATGATGGAAAATAAATGGCTGGGAAGCAAAACAGGCCAAGGTTTCTATAAAAAGGTGACCGGAGATGATGGCAAGAGTGAAATCCTTACCCTTGACCTGGACACCATGGACTATCGTTCCAAAAAAAGCGCAAAATTCGCCACTTTGGAACTCACCAAAACCATTGATAAGGTCATCGACCGTTTCCCTGTTTTGGTGAATGGAAAAGATAAAGCGGGAGAGTTTTACAGAAAGAGTTTCGGGGCATTATTCGCTTATGTAACGCACAGAATTCCAGAAATTTCGGATGAACTCTACAAAATAGACGATGCCATGAAAGCCGGTTTCGGCTGGGAACATGGACCATTCCAGATTTGGGATGCCGTGGGACTGGAAAAAGGGTTGGAACTCATCAAAGCCGAAGGTTTGGAAGCTGCCGCTTGGGTAGCCGAAATGAAGGCTACCGGAATCAACACTTTCTATACGGTAAAAGATGGGGCCACCTATTGCTATGACATCTCCAAAAAGTCTATGGCAAAAGTCCCTGGACAGGATGCTTTCATCATTCTGGACAATATCAGAAAATCCAACGAAGTCTTCAAGAATAGTGGTGTAGTAATCGAAGATTTGGGTGATGGTATCCTGAATTGCGAGTTTCAATCCAAGATGAACACCATTGGTGGGGATGTATTGGCCGGATTGAACAAGGCCGTAGACCTTGCCGAAAAGGATTTTCAGGGATTGGTCATCGGTAACCAGGGAGCCAATTTCTCCGTGGGGGCCAATATCGGTATGATCTTTATGATGGCCGTGGAGCAAGAATATGACGAACTCAACATGGCCATAAAATACTTCCAGGACACCATGATGCGGATGCGTTATTCTTCCATCCCAACGGTTGCGGCACCCCATGGCATGGCCTTGGGCGGTGGTTGCGAACTTTCCATGCATGCCGATAAGGTAGTAGCTGCTGCCGAAACGTATATCGGACTGGTGGAATTTGGCGTCGGGGTAATTCCCGGTGGTGGTGGTTCTAAGGAAATGGCCTTGAGGGCTTCCGATACCTTCCGTAAAAACGATGTGGAACTGAACGTACTGCAGGAGTATTTCTTGACCATCGGTATGGCCAAAGTTTCGACATCAGCTTATGAAGCCTTTGATTTGGGTGTCCTTCAAAAAGGAAAAGATGTAATAGTGGTCAACAAAGACCGACAAATTGCAACTGCCAAGGCACATGCCAAGTTGATGGCCGAAGCCGGATACACCAAACCTGTTAAGCGAAAGGATGTAAAAGTACTGGGCAAACAGGCTTTGGGTATGTTCTTGGTAGGAACCGATTCCATGGAAGCGGGCCACTACATTTCAGAACATGACAAGAAGATTGCCGATAAACTGGCCTATGTGATGGCGGGAGGAGACCTGTCCGAACCTACTTTGGTAACGGAGCAGTATCTGTTGGACCTAGAACGGGAAGCCTTTCTTTCCCTTTGTACCGAAAGAAAGACTTTGGAACGCATACAACATATGTTGAAAACCGGAAAACCCCTCCGCAACTAGTTGCCAATAGATGTGAGAGATAAGACTTAAGATATCAGACTATGCATAATTTTCAAAATTTAGTTATTTGGAAGAAAGCAATAAACCTTGTGGAAGACATCTATCGGTTGACCTTAAAGTTTCCAGAAGATGAAAAGTATGGTTTAACCAGTCAAATTAGAAGATGTGCCGTATCAATTCCTTCAAATGTAGCCGAAGGGGTCGGAAGGAACACTGAAGGAGAATTCAAAAATTTCCTTGGAATCGCAAGCGGATCTTCAAATGAGTTGTTTTCCCAACTGATTTTATCCGAAAAACTAGGATTCATTGCTGAAACTGATTTAAAACCTATTTTGAACAAATTGGAAGAAATTCAGAAAACCAATTACACATTAATCAAAAAATTTACAAAATGAGAGCTCTTAAATCTCCCATCTAAAATCTAACATCTACAAATGAAAACAGCATATATAGTAAAAGCATACAGAACAGCCGTGGGCAAGGCCCCAAGAGGACT
>JASBTS010000099.1 GCA_030148305.1 Allomuricauda sp. | reverse complement strand
TTTATTCCCAAAAGGATTACTATTTGGCCAGCGTGGCCGATGAGGTGTATTTGAACCCCGTTGGAGCGTTGGATTTTAAAGGGTTGGCCACGGAAGTCCTCTATTACAAAGACCTTCAGGAAAAAACGGGGATCAAGATGGAGGTCATCCGCCACGGAAAGTACAAAAGTGCGGTGGAACCCTTTTTGTCCAATACCATGAGCGAGGAGAACCGTACGCAGATTAAGGAACTGCTCACCTCTATTTGGGATGTAATCTTGGACGATGTTTCGGCATCGAGGAACATTTCCAAAGTAAATTTGAACACTATTGCCGATACGTTGGGGGGAAGGACCCCAAAACTGGCCGTGGCATCCGGATTGTTGGATGGTACCTTGCATTTTGATCAGTATGAGGGATTGCTCAGGGAAAAAATGGGTATTGGGGAAGAGGATGAACTGAACTATGTTTCCTTGATGGACTATGTTCAAAATACCAATAGTAGCAAGTTGCTTTCTGGATCGGACAAAATAGCCGTGATCTATGCCCAAGGGGAAATCTTTTTCGGGGAAGGCGGCAAAGACTATATTGGCCAAGGTTTGATCGTGGATGCCCTAAAAAAAGCCACCAAGAACGAGAATGTAAAAGCCATTGTTTTCCGGGTCGATTCCCCAGGCGGTAGTGCCTTGGTGTCCGATATTATTTGGAGGGAAATGCAATTGGCCAAGGCCAAAAAACCTTTGGTTGTTTCCTTTGGAAACGTGGCCGCATCCGGGGGCTATTATATTGGGGTGGGTGGTGATAAAATCTTTGCCGAACCCACTACCATTACCGGTTCCATTGGGGTGTTCGGAACCATTCCCAACGTAAATGAATTGGCCAAGAATGTAGGCATCAATGCGGAGCAGGTGGGGACCAATAAAAACTCTGTGGATTATTCCCTTTTCGAACCCATGAGCGATTCGTTCCGGGAAGTGGTTCTGGAAAGCATCGAAGAAACCTATGGTACTTTTTTGGAGCGTGTGGCCCAAGGGCGTAACATGACCGTTGCCCAAGTGGATTCACTGGCACAAGGTAGGGTTTGGAGCGGTATTGATGCAAAAGCCAATGGTTTGGTGGACGAATTGGGGAATTTGGATGATGCCATTGCCGCTGCAGCTGAAATGGCAGGATTGGAATCTTACGGCATACGTCAATATCCCAAGTACAAGACCGATTTTGAACGCTTCATGGAAGATTTGGGCGGAATGAAGACCAAAATTGGGCAGGAACTCATTCAAGAAGAAATTGGAACCGAAGCGTACAAGATGTTGAAGGAGTTTAAAGATTTGAGCAAACAAGAGGGAGTTCAGGCCAAAATGCCATTTAGTCTTAACATCAAATAGTGGGATGACGCAAAGGGATAAAAGAGCGGCATTTACCATTTACCTCTACCTAGGGGCCCTGTTCATTACCTCGTTGGTGGTGTCCAACCTCATTTTTCAAAAGTTTTTTCATTGGAACCCCTTTGGGGAAGTCACGGTTTTTGGTGCCCCGTTGTTTGAGCTTTCGGTCGGGATTTTGCCTTACCCAGTCACTTTCTTGATCACGGATTTAGTCTCTGAGATTTATGGGCAAAGGAAAGCCAATCAGGTGGTTACGGCTGGAATTTTCGCTTCTTTTTTCTCTATGGGCATCATCTTGCTGGCCAATTTTTCCGAAGCTATTCCCACTTCCCCTGTAGACGATGTCACGTTCAGCAAGGTCTTCGGCTTATCACCCTTGGGTGTGTTGGCCTCCATGCTGGCCTATTTGGCCGCGCAGTACATCGATATTAAAATCTATCACTATTGGAAAAAAGTGACCGAAGGCAGAATGTTGTGGCTTCGGAATAACTTTTCCACCTTTTCTTCCCAGTTTATTGATACCCTGACCGTGATTACTTTATTATGCCTTTTTGGGGTATTGCCGTGGGACAAATTTTATGGTTTATTGGTCAGCGGGGTCATTTTTAAGATCATAATTGCTGTGTTGGACACCCCTTTCCTCTATTTTTTCGTATATCTTATGCGTAAAAGATTTAACTTAAAAATAGGGGAGGAAATTTCTTTGGATTGACAACTTCTCCTTTATTTTGCTGTAAAACATCAAGGTATGAAGAAAAAAGTCCTAAAGATTACCGGTATAACCCTACTTATCCTACTTGTTCTGATCATCGCCCTTCCATTGTTTCTTCAAGGGAAGATTGAACAAATCATCAAAGACAAAGTCAACAACAGCATCAACGCCACCTTCGATTTTGAAGATGCAAGTTTGAGTTTGCTCAAGAGTTTCCCGAATGCCAATTTGGAACTCACCAATCTATCCCTCGTAAACAAAGCTCCTTTTGAAGGGGATACGTTGTTTTATGCTGGCGATATAGAACTCACCATGTCCATCAAGGAATTGTTCAAATCAGCGGAGGAGCCCATCGTCCTTCAAAAATTGAATCTTGATCAAGCCAAAGTGAACATTAAGGTGGATGCCAATGAAAATGCCAACTACGATATCGCCAAAGCGGATGAAAGTGCCCCAACAGAAACCGCAGATGCATCCGATAACAATTTTACCCTGGCCATGGATTCCTATAGCATTACCAATTCGGAAATTGTGTACCATGATCTTTCCAGCGGTATGCGTTTGGCCATTTCCGAAATGAACCATTCCGGCACCGGAGATCTGTCCCTCGAAAAATCCCAATTAAAGACCATGACCGATGCCTTGGTTTCCTTTGAGATGGATAGCACGTTGTATTTGAACAAGAACAAGGTCAACTTGGATGCCTTGATCGATATTGATCTGGCCGAGAGCAAATATTCCTTTTTGGAGAACAAGGCGATGGTAAATCAATTGCCCTTGGTTTTTGATGGCTTCGTGAAGTTGAACGACGATAATCAAGAAGTGGATATCACCTTCAAGACACCTTCTTCGGATTTCAAAAACTTTTTGGCCGTAATTCCCGAAGCGTATTCCAAAAACATCGAGACCGTTGAAACAACCGGAAACTTTGAGGTGAACGGTCAATTTAAAGGAATTGTGGATGACGAACACATCCCTACCTTCAAGATTGCCATCAATTCGGATAATGCCTCGTTCAAATATCCGGATTTGCCCAAAGCAGTTCGTAATGTGTATATCGATACTGAGATCAACAACGAAACGGGCATCACCGAAGATACCTATGTGAACATCAATAAATTGTCCTTCACCATTGATCAAGATAAGTTCAACATGAACGCCAAGATCAGGGAGTTGATGGGCAACACCAAAGTGAAAGCGCACATGGATGGCAAGATCAATTTGGCCAATATTTCCAGTGCCTATCCAATGCCCGAAGATTTCAATTTGAAAGGTATTTTGAATGCGGACGTAACCACGAATTTCGATATGGAATCGTTGGAGAAAAAGCAGTACCAGAATACCCAGACCGCAGGGACCATGCAATTGACCGGGTTTGAGTACACCTCTGAAGAAATGAAGAATCCGGTGGCCATCAGCAATGCCGCCATGACCTTTAACCCGCAGACTGTTACCCTGAATTCATTTGAAGGAAAGACTGGAAGTACGGATTTCAATGCCACGGGAACTTTGACCAACTTGTTGGGCTTTATGTTCAATAATGAAAATGTGGAAGGAAATTTTAAACTGACTTCCAATCAATTTGCCCTGAACGATTTTATGATGGAGGATACGGTTGAGGAGGGTCAGGCGCAAACCGAGACTACTACCACTGGAGAGGAGCGCATCAAGATACCATCCTTTTTGGACTGTACGGTGGAAGCGGCCGCGAACACGGTATTGTATGACGACCTGAAACTGAAAAATGTGAAAGGAACCCTGGTGATCAAGGATGAGACCGCAACTGTAAAGAACCTGACCTCCGACTTGTTTGGGGGAACCTTGGGGCTTAACGGTGCCGTATCCACCAAAGGGGAAAATTCCACTTTTGATGTGGATTTGGGTATGAGCAACTTCAACATAGGGGAGTCCTTTGCTGGACTTGAACTTTTTAAAGTGTTGACGCCATTGGCCAGTGCGTTGCAGGGCAAGTTGAATTCCGATATTAAGATTGCGGGTAATCTCAAGGATGACTTCACCCCGAACTTGGCGACCATATCAGGAAATTTACTGGCGGAACTGCTTTCACCAAAATTGGATACCGAAAAAGCACCCTTGGTTTCGGCCTTGGACAACAAGCTTAATTTTTTGGATGCTAAGGAAATTGATTTGAACGGACTTAAAACTGCATTGAGTTTTGATAATGGAACGGTTCAGGTGAAACCTTTCACCTTAAAATACAAGGACATGGCCATAAACGTGGCAGGTGGCCATACGTTTGACAAACAGATGAAATACACTGCCACTTTGGATGTTCCTGCCAAGTATTTGGGCACCGAAGTGAACAACTTGATTGCGCAGTTGAACGACAACAGCCTGCAAGAGGTAACCGTTCCTGTAACGGCCAACATTGGAGGTAGTTTTACCGACCCGACCGTTAGTACCGATCTCACCTCTGGAGTAAAAACGTTGACAACCAAATTGGTGGAAATCCAAAAACAAAAATTTGTGAATAAAGGGAAGGATACCGCCAAAGAGCTTTTGTCCGATGTCTTCAAAAAGACCGAAGGAGATACGACCACAACTACCAAAACTTCTGGGGTAAAGGAAACCTTGGGTAATTTATTGGGTGGAGAAAAGACGACCACGACCGATACTACCAAGACCACTACCAAGCAGGAAGATGTTAAGAACACAGCAAAATCCGTTTTGGGCGGTTTGCTGGGGAAAAAGAAAAAAGATACGGTTAATTAAACTGGGAGGCTGTTCAAAATTTATTCGATCGTCATTCCGAACTTGTTTCGGAATCTCATGATATGATCTATTGACTGTTATGAGAACCTGAAATGAGTTCAGGTTGACGCCAAGGTATTTTTTGGACAGCCCTTTTTATTCCCTGATCTCACTGTGGATGGTAGCTAGAATATCGTCCATGCCTTGCATCAAAGGCGTATAATGCATGGTTTCGGTGGTGATGCTGGTGAGGATAAACATCAGCATATTGTTCTCAAATTCAATGGATTGTAAAATAGGAAGGTTGCTCAGTTGTTCCTTTCCTGCTGGTAGCCCCAAGTCGCCAGAGACCCCAGTGTAGTTGTAAATGGTTTTGATGCTATATTCGTTGGTCCGGAACATGTTGATGATTTGATTCCGTTCATGATCCAGCATCGCCTCCTGTTTGGTGATATCCTCCAAGTTAGAGATCCAATTGGTGAGCAGAACCCGAAGTTGGGGGTTGGACAGGTCCTTCAAACTTCCTGAATTGATCATCTCCTGAAGTAATGAATTGTTGGGGTTGAAGGAAATATCAAAGGCGAAGGCATTATAAAAAAGATGGGACAATTCTTCCTCACTGGGAAGGTTTTTAGAATCTTGCATGAAACCAATGATCTTTTTGGAATCTTCATAACTCTTTTTGTTGACGCTGATCAGTTCCTTCAATTTGATTTGGCTTGTTTCGAATTCCTTTTTCAGCCCGATGAGGTACACCTGTTCCTTTTCCCTTTTGTTGTGTTGTTCGTTCGCATTGTCGATGGCCAGGGCAATCAAGATCCCGATGACCACCAATACAATTTCTCCAATGGCATAGATGACATAGTTGCTGATCTTTCTTTCTTCGACCAGACCTTTTCTAATTTTCCTGAAAAATTTGAGCATGTTCCATTCTTTGGTAATCTTCGCAATTGCTTTTATTGATAACCGTTATACACCGCAAAAATAATGGCAACGGCACCGATCAGAAGCATGAACGAGGTTGGTATAATGGCAAATTTAAACCATTTGTTATAAGGAACGTTTCCGATGGCCAAAACAGCCATGAGGGCACCATTGGTAGGTACGATCATGTCGGCCATTACTCCTCCATATTGAAAGGCCAATACACATGTTTGTCGTGAAAGACCGATCAAATCGGATAAAGGTACCAAAATGGGCATAGTAAGGACCGCTTGTCCTGAATAACTGGGAACCGGAAAATGAAGTACGGAATGGGAGACCATCATGAGAATGCCCGAAGTGGCCGGGGAAAAGTTTTTCAAAGGCCCGAACAATCCATACACAATGGTATCCATGATCATGCCGTCCGATAAAATTATGGAGATGCTATTCGACAATCCCATGATCAGGGCCGCAAAAAGCATTTCTTTCATACCGTCAATATAGGTTTCAGTGGTTTTGTTCCAATTCATTTTGGCGAGTAACGCGGCTATGATGCCCAGAGCAAAAAAACAGGCCGACATTTCATTAAAACCCCATTCCAAATACAGGATACCCAGAATTACGATTACAAACGTGAGGCAAAGCATCCACAATATAGCACTATGCCGAATCCCCATTTGTTGGCGCGTGGGATTCATCGAGATTTTCTCTACCCGGTTTTTTTGGGCATAACGCAAAAGATAGAACAGCCAAACTAAAAATGCAACAAGCAATACTGCCATGCGAAAAGTTCCTCCCGATAACAGAGGTAATGAGGCTTCTTTCTGTGCAATGAGAACCCCAAAAGGATTTGAGGGACTGAATGAACTTCCTACCACTGTGGAACCATAACTTGCAAAAAGCATTGTGAGTGTATTATACCCCAAACTTTTGCCGAACAAGATCAATACGGGTGCCAAGGCTACCACTTCTTCCTGCATGCCAATGGAGACACCTCCAGCAGTAAATAGAATGGACAATATAATCAGGGCATACGATTCCTTGCCATTCAATAGGGTAACCAGTTTGGCAAGCCCTTCGCTGAGTGCCCCGGTTTTTTCAATGATGTAGAAGCAACCTCCGATCAAAAAAATCAAGACAATCAGATCTGCTCCTTTTTCAAGTCCTTTTGGAATGGAGACCAATAGGTCAAAAAAACTGGGTCGTTCCGCGTCAACAGAATGGTAGGAATCATTAATTACCCGTGTAATTCCGGTTTCTTCATCCAAATATCTTTCGTAACTACCCTGTGGAACAATATAGGTAAACAACCAGGAACATAAAATCACCCCAAGTAGAATGACAAAGGCATTGGGAAAGTTTTTCATGTGATTGGTTTTTGGTTTGGTCAGTTATCAAAATCAATGATACGAAAAGATAACTCCCTTAAAATAAAGCTATTTTCATCAAAATTTGAGAAAAAGTATTGAAAATCAAGTATAATGGATTTTACCTTTTACGGCTTTCCATCCATTTGTAGATAGCTTCTACGGCAAAACAAAATCCGATCAAGGACAGTGCCACAATGACTCCCATAATATTAGACCCGAACTGCTGGTGTAATAATGCTAACATGGCGACGGAACACAGGATGAATCCTGCCAAGGCAATCGTCTTATTGCTTTTGGTTTCCTTGGACAATTTGAATCCAGTTAGGTTTACGATAGCGAATATCAACAGGAACCCAACACTGCCGGCTGTAGAAATGCTTTCCAGTTCCAAGGTGTTTGTCAAGGTAAGGGTCAAGATGGTAGTGATCAACAAGCCGATGGGCTGGTTCCAGAGTTGGTAGGTGAATTCACGGGGCAACTCGTCATCTTCGGCAATCTCAAAACTTACTCGACTACCACCATACAGGGAAGCGTTAATAGCTGAAAAAGTGGAGATAAGGGCAGCAATGGTAATGATGGTGAAACCCACTTGTCCTAACATCGGTTTAGCTGCTTCGGCCAGCACATAATCCTGGGCTGCGGCAATTTCTTTGAATGGGAGGGAACCCACTGTTACCACTGCAATAATGATGTAGAGTAAAATCACAAAAATGACGGAAATGTAATAGGCCCTAGGAATGTTTTTTTCGGGATTTTCCATATCGGGAGCGGCATTAGCGATGAGTTCAAACCCTTCATAGGCCACAAAAATGACCATGCCCCCGGTCAATAGTTTAAGGGGTGTTTCCCAATTGGCGGGTGAAAGTTGTTCTAGATTTGCATTTCCCATCAACCCATAAATACCAACGCCAATAAAGGCCAATAAGATGATCAATTTGACGATAACGGCATACGATTCAATGGCCCCAACCACCTTAATGCTGTAATAGTTGATTCCCGAAGCCAATAAAATAATGAAGGTGGCATAGATATGAAAGTCCATCGGCCCACCGGTGATGGCGTACAAATTAGGAGCATAGGAACCAAAGGCCGAAGCATACAAGGACAACATGATGATATAACTCAACCAAAGCAAATTGTTGATGCCTCCACTAAAAATACTTTGTCCAAAACCTTGGTTGATGAATTTTACAGTGCCACCGCGATCGGGGTATGCCAGGGAAAGTTTTACATAACTATACGAAGTGAGCAAGGCAATGATCCCGGCAAAAAGAAATGCAAGCGGCGTGCCACCTTTGGCCAAGGAAACCGCCAAACCCAGAACGGCGAAAATACCACCTCCCACCATGCCTCCAATGCCGATGGAAATCGCTTCCCTTAGTCCGATGGTTTTGCTCATTTTGGTTTTTGTTTCAAGCTTTTAATTAAAGTCAACCCCAACATAATATCCTTCACTGCCCCGAACATTAAAGACTGTACTGTCCTCAAAAATGAGGTACTGTCCCTTGATGCCCTTTAGGATTCCTTGGTAACTTGGTGTTTTGTCCAGATTCAGGCTTTTTACTTTTTCGGGGTATTGCAGCACAGGGAAGTCCAAATGGGTCTCTTGGTTGTTATTTATAAAATGATCGGCTACTTCATCCGGGATGAATGGTTTCAATTTATTGCGCCATTCCACCAGATCCACATCTTCAATTCGGTTGGTGAGCATTTTTTGCCAACTGGTCTTGTCACTTACATGGTCTTTCAGGGCCACTTCGGTAATTCCGGCCAAATAGCGATTGGGCACTTCCACAATTTCAATAGCTTCATGGGCCCCTTGATCTATCCAACGGGTGGGAACCTGGGATTTTCGGGTAACACCAACTTTAATATTGCTCGAATTTGCCAAATATACGATATGGGGTTGTAACTGCATTTTTTTCTCGTACTCCAGATCGCGATCTTCCTTGTCCAAATGGGCCGTACTCAATTCGGGTTTCATGATCCAGTCGCCAGCGGATGGTGTTTCATAAAAGCATGATTTACAAAACCCTTGTCGGTAGATAGGCCTGTCCTCCCCACAGTTCAAACATTGAAATTTGATAAAGTCAATTTTCAGCTCTTTGTTCAGCAACTGGTTCAGGTTCAAAAAATCGCTTCCCAGGGTTAAAAAATATTGAATGGGATGGCCGTTCTCTGTATGCATTTTGCGCAGGACTCCTTCGTACAGCATGTTGTGATGAATGTTTGTTTCTTATTTGAAAATGAATGCCAGAAAAGCTATTTTAGCTGTTGCACCCAACTGAATTTCTTGGTTAAAGATACCTAAAATGCCAATACCATTATTCAACTCCATAGCTTCTTGGTTATTGAGAAAGCGCTACCACCAAATAGAACTTTTTCTGAAATACCCGTTGGATGTTCAGGATGAGGTGTTAAGGCAGTTGCTCGATTTTTCTCAAGAAACCATGATTGGAAAACAGTATGGTTTTGAGGATCTTCCCAAGTATGAGGAATTCCGCAACAGGGTTCCCATTGTTGGGTATGAGGATGTGGCACCCATGATCGAGCGTACCCGCCGCGGGGAACAGAACCTCTTTTGGCCCACGACCATCAAATGGTTCGCCAAGAGTAGTGGTACCACCAATGCCAAGAGCAAATTTATTCCTGTGAGTAATGAGGCTTTGGAGGATTGCCATTATAAATCCAGCAAGGATTTGTTGTGTCTGTACTTGAACAACAATGAAAACTCCCAACTCTTCACTGGTAAGAGTCTTCGATTGGGTGGGAGTAAGGAACTATATGAGGACAATGGTACCTTTTTCGGCGATTTGTCCGCCATTTTAATTGATAACATGCCTCTATGGGCCGAATATAGTAGCACGCCCAGTAGCAAGGTTTCGTTAATGAGTGAATGGGAGTCTAAACTGGAGGCCATTATTGAAGAAAGCATTCAAGAAAATGTGACCAGTTTGGCAGGGGTACCATCATGGATGCTGGTTTTGCTCAATCAAGTATTGGAAAAAACCGGAAAAAACCACTTGTTCGAGATCTGGGAAAATCTGGAAGTGTATTTCCATGGCGGGGTAAGTTTTACACCTTATAAAAACCAGTACAAAAAACTGCTGCCGCGTAAAAAGTTCAATTTTTATGAAACCTACAATGCCTCCGAAGGATTTTTCGGTATCCAAGATCGGAACAATTCGGATGAGCTTTTGTTGATGTTGGACTACGGTATTTTTTACGAGTTCATCCCTATGGATTCCAATTTGAACGAAGATTGGGCCATTCCGTTATGGGAAGTGGAACTCGGGGTGAACTATGCCATGGTGATTACTACCAATGCCGGACTTTGGCGTTATAAGATAGGCGATACGGTCCGGTTCACTTCCAAGAACCCTTATCGAATCAAGATAACAGGCAGGACCAAACACCACATCAATGTTTTTGGGGAAGAACTGATCATTGAAAATGCGGAAGAGGCCCTAAAACAGATTTGCTTAAAGACCGATGCCGAAATCATGGATTACACCGCCGCTCCCATTTTTATGACCGGGAAGGAAAAAGGAGCCCATGAATGGATCATCGAGTTTAGGAAACCACCAGAAGATGTGGCCTATTTTACCGAAGTGTTGGACAATGCGCTGAAATCACTTAACTCTGATTATGAGGCCAAACGGTACAATAACATCACTTTAAAAATGCCAAAAGTGCATGTGGCCCGAAAAAACTTGTTCCATGATTGGCTGAAATCCAAGAACAAGTTGGGTGGCCAACATAAGATTCCACGGCTTTCCAATGAGCGCGGGTATTTGGAGGAACTACTCCGAATGAATATGGAACCAAGAGCATAAGGTGTAAATCTCACATTTACGAAAACGTTTTCGTGGAATTGACCTTTTATCGTGCAAAGTCTCCTCTTGAACAAATAAAAAAGGTTTTTCCCCATTTAATGTTGAATTTCCCCCTCGCTAATCTTTTAAACACTAAACCATTAAGATTATGGCAGAAAAACTTGTTGTTCTTTCCGATATGTGGGGAGCAAAAAAAGGACTTTGGATTGCATCCTATTTTGGATATCTCCAACAATATTATGACATCGTATTTCATGATTGCCAGCAATTGGGCAATATAGATGTTCCTGTTTCTTCCGAAGAAAATGTACACCGCGCCTTTGTGGATGGCGGCATTGACACTGCAGTTGCCAACTTGCTCAAAAAGGAAACTAAACCAGCCCATTATTTGGCCTTTAGTACCGGTGGTACCATTGCCTACAAAGCCGCATTGCAAGGTTTACCTATGAAATCCTTGACAGCAATTTCTGCAACCCGAATAAGATTTGAGGAGGATAGACCTGATACCCGTTTGAACCTTATTTATGGCGAATGTGATGCCAACAAACCGGACATGGAATGGTCACAACAAGTTGGAGCGGATTTAAGGGTTGTGCCAAGTTTTGGCCACATGCTCTATTCCGATGAAAAAATAATTTCAGAAGTCTGTTTGGAACTTTTGGAACAAGTCACAAAAAAAGTGGTCTGATTAAGAGACCACTTTTAGTTTTTTTATCGTTTCGTAAGACAGCTTTTCCTCTGCGTACGCTTTGCTAACCTTGAACTCGGTTTCATCACTACTTGGTAGTGTGAACATGGCGTCGGTGAAAACGGCCTCACAAAGGGAACGTAGACCACGTGCCCCAAGTTTGTATTCAACAGCCTTGTCCACAATATAGCTCAACGCCTGCTCGGTAATGGTAAACGTGATACCGTCCATGGCAAACAATTTCTCGTATTGTTTGATGATGGCATTCTTAGGTTCGGTAAGGATGGCACGCAATGTTTTTGCATCCAAGGGGTTCATATGGGTGAGTACAGGTAGTCGCCCAATGATTTCAGGAATCAACCCGAATTCTTTTAGATCTTTTGGGATGATGTATTGCAGAATATTGTCATTGTCCAGCTTGTCATCCGCTTTGGATGCGCTATAACCAACTGCCTGCATATTCAAACGCTTGGTGATGATGCGTTCGATACCATCAAAAGCACCACCGGCCACAAAAAGAATATTTTCTGTATTTACCTCGATGAACTTTTGGTCCGGGTGCTTACGGCCACCTTTGGGTGGAACGTTCACCACGGTCCCTTCCAACAGTTTCAACAACCCTTGTTGTACCCCTTCACCGGAAACATCACGGGTGATGGACGGGTTATCACTTTTGCGGGCAATCTTATCGATCTCATCGATGAAAACAATACCTCTTTCCGCTTTTTCCAGATTGTAATCTGCAGCTTGTAACAAACGGGTCAGGATACTTTCCACATCTTCCCCAACATAACCGGCTTCTGTAAGTACGGTGGCATCTACAATGGCCAAGGGTACGTTGAGCATCCTGGCGATGGTCTTGGCGATAAGGGTCTTGCCCGTACCGGTCTGCCCCACCATGATGATGTTGCTCTTTTGGATCTCTACTTCGTCATCCTTGCCCTTGGGTTGCAACAGTCTTTTGTAGTGGTTGTACACCGCTACTGACATTACTTTTTTGGTTCTTTCCTGACCAATAACAAATGTATCCAAGAAATCACGGATCTCCACTGGTTTTTTCAGTTCCAGTTCGGAGGATAGGTCGTGGTTTTTGGATTGTTTGGATTCTTCCGCAACAATGCTATGGGCCTGTTCTATACATCGATCGCAAATATGCGCATCAAGACCAGCAATCAATAAATTGGTTTCTGGTTTTTTTCTTCCACAAAAAGAACATTCCAAATTTTCCTTTGCCATATTTCTCAACTATTCAACCATCAATAACGCAAAAAAATGGATTTTGGTCTGCGTTACAGGGTTGGCTTCTTAATTAATGGGTATGAATTAGGATTTTTCCCTTATCAAAATTTCATCGATCATGCCATAGGCTTTGGCTTCTTCTGCCTTCATCCAGTAATCACGGTCACTGTCGTCATACACCTTTTCAAAAGGTTGACCGGAATGGTTGGAAATGATCTCGTATAGTTCGTCTTTTATCTTCAACACTTCTTTGGCAGCGATTTCAATGTCACTTGCCTGTCCTTGTGCACCGGAAAGGGGTTGGTGGATCATGACCCTGGAGTGGGGCAGACCACTTCGTTTTCCTTTTTGACCTGCACAAAGCAATACGGCGGCCATGGAGGCAGCTATACCCGTACAAATGGTGGCCACATCGGGCTTGATGAACTGCATAGTGTCATAAATGCCCAAACCTGCATACACACTTCCTCCTGGGGAGTTGATGTAAATCTGGATGTCCTTGGAGGCATCGGCGCTTTCCAAAAAGAGCAATTGGGCCTGGACAATATTGGCCACTTGGTCGTTGATTCCCGTTCCCATGAAAATGATACGGTCCATCATCAATCTGGAGAAAACATCCATGGCAACTGCGTTCAGCTGGCGCTCCTCTATAATGTTGGGGGTCATGTTCATAGGGTACATGCTGCTCATGATCTGGTCATAGTGCATGCTGTTTATACCGTGATGCTGGGTAGCATACTTTCTAAATTCTTTTCCGTAATCCATAGGATAGTACTCGATTTATCTTAAAAAAAAGGTGCCGAAAAATTAGCTTTTCGGCACCGTAAAGATACTTATTTTTCTTTTAGCAGACTAGCTGTATGCCTCCTTGATGAAGTCGTCATAAGATACTTCCTTCACCTTTAGGTTGGCTTTTTCCTTGTAGAGGTCCAACAATTTTTGGCTCATCAACTGTTCTGAAAGTCGTTTCACCTCATCTTGGTTGCTCAAAACACGCACGGCGATGTTCTCCAACTCTTCTTCTTTGGGGTCCATATGTCCATACTGGGCCATTTGGGATTTGATGAATCCTTTGGCAAATTCCTTCAATTCATCAAACTGTACCTGAAGGCTGTTCTCTTGAATGATCTTACCTTCGATCAATTGGTAGCGCAATCCTTTTTCAGACCTCTCAAATTCTTCAGTGGCCTGATCGTCGGATAGCATTTGCTCGCCGCTTACTTGGATCCATTTTTTCAAGAACTCTGCTGGCAGGTCAAATTTGGTTTCCTCAATCAATTTCTCGGTGATGTCATTCAACAACTTTTGATCAGATTGCTGCTCAAACTGGTTTTCAGAATCTTCCTTGATACGATCCTTCAATTCTTTGGCAGAAGTTACCTTGTCCTTCCCGAACAATTTATCGAACAATTCTTGGTCCAGGGCGGCGGGCTGTCTTTCGTTGATTTCCTCAATGGTGAAAGTAACCTCGGCGTTAAGGTTATCTGCCTTGTCACGGTTGATGCCCAATGCGCTAGACAAAAGATAATCTTCCTTGAAGAGGCCTTTGGTGGAAAGGGTAACAACGTCACCTACTTTTTTACCGACCAAGGTATCTACAGCTTTTTTAGCTTTTACCTTGTCCACTTCAATAGTGGTCTTGTTGTTGATGTCCTCGGCTTCATTGGCAAATGTTCCAGTCACCTCGTCGGCTTTGCCCACTTCGTTTTTGGATACCAACTTTCCATATTGTTTTTGGATGCGCTCTACCTGGTCGTCGATCATTTTCTTATCGGCCACAATCTTGTATTGAGTCACGGCTTTTTTGGTCTTTAACTGTACATCAAAGCTAGGTGCCAATCCCAATTCAAATTCGAAATCGAGATTTTCGTTGTCCCAATCAAAATTTTCGGGCTGCTTGGGAAGCGGGTTG
The DNA here is from genome assembly GCA_030148305.1 of Allomuricauda sp. Taxonomy (GTDB): domain Bacteria; phylum Bacteroidota; class Bacteroidia; order Flavobacteriales; family Flavobacteriaceae; genus Flagellimonas. The sequence continues at coordinate 40 of JASBTS010000099.1, read as the reverse complement.
CCCAAAACATCCAATTTTTCCTCGGTAAGGTATTTGTTCA
>JASBTS010000097.1 GCA_030148305.1 Allomuricauda sp. | reverse complement strand
CGTCCTGTACCCAATGTAGCTGACGATCAAAGTTGCATCACCAGGAGCGTTGATACTGTAATTTCCATCAAAATCAGTCTGGGTTCCATTGGTGGTCCCCTTCACCAGAACGTTGGCACCCGGCAAGGGGCCCGTTTCATCAGACACCGTACCTGTTACGGTCTGGGCTTGTATAAAGCCCATACATAGTACAGCGGCCAAAAAAATAATTCTCTTGAAAAAAGGTTTTTTCATAAGTTCAATTTTAGGTTTGTGTTAGTTAATCAATTGAGATTCCATCATCTCCGACAGATGGAAAAAAACAGTTTGTGTATGGTAAACTTAAATTTTAAAGAGCTTACTTGTTACGGTATACACTATTATAAACCTTCAAATTCATGAATTTTATAATAAACGGACTCTATTTTTATGCTTTTGTAAATATAATTCTTAAAATGATCTTGGGGACTTGTTTTTGAAATTGTTAAACCGGGTTGTTCTTGTCAGGTCAATAAATTCCCATGCTCGTCCCATTCAGCAATTTCATTCCGTTTACTTTGGTCCACACATTTGGCGATCCATTTGGGATCATAAGCCACTCCATGCTGATCGAGAACATCTTGGGGAACACCATCCCAAATATTTGGCTGATTTCCTTTATACCCTAAATCGGCTATCCCAACTTTGGAAGTGTAATATCCGGTAACCGTCAAGTTCCTCATCAAGGCAAAAAATTGAATTTCCAGAGGTTGTTCGTCCAACGGAATTTCCACATCTTGAAACGCAATCCTATCCAAGATTTCTTTTTGTTGTTCCGGGGATGCGGTCTTAAATTCCTGATCAAATTGGAAATTACATTGATGGTCAAGCCACATGAGTCCACCCTTTAAGGTGAGTTCCAATTCAGGAATGTCCTTGGCTATAAACTCAATAAATTCAGGCACTTCTGCTTCAATGGGCCCGCCATGGGGTTCCTTTGGAGGTAATATAATGGTACTCAACAAGGTAATGGTTTCCATCTCATGTTCATTGAACAACTGAACAGCCTTCAATTTTCCAATGCGTTCCAACTCTTCCGGAGTCCTTCCAAAATAGGTGGCATCCTCCGATGTCATAGGTACCTCAATGTCCGTATCGGTTTTACAACCGTGGAACATCAGGGCAGAAGCACCAGCCCCCATAATGATGGTTTGTATACTTTTCCTTCTGTCCATTTCCTAAATATTTTGTTGTTTCAATTGTTCTATGATATAGTCCGAGGCACGCCATGACAAAGCCAAGATGGTCCATGTACAGTTTTTATCAGCTTGCGAGGTAAATGGCCCTGCATCCACAACAAACACATTGTCAACATCATGCAATTGGTTGAATTTGTTGGTTACAGAAGTTTTGGGGTCATCACCCATTCTTGTGGTTCCTACCTCATGAATGATACGCCCGGGTGCTAGCAGTCCATAGTCAATATCTGCCGAAGGTTTATCGCCCAAAGGCTCGCCACCCATGTTATGGATGATCTCTTCAAACGTATCCTGCATGTGTTTGGCCTGTTTAACTTCCAAATCCGACCATTTGTAATTGAACTTGAGCACCGGAATACCAAATTGATCTACGGTTGTGGGGTCTATCTCACAGTAATTTTCTTTTAGGGCGATACTTTCTCCCCTACCTGCCATGTGTACCACGGAACCGTAATATTTTTTCACATCGTCTCGAAGAACATCGCCATATCCCCCAATATTGAGCCCAAAGAATTTATTGAATTCATTGGCATCAAAACCAAATCCGTAGTTGGGCTGACGCATTCCTCCCCCGACTTCAATATGGTAACCCCGGGGGAAATCCAATTTGCTGTTGTCGCCCCACCATGGGGAATAAACGTGCATACCCCCAGTACCATCTTCATTGTACGAAACCTTTCGGTTCATTAGAGCAGGAATAAATGCGGCACGACTAGCCCCGGTGGAATCATGCAGGTACCTACCCACATGGTCACTGCTGTTACCCAATCCATTGGGGTGTTGTTTGCTTTTGGAATTCAACAGGATACGGGCAGAACTACAGGCAGATGCGGCAAGCACCACAACCCTTCCTTTTAGTTTGTATTCTTTTCTATCATCCTTGCTGATATAGGACACCCCTGTGGCCTTTCCTTCTTCATCCGTAGTTACTTCCCGAACCACCGAATTGACATAAATTTTTACCTTACCTCCACTTTTTTGTGCCGGGAATATCAAACAACTACCAGATGAAAAGTCGGCATACACCGAACAGGACCTGGAACACTGTCCACAGTAAAAGCAAACACCTCTGTCCTTGTTAATTCGCTTCGTCAACATGGAAAGTCGACCAGGTATCACGGGAACACCGGATTTTTGGGCTCCATTGATGTAGAAGAGTTCATGTAATCTCGGTTTCGGTGGGGGTAGAAAAAATCCATCAGGATCATTTTCAAGTCCTTCATTGGTACCATAGACCCCGATGAGTTTGTCCACCTTATCGTAATAGGGCTTTACATCTTCATAGCCGATGGGCCAATCATCCCCATGACCATCGCGAGTTTTCCCCTTAAAATCCTTTGGCCCAAAACGAAGTGAAATCCTTCCCCAGTGATTGGTCCTACCTCCCAACATATGGGAACGGAACCAATCAAATTTTGTCCCGGGTTCGTGGGTATAAGGCTCTCCCTCAATCTCCCATCCTCCGTAGGCCATATCCCATCCTCCAAAAGCTCTTGTAGTACCTGCCCCTCTATTTGGAGACTCATAAGGCCATTTTAATTGGGTCATGGTTTTAGGGTCGGCAGGATCAAAAAATGGACCTGCCTCGACCACAGCAACATTCAATCCGGCATCTGCCAGTTGTTTAGTTGCCATACCACCTCCCGCTCCAGAACCTACAATGATCACATCATAGAATTCCGGCGCTTCTTTTATTTGCATAACATATTTTCTTTGAATTAATCGCTAGGGAAAATACTATTATGACCAATTAGATTTAGGGAGTTGGGAACAAAATAGACCCAAATTCAAGAATTTTATAAAATATAGGAAGTTTCTTGACGAATACCTAAAGTGTTTTATCCGATATCCGATTTCTTAAACGATCAGTTTTTTCGTTTTTGGAGCATCCCGTCCACATAGATACCAATAAGATGTGTCCGGATATTGACCGATGTTTCCTGTGTGTCCTTCCCGAGTTGCACTTTCATGGTTTGCGAAGGAAAAAGCGGCATGTGGCAACTAATGCAATTATTGAGATTGGAGGAGTTAAGGTTTGGACTCTTGTGCAAATCCTTCGGCAATGCATGACACTCAACGCATTTTGCGTTAAAATGATCGGTTTCCCCACGCTGATTTAGATGCGGGTCATGACATGTGGTGCAACTCATTGTACTTGAGTTTTTATAGCACTCACTGCTTTTAAGAAGTCCATACTGATTGCCATGTACATCAAGCTGGGTCTCAGGTCGTCCAAAGTTGTAGTTTTTGGCATAGTCATCAAGTTTTTCCCCAGTTACAAATGAAAAAGGATTATCCTTTATTTGAATGGCACGCAATCCTGAATGACACTGCACACAAATATCCATTTTTAATTGCCTCGCCAACGTGTCTATCTTGATCACTACATCTTCCTTCATTTGCTGAAGGTTCCCAGTTCTAAAGTCCACATGCTTCTGTAGTGGGCCATGGCACCTTTCACAATCGATACCGTAAATAAAGGACTCTCTTTCATAAATATTGGTATTCCCCTTAAAGTCCCCGTTCTTGGCAAACGTAACATGACATTTGATACAATTATCCGTGACCGATCTGGTAAACCTATAGTTTGGATAGCCTGGACTATTGATAAAATCATCTGTTAGCGTAAAATAAGAAACCTGCAGTTGAGTAAGAAAATCTTCATTGAACGTCAAATAGGATTGTCCTTTTACCCCGGAACCAACAACAATGTCCAAACGGGACTTATCTATCAATTCATCTGAAGTTTTGGAAGATATGGTTTGATAATAAGCATCTCCCTCATGTATCATCCGTGCCACACCATCAATAAGTTCCACCTCATGGGATGAATCATTGAAAGGCCCTTTCAACGTCTCTTCACTAGCAATAGCCGAGGTGTTGAAATGGGGGGTGTTGATGTGGGTTTTATAAATATTTTGATGGCAGGGGATACAGGATTGCGACCCGGCAAATTGCTCACCATTGTAATGCACCGGCATTGTTTTAGTAATTGTTTGATATTCCACTTTATCCCGGAAAACAAAAACCATGGCCACAATAATGGCCACCGCTGCCAAAACTACTATTGAAATTTCCTTTTTTAACTTGAAAGACACTGTCAAAAATTCATTGAGCGGTTGGAGAATGGTCTAAGAAACATAATTTTAATGGTATACCGAAATTGTACACCATCAAATCAACAAAATTCATGGTAAAATATGCTCCGAAAACCCTCATAAATTTATTTATCTTTTAAAACCTTACATGCCATTAGACCTGAAAATTAAAATACTCTTTGGCATTTCCATAGCAAATATCCTTAACTAGATTGCCTATTAATTCCATATCATCGGGCAATTCGCCCTTCTGAATCTCTTCACCCAGAAGATTACAAAGAATTCTTCTAAAATATTCATGTCGAGGATAGGAAAGAAAACTTCTGGAATCCGTCAGCATACCAATAAAACAACTCAACAATCCCATGTTGGACAGCCCATTCAATTGTTTTGTGATACCATCTTTTTGATCTAAAAACCACCAACCAGAACCAAATTGCATCTTTCCTTTTACACTGCCATCATTAAAATTACCGATCATGGCAGCCAAAACTTCATTGTCGGATGGATTCAAATTATATAAAATAGTCTTAGTCAGTTTGTCCTTGACATCCAAAGCATCCAAAAACCGGGATAAGGTATAAGCCTGCGGATAGTCCCCAATGGAATCCCAACCTGTATCCGGCCCCAGTTTGTTCAACATTCGGGAATTATTGTTTCGCAAGGCGCCCAGATGAAACTGTTGCACCCAACCCTTGGCATGGTATTGTTCTCCCAAAAATAACAACAGTGCCGTTTGGTATTTATCAGCGTCCAAAGGAGTTAGGTTCTCTCCTTTTCGTTTCTTGGTGAAGATAGATTCTATTTCAGTAGGAGAAGCTTCGGCAAAAGGGATATAGCTCAACCCATGATCGGAGAGCCTGCAACCATTTTCATGGAAAAATTCGATTCGTTTGGACAGGGTATCACATAACGTTTTGAAAGAGGTGATTTTCATATCGCCCGCCTTTTCCAATTCCTGTAGATACCTTTGGTATCCCTCGTGGGAAATGAGCAATGCTTTGTCCGGCCTGAATGAAGTACTGATGTGGACCCCGTATCCGCTCTTGGTTATTTTCCGGTGATGTTCCAAGGTATCCGTTGGGTCTTCCGTGGTACAGACCACCTCAACATTCATTCTCTGGATCAGGTTTTGGCAACTATAGGCACCGCTGTTCAGTTTTGTTGAGGCCTCCTGATATATTTCTTGGGCGGTTTCTTTGTTCAAAAGCAAATCGATATCAAAATACCGCTTCAATTCCAGATGCGTCCAATGGTATAATGGATTTCTAAGGGTTTGTGGAACAGTTTCTGCCCATGCTTGAAATTTATCAAGATCGCTTGCGTCTCCTGTAATATATTTTTCATTCATCCCTGCTGCCCGCATGGCTCGCCATTTATAGTGATCGCCATTGATCCAAACCTCGGTGAGATTCTCAAAAATATGGTCCGCTGCAATTTGATCCGGGGGCAAGTGACAATGATAATCTATGATGGGCTGTTTTGCCGCATGATCATGATAGAGTTCTTCCGCAAATTTGTTTTGCAGCAAAAAATTATCTGTTATAAAATGGTTTTTCATTCTCTTTCCTTAGCCCATTCATTATTATTCCTTACCAAAATTTAAAGCCTATCCCAAAATCTCGTTTACCATTTTGGCATCGGTTTCCACGATGGTATTCCCGTACATGGCATCTAGGCCCATCTGCACACACAGTGCGGCCATGGCCCCTGTTTTGGCATTGGATATGGGCATTGTATGGTTTACAATATTGTCCCTAAAATCGATCAAGGCCTGTTTACTGGGATCCTCATGGTCAAAATTTACGGGGATGCCCCTTCCCTGGTCCCAGTTTAGGGTGGCCCCGGAAACTCCGTCCACTTCCCCAACTTCTTTCTCAAAACTCCCTTCGGGATAGTACCAAGCCTTTACGTAATCCAGAATATAGGCCCCTTTATCTCCCATCACTTTTACTTTGTAATCGCCCATGGCATTACTGGTCAAACAGGTAAAGGATGCCCTTACTCCTTTTGGATAACTATAAATAAGATGGATATTATCAAAGGTTTCCCTACCATCTTTCCAATAATCGATTCCTCCTACTCCCATGACCTTTTCGGGCATGGAGCCCAACACCCAATTGGCAAAATCCAATTGGTGGGAACAAAGTTCGGCCAAAAGTCCCCCTGAAAACTCGCGGTACATTCGCCAATTGATCATGCGTTCCCATTTGGGATCGGGAACGGGCCGTCTCCAGTTGTTGTTTCGGTTCCATTGGCATTCAAAAGCCGTAGTCTTGCCTATTTTTCCTTTTTTGATTTCATCCACAATGTGGGTATACAGTCGGGAACTGTGGTATTGGTGTCCCGCTTGAAAAATAGTGCCCGAGTTTTCAGCGGTGTGGACCAAGGATTTTATCCCATCATATCCTTTGGCCATTGTTTTTTCGCCGTACACATGTTTGCCCGCTTTTAATGCATCGGTCACAATTTGGGAATGTGTGCTGAAGGGGGTCGCTACCAGAACGGCATCTACATCCTTGTCATCCAAAAGTTTACGGTAATCCTCATAACCTTTTGCCTTACCTTCCACTTTGGAAAGGCCTGAACTGAGCCTGAAAGGGATAATATCGCTACAGGCCACTACCCTCATATTCGGGATTTGGTTGATAAAAGGAATGAGTCCACCACCACGATCTCCTGTACCTATGACCCCAATATTGATGGTTTCATTCGCACTCGGGGTTCCATATCCCAAAACAGTTGGGGCATATAGTGCCGCAGAGCCGGCCAAACCACTTTTCACTATAAATTCGCGCCTCTTCATCCTTTACTACAATTTTGGCTCCCAACCCTTTTCATATTCCCTTTTCCAGCCTTTCATGGCTTTTTCACTGTTCAATATCTTACCTGTTTGGGTATTAACTTGGATGGTATGTCCTGCATCATAAGCCATGTTCCCCAAATGACAGAGCATTGTAGAAACACTGGCGTCCCTAATATCCGAATTCAAAGAAGTATCAGTCCGGATGGCATTAAAGAAGTTCGCCACATGGTCCACATCCAATCCACCGATGCCCTGGGTATTCAAGGTTGCACTTGTGGTAGCCTCGTTTTCAAGCTTGAGTAAATTACCATTCAAGTCGTATAGCTTGTAAAAATTCCTGCTCAATTCCATCACCCCTTTACTACCATAAATGGTAATACCGCGGCCGGGTCGTTCCGGTTTCATGATACCACGGCTGTGGGAAGTCCAAGTGATGAACTTATCGCCTGGAAAAGTATAGGTCACCTGTTGATTATCGGGAAACTCCCAATCATCATCAAAGGTATATTTACCACCAAAAGCCGTAACGGTTTCAGGAAGGTCCACACCCAAGGCCCAACGACAAATATCGATCTCGTGCGTGCCGTTGTTGTGGATTTCCCCTGTACCCCAATTTTTAAACCAATGCCAATTGTAAGGATGGATGTTGTCTCTATAATTTTCTCTTGGTGCAGGACCTTGCCACATTTCCCAATTTAAGGTTTTGGGTACCTCTATCATTTTTCCATGACCTATGGAGCCCCTGTTGTTGGAGTAATATGCCTCTCCCTTGAAAACGTCACCGATCACTCCTTTTTTGATGTCTTCTACAGCAGCCATAGATGTTTTGCCCGACCGTTGTTGATTGCCCATCTGCACCTTTTTTCCATATTTCTTTTGGGCTGCCACCAAAAGGTCGTTTTCATATGGATTATGACTACAAGGCTTTTCCACATACACATGTTTACCCGCCTGAAGGCCCAATATGGCCATAGGGGCATGCCAATGCTCCGGGGTGGCAATGAAAATGGCGTCCACGTCCTTATCCTCCAAAACCTTCCTGAAATCCTTTTCTACTTTCGGCACATAACCGATATTCTCCTGACACCATGCATTATGCTCTTCCAAAATGATATCGTCCACATCACAACTGTACAAAATCTTGGCATTTGCATCTTGATGAATGGCCAAAAAGTGGGCCTTGGCACGGCTCCTCACACCTATTACCGCACAATTGATCTGATCGTTGGCTCCCAAAATTCGGGCATTGGCCCAAGTGGGTAATACCATACTGCCCAGGGTGACCGCAGCAGTACCCGCTGTCGTTTTTTTGATGAAATCTCTTCTTGTTGTCATGGTTTTACTGCTTTTCGGTGGTTTTTATCTTGATGTTTTTAAAGCTTACCTTATCCCCATGGTCTTGCAACAAAATGGGACCTGTGGGTGCTTCCCCAAAGTTGGGCCATACTACATACTTGCTTTCAGAGACGAGTTTTTTGAACTCATCGCTGCCCCGTTCGTATTCCAGAACTTTCATTCCGTTGAGCCAATGTTCAACATGACTTCCTTTGGATATGATATGTGCCGTATTCCACTCCCCGATCGGGTTGGCAGGTTTATTGGGATCTGCTTTGATAAGATCGTAAAGAGAAGCTAAGGTCCTGCTCCCTTCATGGTTGCCCAATTTGGCATCGGGATGCACGGCATCATCCAAAAGTTGGTATTCCAATCCAATGGATGATCCTGGGCCTTTATTCAAATCCGTGTTCACATAATATTTGATCCCGCTGTTGGCGCCTTCGGTCAGTTTAAAATCGACCATGAGTTCAAAATCCCCGAAAAGCTCTGTTGTTACAATGTCTCCACCTGCAGCCGATTCTTCTCCACCAGAAGACAAAACGGTCAAAACCCCATCCTGTATCTCCCAACCTTTGTCTGGAAAACTATCCAATCGAGCTCCTCTCCAACCGTTAGTGGTCTCGCCGTCCCATAACAATTCCCAGCCATTTTTGGCCTCATCCACATTGATATGGTTTTTGGTGACCACGGGTTGCAAGGTCATGGGTTTGGTAAATTTTGACAAGCTATCCGTCAAAATCTTGATATTTCGCCAAGCAATCTCCGTTCCTGCCTTTTGATCTTTTCCAATACTATGTACCTGAAGCGCGATAAACCCACTAGGTGTTTTATCATCAATCAAATAGGCGGCAGGAACACCATTGATCCACGTCTTGATGGTATCGCCGATCGCTTCGATGCGATAATGGTTCCAATCGTTTTGTTTGAAGGCTTTTTGGGCCTCTGGATTGTTGTCCAAGGTCACGAGCCAACCTCTTCTTCCCTCATCATAAATGCCCGCACTCCATGCCCTATCCGAAGGATCGATTTCAATCTGGTACCCGTGGACCCTTCCATTTTGATAGTAAGGGAAACTATTGCTCCGAATCTGGATTCCTGAATTCATGGTGGAATCCACTTTATAATCCAACTCCATGATGAAATCACCATAGATCTTATCCGTGGTCAAAAACGAATTGGGGGTATCATGGACCGTGGAGCCTACTATGGCATCATCCTTAATCGCATAATGGGCTTCGCCACCCTTTTGGTTCCACCCGTTAAGGGTTCCATCAAACAAATCCACCCATGGGGTGTCATCCTTGGGAGCCTCGGCACAGGCCCAACACAGCAGAAGTGCCAGCGTCCCGTATTTTAGTTTGTTCATTTTATGTGTCATATTTAAAAGTTATTTTACAGATCGATTATAATCCAAACAATCCCGGTAGCCAAAGGGCCAATTCGGGGATATATGTGATAAGGAACAAGGCCAAGATCATCGCCGCAAAAAGGGGCAACAAGGGTTTTATCACTTTTTCTATGGATGTCTTTGCGATACCCACCCCCACAAAGAGTACCGAGCCTACGGGTGGGGTACACAAGCCGATACATAGGTTCAAGATCATGATGATACCAAAATGGACCGGATCTATTCCCAATTTGGTTACAATAGGCAAAAATATTGGGGTGAAGATGAGCACCGCCGGAGTGATGTCCATAAAAATCCCAACGAACAATAATATCAGGTTAATGATGAGCAATAGAGCAATCTTGTTATCCGTAATGGACAAAAGTCCAGAACTGATATCCTGCGGGATATGCTCAAAGGAAAGAGCCCATGACATGCTCATGGAAGCCGCAATCAACAGCATCACCACTGCGGTGGTAGATGAGGCGTTCAAAAAAATCTGGGGCAATTTTTTAAACGTTATCTGTTTGTAGGCAAAGCCCAACAAAAGACTATAGAGTACGGCTATGGCAGAGGCTTCGGTGGCCGTAAAGATACCCGCTACGATACCCCCAATGACCAAAACCAATAAAAACAGGCTTGGGACTGCATCAACGAACGTTTTAAAAACCTGGACCACCGAGGTCCGCTTCCCTGTGCCGTATCCTTTTTTCTTGGCCCAAAAAACCGTGACCACCATCAACAACAAACCCGTGAGAAGACCTGGAATATAACCTGCCAAAAAGAGTGCGGCTATGGAGGCCCCGCCACTGGCCAGCGAGTACACGATCAAAATATTGCTGGGCGGAATGACCAATCCCGTGGTGGCAGAAGTAATGTTCACCGCGGCCGCGAATTCCCTATCATACCCCTCTTTTTCCATTTCTGGCCCAAGGATACTCCCCATAGCAGAGGCTGACGCCATGGCCGATCCTGCGATGGCCCCCATAAACATGGCCGATATGATATTGATCAAAGCAAGTCCCCCTGGCATGGCCCCAACTAAAGATTTGGCAAAAGCGATCAGTCGGTGGGCAATACCCCCTTGGTTCATCAATTCTCCCGATAAGATAAAAAATGGGATGGCCAATAGGGCAAAGCTATCCAACCCTGTGGCCATACGCTGTGAGATGGTCGCCAATGCCGGTAATGTCGGAACGCTCACCAATAAGGTCAACATAGAGGATATGGCAATGCTCCACGCCACGGGTGTACCTATCGCCAAGAGGCCCACAAAACTGATGATCAAAACTAACAAGGGTATATACTCCATAGGGCTCAATCGGATTTGATATCAAAGAATTTGTAATAAACCACGATCAGCCCGCTCAAGGGAATCACGATATACACGTAGGCCAAAGGCAATCCCAATGCCGGGGAAAGCTGCTTGAGTTCATATGTGGTAAACACCAACCATCCACCGCCTGTCACCATAGCGGCCAAACAAAAAAGTATAATGAAACTGGACACGCTTCTTTTTAACCATTTTTGATTTTTTACACTGGCTCGTTTGGCCAATACATCTATGGCCACATGACCTTTTTTGCCCGATACATAGGCAGCTCCCAATAAACCCAACCAGATCATCAAGAAACGAGCAAGCTCATCGGTAAAAGCACTTGGTTCCCCCAGAACGTATCTGCTGAACACCTGCCAAAGCACGTTCAGCACCATTAGGCCCATCAGCAACACCAGAAGATGTGCCAAAATACTATCCAATGTTTTTTTGAAGCTCATCAATTTGCCATGGATTTGATCTGTTGTATCATGTTGTTCAATTCTTCATCCGCTGCATAGGCTTTGTACATTTCCTTTGTCATTTGGATGAAAGGCTCCTTGTCCGGATGCGAAATCTTCACTCCGGCCTTCTGCACTTCTTCTAATGCCTCCGCTTCTGAATCTGCCCACAATTTCCGCTGATGCTTCAAAGACCTTTTCACCGCTTCCATAACCCAATCTTGTTCCTGCTCCGAAAGTTTGTTCCAAAACTGGGTTCCGACAATCAAGACATCCGGCGAGAAAGTGTGCTCATCCAACGAGTAGTACGGACACACCTCATAGTGTTTGGAAAGGTAAAAACTGGGGGGATTGTTCTCGGCACCATCCACCACCCCCTGTTGAAGGCTGGTATACAACTCTCCCCATGAAATGGGGGTTGGCGAACCTCCAAGACTTTTTACCATATCCATGGCCGTGACACTTTCCATGACCCTGATCTTGAGCCCCTTTAAATCTTCTGGGGAGTTTACAGGCTCGTGTTCGGTATAAAAACTTCGGAAACCGGCATCGTAATAGCCCAGTCCTTTCAATCGAAATTGTTGTGCATTGTCCAACAACGCTTGCCCAATCGGGCCATCCAGTACCTCAAAGGCATGCTTTCTGCTTTCAAAAAGATAGGGAAGTCCCAAAATCCGTGTCTTTGGTGCAAAATTTTCCAACGTGGCCACCGATACCTTGGTCATATCGAGGCTTCCCAGTTGTATCAATTCCAAAATCTCCCGTTCGGTGCCCAATTGTTGGTTGGGATAGATCTCTATTCTGAGTTTCCCTCCTGAAATATGTTCTATGTCCTCCCCCATTTTCACCATGGCCCGATGCACCGAATGGTTTACATCCAATCCATGGGCCAACCGGATAGTCTTTACCCCATCATCTTGCATACAGCCCATGAACTGTGCAACCAAGACAAGTGTTAAGACCATCCTTATTTTTTTCACTCTACTATTTTTTGATAACCGTTGATTTCAATTTTTTCATGACCACGACCTTTCAATCCCCAACATCAATCCTCTCAATTCTGCCAATCCCCTGAGTCTGCCAATAGCCGAATACCCAGGATTGGTATGTTTTTTCAAATCGTCCAGCATTTGATGGCCATGATCTGGCCTCATCGGTATTTGCCAGTCCGCTCTACCTTCCTTTTGGCGACGTTGCTGTTCCTTCAGGGCTTTCTCCATGATATCGAACATGTCCACATCCCCTTCCAGATGATTGGCCTCATAAAAATTGCCTTTTCCGTCTCTTTTGGTACTTCGCAAGTGCATAAAATGAACCCTTTCTGCAAACCGTTGAAACATGGCTCCCAAATGGTTATCGGCCCTTACGCCTAATGATCCCGTGCAAAACGTAATACCGTTATTGACGGATGGTACTTCCATAAAAATATGGGCATAGTCCGCTTCGGTGCTCATGATACGGGGTAAACCCAAAATGGAAAAAGGTGGATCGTCTGGATGTATACACATGAGAATACCGTTTTCTTCAGCCACTGGAATAATTTCCTTGAGAAATTCAACCAAGTTGCTACGCATTTGTTCCGCATCAATACCCTTGTAAGTATCCAAAATGGATTGAAACTTTTCCAAGTTATATCTCTTTTCTGCATCCAAATACCCTTCGGAGGAACCGGGTAACCCAGCAATTATGTTCTTCACCAACAACTGAATTTCATTTTCGGACATCCCATCAAAATAGACCTTTGCATCAGCAAGCTGTTCCTTGGTATAATCCTCTTCTGCTCCAGGTCGCTTTAAAATATGCACATCAAAAGCAGCTAAAGCATTGTATTCAAAGAAGAGTGCTTTGGAACCATCTTCCACAGTATAAGCTAGATTGGTACGCGTCCAGTCCAAAACGGGCATAAAATTGTAACACACTACCTTGACACCGAACTTGGCCAAATGAACCAAGCTTTGCTTATAGTTTGCAATATGTTCTTTATAATTTCCTGAACGGGTCTTGATGTTTTCATGGATGGGAAGTGATTCCACCACCGACCATCGGAGTCCGACATTTTCAAGCAAATTCTTGCGTTCCAAAATGCTTTCCACGGGCCAAACTTCACCGTTGGGAATATGATGCAATGCCGTAACAATACCTGTGGCCCCTGCCATTTTGATGTCTTCCAACGAAACGGGGTCATCTGGTCCGTACCAGCGCCAAGTTTGTTCCAATCCCATTTGTAGCCCTTGTTTATACACCACTATATGCGCTAAATCCCCCATCGATAGGTATGATGGCCCCAGTCACAAAACTCGCCGCATCACTGATGAGCCAGTGCACGGCACCGTGTAATTCTTTGGCATTACCAAACCTCTTCATGGGGGTATTGTCGATTATTTTTTTACCTCGTTCGGTATAGCTACCGTCCTCATTTAACAACAGATTTTTGTTTTGGCTACCTATAAAAAACCCGGGGGCAATGGCATTCACACGGAGGCCCTCCCCAAATTTCAGGGCCAGTTCGGTGGCCATCCACTTGGTAAAATTATCTATGGCCGCCTTGGAAGCCGAATAGCCCACCACACGGGTAAGTGCCCTTGTTGCCGCCATGGAGGATACATTGAGGATGCATCCATGGCCTTGGTCTGCCATTTGTTTTCCAAAAACCAAGGAAGGAATTACGGAGCCGTCCAGGTTCAATTCGGAAACCTTCCTAAAATCTTCCATTTGTAGGTCGAAGATAGTCTGTCCCTCCCCAATGACCGCTCCTGGCATGTTTCCGCCCGCAGCGTTGATGAGTACATCTATAACTCCCCATTCCTGCATCACTTTGCGTTTTACGTCTTCCAAAAAATGTTTATCCAATACACTTCCCGAAAATCCAAGCACATCCGAATAGAATTCTTTAAGCTGCTTGACTTTGTCTTTCACCTTGCCCTCGGTCTGACCCAATAAAACAACCTTGGCACCTTCCGAAAGCAAATATTCCGCCATGCTCCCACCTAAAGCACCGGTAGCGCCTGTGATCAAGATCACTTTTTTTGAAATATCAAATAATGTATTGCCCATTCCTGTATGATGATCCCAAATATTCAGGGGATTCTTTTCAAAAATTATTATTTCTGTGTACTTTAGACACGGATACTAATTTAGAAGTTTTAGTCCAATAAAAAAATCAAATGAGCAATAAAAAGGCATTTGAACCACCGAATCTTCAAAATTTAACAGTAAGTGCTGATTCATTCGAATGTTCGATTACTACGGATATTGCTGTATTCGGATATGTGGACCATCGGTTGAAACTATTACTCACCAAACGATCCGTAGGTGAATTCACCGATCATTGGATGTTACCTGGCGGTGTTATGGAAGGTGACGAGACCTTGAAAGATTGCGCCCGTAAAGTATTGCTAGCACTTACCGGAGTCAAGGACATTCATTTTGAGCAAGTGAAAGTATATTCCGATTTGAAAAGGCACCCATTAAAAAGGGTGATCACCGTTTCATTCTATGCCATGGTCAGGCCGGAGAACCATCCACTTTTTCTCAAGGGAAACGTGGAACAGATCGCTTGGTTTGATATGGAGGAGATTCCAGCCAACTTAGGCTTTGACCATGCCCAGATCATACATGATGCCCATATGTTCCTCAAAAATAATTTAAAAGACAGATTGATCATTGGAGAATTATTGCCCAAACGGTTCACACTATCCGAACTTCAAGGACTTTACGAGGATATTTTAGGCATCAAGTTGGATAAACGCAACTTTAGAAAACGTATTTTTCAAATGGAAGTGTTGAAAAATACAGGGGAAGTGAAGACTGGCATTAAAGGAGGTCCTGTACTTTACGAATATGACGTATCCCAAAAAGGGTAATCGCATTCTTGAAAATGCTGTCCCAAATGCGTCAACCCAACCTGAAAAATAATATCTTACAAAGACATTCCATATAGACAAATCTTAGGAATTCAACTAAACAACCACGCCATGAAAACCAAACCCATCCTTAGTATTTTGATTCTATTTGTGTCCCTTTTATCCTTTGGACAGGGTCAGAAAGATTACAAGCCTACCAAAGAAAATCTGGAAGCCCGGAAGTGGTTCCAAGAGGCAAAATTCGGAATGTTCATCCATTGGGGCGTTTATAGCATATTGGGGGATGGCGAATGGGTGATGAACAACCAAAATATTCCGATTCAGGCTTATGAAAAACTACCCACCTTTTTTAATCCGACCGCCTATGATGCCGAAGCTTGGGTTAAAATGGCCAAGGATGCAGGAATGAAATACATTACGATTACCAGTAGACATCATGATGGCTTTTCCATGTTCGACACCAAGGCCAACAATTATGATATTGTGGACAGCACCCCATACGGCAAAGATGTGTTGAAACAACTCGCCGATGCGTGCCACAAAGAAGGCATCAAACTTTTTTTCTATTATTCCCTATTGGACTGGCACAATGACGACTATTATCCGCGAGGGAGAACCGGTAATGATATTGCCGGACGTGGTGCCGGGGAATGGGACAACTACATAGCTTTCATGAAGACCCAGTTGACCGAACTATTGACCAATTATGGTGAAATCGCCGGGATATGGTTTGATGGGCATTGGGATCAAAAATTGTGGGATGGCAAACGGTTCGGCGCCCTTCAAGTAGATTGGCATTACGATGAAATCTACAAACTCATCCATGACCTTCAACCCCAATGTCTTATTGGGAACAACCACCATTTGGCCACAATAGAGGGAGAAGATTTCCAAATGTTCGAAAAGGACCTCCCAGGAAAAAACACAACCGGTTTTGGAACATCTGCTTCAGATATTGGTCGACTGCCCATGGAAGTGTGTGAAACCATCAACGGGTCGTGGGGATTCAATCTTCAGGACAGACAGCATAAATCCAAAGAAGAACTGATCCACTATATTGTAAAAGCCGCCGGATACGGAAGTAACCTATTGCTCAATGTTGGCCCTATGCCCAATGGAAAAATACAAGAAGAACACCAGGAATCTTTAAAGGATGTGGGCACTTGGATGAAACTCAATGGAGCAACCATTTACGGAACAACGGCAGGACCCATTTCGCCTACGGAAAAAATGGCCACGACCCAGAAAGACAAAACGGTTTACTTGCATATTTTGGATGGCAGTCAGAAAGTTTTCTTGGAAGATTTTGGTGCCAAGATCAAAGAGGTGAAACTGTTTTCCGATCAATCCAAGCTGACATTTCAACAGAACCAATTTGGGCTATTTTTGGAAGTTCCCCAGAACAAAATGGATGCTGTGGATACCATTGTGGAAATTACCTTAAGGTAATTTTTGATTATCATATTTGATTTTTGGATAATCCAATGACCTTAATTCCATTCGGTCTCCAAACATTCAACATATTCACTATTGAGATTCCATTCAAAAACATGTTCTTCAAGACATGCAAACGGTTTATTTGCTTGATTCAAAAGTTAAATACGTAAACAACAAGAGCCTGTTACTTCATCACTTTACAAATAGTTTCTAAATTAAAAAAGTAAAGGAAGATCAGATCTTCCTTTACTCACTTAACTCTAATTAAACTAACTCAAATTATGAATTGGTCCGTTGGGACCCATAATAGCTATGGTTTATTGTGCAAACCAAAGTTTAGTTCCTTGTAAATCTGGTCCTTGGGCAGCGTTGGCTGCTTCGGTATTAGGACCGTTGGTGTTGTACGCACCAGTACCATAGCGCATTCTTTGAGGATATGCCCCATTCAAGGTACCTGCACTGTACAGATCATAATCGGATACCCCGGCTGAAAGCTCGGATGGGTATCCACTATCCCTTACGATAGACCATGCTTCTGAACCATCAGTATAGGCCGCAATCCATCTCTGGATGCTGATTTTTTCGAGATTTGCTTCAGCTGAACCATCCAACTGAGCCATGGACTCCGTTGCCAAGAAGGTTTCAATGGAAGCATCATCAACTCCCCAAATTTTCATGGCTTGTCTGATACCATCTTGGTACAATGTCTGCGCATCACCGGTTGCCAAACCTTTCACAATCGCCTCTGCTTGCAAGAAGTTGCCTTCCGCAGCGGTAAATACGATTTCTGGGAAAATATCATTCCCTTGGTTTTTGGCATTGATAATCAATTGTGCTGGCCTTGAGAAAAGAGCTTCCTTAACGTGGGTATAGATCAATCCGTTCAATCGTGTTGGTTGCCCTACGTAGTAAGGAGTATCGGTAGCCACATTAATGGTTACAGTGGCTTGTCCGTCAACATTGGTACCATCTACCCTAGTATAGCTAACCCCTGCGTTATCCAATTGTGCCAAGATAAAATCTACATGCTTGGTGAAAAGGGCAGCGCCTTCTCCTTCAACAGGTTCCGTAAATACTACCTCACCCCCATCGATAGGCTGGGCATACATAGGCAATCTTGGATCGTTGTTGTTTTGAAGGTAATCCACTAAGGTTTTACCCACGGTCCAGTTAGATCCTACTCCGAAGTTATACCAAACATCACCATATGCCGCATTGGACCATTGGGAGATTTCGGTATCTTTTTCCATAAGGGCATTATCCGTTTCAGCGACCAAAAGGTCAGCTGCCATGGCCTCTGTAATGGCAGCATTGGCAAAATCAGCTCCTGGAGCACCTTGAGCCCTCAAAGCCATTCTCAGCTTAAGGGTGTTGGCCAGTTTTTTCCATTGTTGCAAATCACCACCAAAGAACAGGTCGTTTACAGACAAAAGCTCAACTCCCTCTCCGGTCACTGTTGATGAACCAATAATTTCCATGGCCTCGTTCAATTCATTGATCACTCCCTCATAGATTGCCGCTTGGGAATCATAAACAGGCGTAATAATGTCAGGATTCAAAGCCTCGGAATAAGGAACCATACCAAAAACATCTGTATAGGTTTGGTAATACAACCCCTTCATGATCAATCCAATGGCATAATAGTTTTGGTTTTCAAGCTCTCCTCCTTCTTTTACAAAGTTCAAAAAGGCGCTCAGGCTCGATGTATAGCCCGCCAAGTAATCATAGGCAGCATCGGTATATCCTGAGTCATAAGTATATGAAAGACCATCAGTCCACCAGCTACCATTGAATCCAAAACAGAACTGACCTGCAAAACGATCCCAATGGATCAATTGTGCCCTCCAGTAAGGATAACGGTTGGGAGCATACAGTTGGATCTGTGTCTCCGTTACAAAATATTTCGCACTGACCTCATCGGACGTAAAGGCATTTGGCTTTACGTTGATCTCGTCAAAATCGGAACAACTTATAGCGAACAACAGGACGGCCAAGGCCATTCCTATTCTCATGATTTCTTTTTTCATTTTCATTTTTTTATAATTTCAGGTTAAGGTTCAACCCAAGGCTTCTTACCGTGGGTACGTTGTTAATGGAAATACCCTGACCGGTCAACCCAGTTCCCAAAGTGGCATCTGGATCAATATCCTTGGCCTTTTTGTAGAAAAAGAACATGTTTCTTCCAATAACTCCCAACGAAGCGGAATTCAATCCGATCTTACGTACCAAGTTGCTACTGAAATTATAGGTCAATGCAAATTCCCTCAACCTCACATTGGTTTGTTCGTAAACATAGTTTTCTGCAATGGATGACATGGCTCCCCAATATTCTTGAGCCGTAATACTTTCGGTATTGGCAACACCTGTATCGGAGTTGATGGCATCTACCACAACACCACCATCCCTGTATTGAAGGGTTCTTTCAGAAACACCACTTCCATCCAAGCTAGCTGAAGTTGCAGAGTAGATTTCTCCACCTACACGACCATCAACCAAAACACGTAAAGACAAGTTCTTGTAATTGAAAGTGTTGGTCAAACCACCGATCCAATCTGGTTGGGAGTTACCCAAAAGTTGTCTTTCGGAAGAAGCATAAGGAATACCTTCGGCATTTACCAATTTGTTGCCATCTTCATCAGTGGCCCATACGGTTCCGTAGATATCACCGATACCACCGCCCACGTTTGCAGTAATGGCAACGTTTCCAGAGTTGGTCGTATTCAATACGGTGCCATCCAATCCTTCGATCAAGGAATTTACAGTGTTCTTGTTTTTGGAGAAGTTAAAGGAAACATCCCAAGAAAAATCCTTTGTCTTTACCGGTACACCACCAATCAAGAATTCCACACCTTTGTTCTGTACTTCACCGATGTTCGACTTGTAATAGTTGTAACCTGTGGCCGCTGGAACAGGAAGGTCATAGATCATGTCGTTTGTAGTGATGTTATACAAAGAGAAATCAAGATACAAACGGTTAGTGAACAATCTGGCCTCAGCACCAAATTCCATGGATTTAACGCTCTCAGGCTTCAAATCCTCATTATATCGGATATTTGGGGAACTCAAGGTGGTAAGACCCAAGTAACCTTGTTGTGGCACATCGAAAGTTTGGTACAACTGGTACACACCAGTATCGTTACCTACTTCGGCCCAGCTGGTCCTTAACTTCAACATATCCAATACATTTTTATCGGGATCGATGAACCTATCCACAAGAACTGCATAACTCACAGATGGATAAAAGTAGGAGCGGTTGTTATCTGCCAAGGTAGACGACCAATCGTTCCTCGCTGTCAAATCCAAATACATGAAATTATCATAACCCAAGGAAACCGATCCGTAGATTGAGTTTACTTTTTTGATCTCCATTGGAGTGTGGGTGCTCGATTGAATATTGGTGTTGGCCAACAAAGCCCTTGTAGGAATCTTGAACTGGGAACCTGTAACACTCATGGCCTCAGCGGTACGCTTGCTCAAGTTACCACCCACATTTGCTGTCAGGTTCAACTTTTCAGTAATATTCTTGTTCGCAGTGATCAAGAAATCGGAGTTCAGCTCGGTATACTTATTATCCGTAAAAGAAAGGTATCCGTAACGGTTGAAGTGATGTCCGACAGGATTGATTACCTCAGTTCTTACGTTGGTAATATCGCCACCTACCCTTATGAAGGCTGACAACCAATCGGTGAACTCGTAGTTAAGTTTTCCAAAACCTAGAAAACGATCACGTCTCTGGTTGTTGGTATCCTCGTATTGAATCCAGTATGGGTTACCTACACTTTTTCCGCTACCAGAATAGCTGATTACATCATAATCGCTCAATCCACTGGTTGGTTCGTACAAGGATGGACTATCAATTTGATAGGTTTTCAAATCGTTCACATCCACACTTCTAGGCATGTAGTACACATAGCCCAAAACTCCTTCTGTACCCAAGTTTACCCTATTGGTCAAATCTTGGGTGAAGTACGTAGCTTTTCCATCAAAGCTCAATTTATCAGAAATATCCACCAAAGTCCTTAGGTTTAGGTTGTGGCTCTGTAATTTTGAATTTGGAATAATGGAAGTCGTATAGTTATTGGTATACGAAAAACGCATACTGTAATCTTCGCCTCCTTTGTCCAATGAAACGGAATTAATAAGCTTGGCTCCTGTTTCAAAATAATCTTTTACATTATTAGGTTGCGCTGTGTAAGCTTTGGTATTCCCAGTGTAATAAAGTTGCTGTGAGCCATCCATACGTGAACCCCAAGATGCAGTTCCCATACCGGCCAAGTCAGCATAGGGAGTACCATTGCTTCCTTGTCCGTACTCATTTTGATACTCGGGCAAGAACATTGGGTTTTCCAAGGTTACGTTCGAATTGAAGGATACGCCCAAACCTCTTCCTTTCGTACCTTTTTTGGTGGTGATCAATAAAACACCACTTGCAGCACGCGATCCATAAAGAGCGGCCGCGTTAGGACCTTTCAATACAGAAACAGACTCGATGTCCTCTGGGTTCAAGTCGGTGATACCACCACCTGTTACGCTACTGCTGTAAACACTTCCACCGGATTCTGTACCTGACATGTCGATTGGAATACCATCCACCACGATCAGGGCTTGGTTGTTACCTGTAATGGAATTGTTACCACGAAGCACAATCCTGGAACCAGATCCCACACCACCGGATTGGTTAACCACCAAACCGGCCACTTTTCCTACCAAGGAATTGGCCACGTTGTAGTCCTTAACGGTGTTGATCTGCTCGGATTCCACTTCGGTCACGGCATATCCCAAGGATTTTTTCTCCCTGCTAATGCCCAAAGCGGTCACGACGACCTCATCCAACAACTGGGTATCCTCTTCCAAGGACACGTTGATGGTACTTCTTCCAGAAATGGAAGATTCGAACGGCTTGTACCCCAAATAGGAATACACCAAAATGGCATCACTGCTAGAAACTGTAATGCTGTAATTGCCATCAAAATCGGAAGTAACTCCGTTGCTGGTTCCCTTTTCAACAATGTTGACCCCTGGTAGCGGAGTCCCTGTTGCATCAGAAACCGTTCCGGTAATCGTCTGTGCCATTGCTGCCTGTATCGAAAACAATACTGCAAAGACCATTACATACGTTAGTTTTTGAATCATGTTAGTTTTTTTGATCGTTAATTAAGGTATTTAGTTTTATGTATTGTTAACATTAAGTTAACTAGGTGAAAGTCTCGAATACAGACTGATTGTAGAAAAAATTTCGACCAACAACGACGCTGAAGAGCCAAAGGGAGGAATTACGCTTTTAAAAAATTACCTGGAAATTCAAAACTGGAGTACGAAAACGATTTAGGTGCCCTTTTTATCTTTTCTTTAATAAGTGAAAAATGCCTTAAACCCCAGTGAAATAAACGGTTTTAAAAGAATCATACGTGTACAAACAAACACTTATTCATGGGTACACTTCTACTTCATGAAATAAAAAAAGCCTTTGAAACCTGGGCGTATAGCCAGCGGCATATACCCAAAATTCAAAGGACTCTTTACAAAATTTGACCTCGACCAACCCTACATGGTTCCGATCAATCTAAATTTTTATTGAGCTTCTTTGGAAGACCTGATAACCTTAAGCTGATCTTCAGTTATTGCAGGGCCATCAAAAAAGGAAACCCCTTTGGCCCCATTTTCCTTGGCTTCCTCTATGGCCTTGCCCAAATCCTCTGGGCTCATTCCGGGCACATAAATTCCAGTATGCAGTTCCGTGCCCTTGTCTTTAAGATCTTCCACACCTTGTTTTGTGGCAAAACCGACCCAATCGGTTCCTTCATTGTAAAAGACATTGTAGATCATGGGCAACACTGCATCAATATCCCATTTGTCCCATCGTTGGCGAACCATATGATCGGCCATTTCAGGATATGGAAATACGGCAGCGGTTAAAATCTTATTATTCTTGTGTGCAATCTGGTATGCCTCGTTGACTACATTCCTGATCTTGTTAAGACGGAACTGTTTCCATTCCATGTCAATGGCAGGGTTTTCCATTTCCCTGGGGTTTTTGTGATATTCCTTTTGAAATTCCGAGATACAGACATCACAATAGCAGAAATCATATTCGGGAAGTTCCTCGTTCTGAACCAGATCATACTTGGGCAAAAGCCCAATGGGAAGATACACATCGGGGAACCTGATGTAATCCAAATGCACGCTGGCCACATCTTCTACTTTGGAAAGACCCTCAACCAATCGTAGCACATGGTTACGGGATTCCTCACGGGTAGGACATAAAAATTCATAATAGCCTACATAAGGCCTGTGATCGTAGGCGGACTCCCCCTTTCTACTTACCACATACCATTCAGGATGTTGCTGTACGATCGAATCACCAGGTCGGTTCATGGCCATGATCCAAGCATGTACCTCCAATCCTTCCCTTTTGGCCAAAGGGGCCAATCTACCCAAAAGAACCGGATCGGTATTGGTATTTATTAGTATGGCGTCCAATCCGTTTTCCTTGTACTTTTTAAATTCGGTGATGTAGGAAGCATCGTCCCGCTTGGGATCCGCTGTAATCCAACTCCAATACTTGAATGGTTTTTCAGATACAATCGGTTCTTCTTTTGCTTGGGGCTTTTGGTCAATGTTGTCCAAGCATGATGTCATGCCCATGGCCAAGAGTGCCCCAAAAATCAATCGTAGTTTCATTTTTTTCGGTTTTTAGTTTGTTGGTATTTTCCGTCTTCGCGGATGGAATAGGTTTGGCCCGTATAAGGGCTCTTGGCAAACAGGTTCCAGCCATTGCCATGAAGTTCCAATTCCAGTTCTATTCTGGTACCGTCAGATAATGATGGTTCCAATTGTAAAAGTTTTAAGGAATCGGCAAACTTTCCGTGTTCTTCCCTATATTTTTCTTGTCGTCTGTAAAAGGAATAAAGCAACCATCTGATCTCCTCGTCCCTTGGAATGGTAAACGAATCTTTCTTGCCAGATTCCAAAGGTGAAAAATAGGCGTAACCCCAATGTTCCGGCTCATGCATATTGATGACTCCTTGGGGCGACCATACCCAATTATATTCCGGCAGATATTTGCCTTCCTCGTTCTTTTTTCTGCCGTATTTTCCATTTTCCAGTTGAAAATCCCAATTCACCCTAGAAAAATTGATGCGCCAAAATTGTCCTTCGGGCACATCGTTACTTCCGCTTGCCTCCGTTAGCACGGACCAAGGCATGGCTATTTCCACACTCCATCCGGCATCTACATCTTTGGGATCGTTAATGGTTCCATTCACACGGACTGCCGTCTTAATTCCGAGGATATCCCAACTATCTACCACCGGACCATTTTCCCGATACGGTTTCACCAACAATAGGTCCCAAACGGTATTCAGGGCATTCATTTCAAATTCATAGTAATTATGGGTGTCCCCATCGGGATCCATGAAAATCTCAAAGTCATTATTATAGAAAATAACGGCATCTCTCTCTGTAATATCGGCCCAAACATGCGGCTCTTCCAACTCGGCAAAAAAATAGAGGTAATCCTTGTCCCAAAGCATTCTTACATTGGTCTCGTAGGAAGGCACCTTTACTCCTTCAATGTCCACAAAATCCTCTGAAACTTCGGCGTTTCTCCATGAGGTTTCATTCGCTAAACCATCAACAACAATACTATCCTGTGTTTTGTACACCACTATAGATCGGGGTGATGCCATGCGTTGTCCCATAATGGCCGTTTGCAATACAAAAAAAAGACCAAAAATTATCCCTTTAATGGTATTGTGCATGTTCAACTATAGCTTTGATTGGTTTGTGTTTCATCATGCCTGGGCATAACAAAGAATAAATCTTTGGAAAAATTCCTAATTTCAGCCGTATTTCGAATCTTTTATTAGACCAATGACCATTATCAAAAGCCAAATGTTGAAAAATAGTAAGAATTCCCTATAATGCATATACAAAATAGAGTTAACAACAACTTCTTGGTCAATGCGGTGACCGAGTATAAGATACGACCGATCCACCATGTAATATTCTGGTCAATCTATTTCATATTCAATTTTCTAAGATGGGGAAGTTACTTCAATGATTACATTTATTCCTTTAAATCGAATCTTTTAGGGTTTCCCATCCATATTACGCTTTCCTATTTCACCATTTATTATTTGATTCCAAGGTTCCTATTCAAAAGGAAGTATATATCCTTTATCGCCGCACTTTTCGTGAGCATTTTGATTATGGTCACCATCAAATACCTTCTCACCCATTTTTTGATCAGTTACAATGTTTGGCCGGAAGGTCCAGAGACCTATAGCATGACCTTGAACTTTACCGTGGTCATGATGTTGGGGGAACTTTATGTGATCACCTTTGTGGCTTCGTTCAAGTTCACCATAGATTATTTGCGGGAAACAAGAAAAGCATCCTTACTGGAAAAAGAACAGTTGGAAACAGAGTTGCGATTTTTACGGGCGCAGATCTCCCCCCATTTTTTCTTCAACACGCTGAACAATATTTACTCGTTAAGTTTGGAGAAATCGGATCGCACTCCCGAAACTATTATCAAGCTTTCCGACCTGATGCGCTATGTTCTCTACGAAACCAAGGACAAAAACCAAAGTCTTAAAAAAGAACTCCATTTTATCCAAAACTATTTAGATCTGGAGCAAATGAGGTACAATGAAAACCTTGAGTTGGAATTTACCGTTAAAGGCGATCCAAAGGGGCACAAAATCGGTCCTCTACTATTGGTCCAATTCATAGAAAATGCCTTTAAACATGGTGCCAACAAAAACATTGGAAAAGTTAAGATCAGTATCGAAATACGTATTGAGGAAAAGTTTCTGTACTTTCAGGCGCGCAATACCAAACCTATGGATACTTGTTTGGAAAAATCCAAAAAATCCGGCGGAATTGGGTTGACCAATGTGGAAAAAAGATTGAAATTGAGATATGCCGAAGACGAATATAGATTGAGCATACAGGACGGATCAGATGAATATGTTGTTAATTTAATGCTCACCCTTAGATGATTTTAAAATGTGTTATCATCGATGATGAACCCCTTGCGGTAAAGGTCATCGAAAACCATATTTCCCAGATCAAGGAACTCCAATCGGTTGCCGTTTTCAACAATGCCATAGACAGTTTGGAATATTTAAGGGAAAACAAACCCGACCTTCTTTTCCTGGATGTGAACATGCCGATCATTGATGGGTTCAGTTTTTTGGAAAGTTTGGACGACAAACCTTTGGTCATCATCACAAGTGCCCATGCCGAACATGCAGCCAAAGGTTTTGACCAAGAAGTGCTCGACTATTTGGTAAAACCCATATCGTTGCCCCGGTTCATTAAGGCCATAAACAAGGCCATGGCCAAATTGAAGAACGATTCAAAAGGGGATGCCACTAGGGAACACATATTTGTGAAAGTGGACAAAAAAAAGATGAAAAAAATCTATTTGGACGAGATTATCCTTATAGAAAGTTTGAAGGACTACATCAAGATCATTACGGCCAAAGAAAATCTAATTGTACACAAAACCCTCAGTGCCTTTACCGACGAACTTTCGGATGAAAAATTTATCAGGATACACCGGTCCTATACTGTTTCCATTGATAAAATTGACGCTTTGGAGGGCAACAGTGTTGAAATCAAGGGAAAACGATACGTCATCGGACGCAGTTATTTGGAGGATGTGAAAGCAAGAATCCTAGAGTAATCTTTGGGTTTACATATTTTGAACACTTCCATTTGAACAGTTTTCATCCCAATATTTGGAGTAATAAAAAGGGAGACCTCTCTTAATAAACACCAACGTTCGAGATTACAGGACAGCCCAAGGCATCGGTGAATTTAATTCTCAACTTGGATGCCTCCACTCCCTCGAGTTCCAAAATCCGTTTGTAACCTATGGTTGTTCCCGTGGCAATTGTTTCCCATTGATCGCCCTTTGGTATCTGAACCTCAAAGGCTGCAACCCGTTGCCCTAATGGGATATATTCCTGTAAAAGCAAATAACTCATTTTTGTTGAAGCCCCAAAATCCAATTCGAAAGCGGCTTGGATCACTTCATCATCCGTTGCCCAATACGTGTCCCCGTTACCATCATTCAAGTTTGAAGGTGAATATCTTTCGTCATTCCCTCGAATGGATTCGGCTGTGATTCGGGCTGATTGAGCCAAATCCACATTAAAAACACTATCCAGTATCTTTCTAAATCCTTGAAGGGCGGCAACATCCTTCTCATGAAAAAGTCCACGACGGTCCGGAGGAACATTCAACAAGAGATTGGAACCCCGTCCCACCGAAGTCAAATACAATTGAAAAAGATTTCCCGCACTTCTTACCAATGAATCCTGGGATTGATGATAAAACCAACCCGGTCTAATGGATACGTCCACTTCTGCAGGAATCCAACGGCTTCCCCCTTTGGTGCCATGTTGCAAAAGCTCTTCAATGCCTGCCTTACCTGCATACAAAGTATCAGGGGTAATGGTATTCCAATTGGTTTCCCCGGCAAATCCCCTTTCATTTCCTACCCAGCGGATATCCGGTCCCGCATCACTGAAAAAAAGAACCTGGGGCTGCATGGAATCCACCATAGCCAAGGTAGTGGGCCAGTCATAATATAGTTGTCTGTCAATGGTCCTGCTCTCACGAGCACCTCCATAATATCCGTCCCCTCCATTGGCCCCATCGAACCACATTTCAAAAACAGGTCCGTAACCGGTGAACAATTCTTTAAGCTGGTTGCGATAATATTCTACATATGAATCCTTACCATAATCCGCCCTATTCCTATCCCAAGGCGATAAATATGTACCAAACTTGAGCCCATACTTTTGGGCAGATTCGGAAACCAATTTTACAATATCGCCCTGTCCGGATTGGAAGGGGCTGTTCTTTATGGAGTGTTCCGTATACTTTGAGGGCCATAGTGCAAAACCATCGTGATGTTTGGCGGTCAAAATCACCCCTTTAAAACCTGCCTCCTTCAAGGTCTTGATCCATTGGTCCACATTAATTGCTGAAGGATCGAACAATTCGGGCGATTCGTCACCATAACCCCATTCCTTATCCGTAAAGGTATTGATGGTGAACTGGATAAAGGCATTGAGTTCCATTTCATGCCAGGCCAATTGATCTTCAGAGGGTATTGGACCTATAGGTTGTGGTGGAAAAACATCATGCTTTTGAGAGCAAGATAATCCCACTAAAAAAAACAGTGTTAAAAAAAGGTTGGGAAGTCTGTTCATGTTGAATTTTTCTTCAAGACCAAAAAATCAGTCGAGCTACCGACCTATCTTTGGTTTATCAATTGCTTACCAAAATAAGACCAAATAAAGGGTTAAGCAAACATGACTGGAAAAATAACAACGATTCTTCCGTTACGCTCAAAACTGCACTGATAAATGGATGGTTGGCTGAATTTATGGCTATGACACCATCAAAAGTAATCATTAAGCCACCTGACAAAATCATCGAGCCACCATTTTAGGTGTTCGTCCTTCCTTCCAATGGCATAACCATGTCCACCATATGGGTAAATATGCATTTCTACAGGTACACCATTGTTTTTTAGGGCATTAAAAAACAATAAGGTATTTTCCACCGGCACAATATCATCGTCGACCGAATGGATTAAAAAAGCGGGCGGGGTATCCTTGGTCACATTCAATTCATTGGAAAACCTGTGAACAAGATTTTCATCATTGGTCTCGCCCAAAAGTGCCGTTCGCGAACCCAGGTGCATCAATGGCTTTGTCATGGTGATCACAGGATAGATCAAGGCCATAAAAGTGGGTCGTGCGCTTACAGTGTCCCATTCATCCTTGGGCACATACACCTGCTCTTGAAAATGTGTCCCCAGCGTGGAGGCGGCATGCCCTCCCGCAGAGAAACCCATGATGCCAATTTTGTTGGGATCGATTCCAAATTCTTTGGCCTTTCCCCTAACAAGCCTTATGGCCCTTTGTGCATCCTGTAATGGTACGTTTTGCCGATCGATCAAAGATTTTGAAACAGGCAATCTATACTTTACCACGAATGCAGCTACTCCTTTTGCACTCAATGCCTTGGCCGCATCAAGCCCTTCCCATCCAAATACCAATTCATTATAGCTCCCTCCTGGAAAAATTAAAACAGCTTGCCCTGTAGCACTACGTTTACTTGGCAAATAACCCTCAATGGTTGGGTTTTGCACATTAAAAATGGCTGAATAGTCCGTGTTTACCCTCCTTTCCTTTTCAGTTGATTTCAGTTGGTTAGGAATGGCATCACCCCAAAGTGGGATGATAGTATCTTGGGCGTGAATACCCGTGTAGAGCACAAGAACAAAGGTTAGTATGGTCCATCTCATGGCTGTTGTTTTTATGTTGAACTTCATTTTAGCCGACCCCTTATCCTAGCAACTTAAGCCTATCGAAGGATTATTGTAAACTGTAATGTCGGTCGGGTAGATTTCTCAAAATATCCGCGGCATATTCTGCCGTGATATCCCGTTGTGGATTGGCAAACATTTCATACCCAACCATAAATTTCTTTACGGTTGCGGAACGTAACAATGGTGGGTAGAACGACATATGAAAGTGCCATTCCGGATGTTCCAAGCCATCCGTGGGTCGTTGGTGTATACCGGATGAATATGGAAAAGTTGTTTCGAAGAGGTTATCGTACCTAACCGTCACTTTTTTGATCATCTCCGCGAACCCTTTCTTTTCCGCATTATCCATTTCCAAGATATCCCTTCGGTGCTTTTTGGGAATGATCATAACCTCATAGGGCCATACGGCCCAATACGGTACCAAGGCTACAAAATGTTCATTTTCCAAAATGATACGCTCGCCAGATTCCAATTCCTGTTCCAGATAATCAGCCAAAAGACTCTTTTGGTTTTGCTCCCAATACAACTGTTGCTGTCTTGTCTTTTTTTCCACTTCCTGTGGAATGGAACTTTGGGCCCAAATCTGTCCATGTGGATGTGGATTGCTACATCCCATAATGTCCCCTTTATTTTCAAAGATTTGGACATGACTGATGTTTTCCTCTTTACCAAGTGTATCGTACTCTTGCTGCCAGACCTCTATTATCTTCTCAATATCCTGCGCTTCCATTAAAGGAAGAGTCAATGAATGATCAGGTGAAAAGCACACCACCTTGCAAATTCCTTTTTCTCCTTGCGCCTTTAAAAGTCCGTTTTGATAAGTGGAAATTGGGGTATCATCAAGCAGTGCAGAATAGTCGTTTACAAAACTGAAAACCTGTTCATATTTTGGGTTAGACTCCCCACTCGCCCTTTGATTACCCGGACACAGGTAACAATTTGCATCGTAAGAAGGCCTATCCAAGACAGGATGCCCTTCCTGTTTGCCCTGCCATGGTCTTTTGGTCCGGTGTGGCGAAACCAAAACCCATTCCCCGGTCAGGATGTTGTATCTACGATGTGGATTGTTATAGAATTTCCTTTTATCCATTCTTTTCCATGATTGAGGTTCCCTTGCTTGGAAGGGTCTGGAACGCTGAAAGTTCCAATGAAAATTTCTTTTTGTAGACCTTACTGGCTTCTTCAATAAAGTCTTCGGCAGCATCTTTATGGACAATGTTCAATGTACATCCTCCGAAGCCACCGCCCATCATACGGGCTCCCAAGACCTCTTTCCATTCTTTGGAAAAATTGACCAAAAAATCGAGTTCGGGACAACTGACCTCAAACTGTTCGCTCAGTCCTGTATGGGTCTGGTAAAGCAATTCCCCGAACTTTTCCATTTTTCGGGCCCGAAGAGCCTGTACCGCTTCCAGCACCCTTTCGTTTTCTTGGATTACATAGGAGCATCTATTGTATACCACATCTCCCATTTCACTTCTACATGCGTTCAGCATGTCCATCGTTACATTTCTGAACGTACCCCCAATTTGGAATTGTTTCCCAACAATGGCCAATCCATTATGGCATTGTTCCCTACGAACATTGTATTCGCCAAAAGCCAGATTATGTCTAACGTTGGTGTTCAACAATAAAATCCTATAAGGTTCTATATTGATCGGGATATACTCAAAATCCAAGGTCTTGCAGTCCAGCAACATCACATGTTGGTCCTTGCCCATCACCGATGCAAATTGATCCATGATACCGCACTTGGTGCCCACAAAGTTGTGTTCTGCCCGTTGCGACAATTGAATGATATCCCATTTGCGCAACCCAAGGTCAAACAATTTATTTAACCCGAAAGCGAGTCCGCACTCCAACGCTGCCGATGAACTTACTCCCGACCCAATGGGAAGATGGCTCTCAATGGTACAATCAAACCCTCTTAGTTTATCCGTCAACAACATGAGTTCATGCAGTACCCCAAGGATGTAATTTTCCCAATCGTTGTTGCTTTTGGAGATGCTCGCCAAATCAATATGTACAATCTCCCCAAAACCTTGACTGTGTATCCTACAATCGCTTTTGGTTCCGTTTTTTCCCAATTTCAGAATGATGGCCTTATCAATTGCTGCGGGAAGCACAAAGCCGTCATTATAGTCCGTATGTTCTCCAATGAGGTTGATCCTTCCTGGTGAAGTGACGACCAAATCAGTTTTCAATCGATGCATTGTATTTTCCTTTACCACGTATTCATGATGATCACTCACCTACTTTTTCCATTTATCTTCCAACAATTTGATAAAGTAGCCTCCCACCACACTCCTGGCCTGAAAGCCCCTTACCTCCCCACTACTCGTAAAATGCCAATCACTCATGGGAACACGATCTGGGGATTCCTTGGCAAATTCCATTACCGGGTCGACCAAGGCCTTGAAATCATTTGGATCATCGGTTAAAGTGGCTGTCCACAATATCCAATCTGATTTTGTATAATCCGACCTATTGTCCAAGGGAAGACCATACTTGTTTTGATGTTTCAGATAATAGGAAATCTCCGTATCGTACACCTTTTGTGGAAACAGGTCAAAGCCAAATATTTTGTCCCATACCAGATTATATTTTTGGCTCCACGTATTGGGGTCGTCAAAAGTAAGGGCGTAGTGATCGCCACCATCGGCCAGCTGCATCCATTTTTGGGCCATGGATTTTGCCATAACAAGATATTTTTCACCCAATGCTTCCATACCTAATTGGTTGGCCAAATAGCCATAACTGCCTAGGGCCACAATGGCCTTTATGGAAAGGTTGGCATTACGGGCAAGGTGTCCTGCAAAGTCGTCGGTACACAGTTGGTTTCCAGGGTCAAATCCCTTGTCAGCCAAATATTCCGCCCACAGACTCAGGGTTTCCCAATGCTTTTTTGCATAATCTGCATTTCCTTCTGCCATGGCTATTGCCGCTGTCAAAATAATCATGTTTCCCGATTCTTCCACGGGCATGGGCTCCCCGTAAGTTTGTCCATTTGCCTTGGGATAGGTACCCAGATCATGTGCGGCGAAAGGTTCCTTGTGCCTTCCACTTTCCGAATAATAAAAGATGCCGGTGAGCATGCCTTTCATGAGTTCTGGATTGTACATAAGATACAGGGGGGATGAAGGATATGTAACATCCACCGTGTTTATGCAACCATTGCTGAAGTTTTCTTTGGAAAGGAACAGGGTTTCACCATCGGGACTCTGTACCAGTTTATGGGCCGCAATGCTCTGTCTATATCCAATTTCACATAATTCGGCATAGGATTGTCCACCAACGGCTGTTGCTTTCTCCCTTAATTCCTTGTCAAAAACATCACATTTTGCCGCAATAGTACTGTACTCCGTATTGGCCTTGTCCAACTCGGTAAGAATGGAATTGTTCCCGTTTCGGTTCCACCAAGGTCTCAGGTTCTCCTCAAAGTATTGGATGCTAAGAATATCATCATAGCCCACCAAAACCTTATATTCTTTTGCCGTGGTTATTTTTTCCTTTGGAAATGTGGTTCCCAATACAAGTTCTTTACCGTTGGTTTGGAACGGATGCTGGGTTCCTTTCTCAAAATCAGCTCGTGCCTCTCCGGTAGAAGTAACATTTAGCACCGCTTGGGCTTCATTGGGAGTTGCCACGTACAGATATCCCCAATCGATCCTCAAGTTGTCCCCTTTCTTTTCCAGGATCGGTTGTGCCTGTGTTCCTGCCTTTAAAAAGGATAGTTGTGATGTTGTTGATTTTTCAGCGACCACGGATTGGCTGGGGTCATTGGTGCCTAAAGCGGTAGAAGCCCCAAAAAACAATTGTACCTCATGGGACTTGCCATCATTGGGAGTCGTTTTAAATGTTACGTACGATACGGGTCTTGATAATACATCCAAATCGTCCAACAACAAAGGAGAGGTGAAAGTGAGTTGAAGATCGATTCCCCCGCAGGAAAAACCATAAATGGTTTGGGTAGCCGTCATGTCCAGATGGGTCTGTTGGGCCATCTTCATCTCTGAAGTGGACTTGACCAAATCTACCAGTCCTACATCAACATACTGATCCCCGCCTGTATTCTTCACATGGACGGCCAACACATTACCCGTTTTTTTGAGCAGTTTCACAAAGGTTTCTTCCATTTCCTCATATCGATACTGACTGGCGCAACAATTTGCCGTGAAGATTTCCTGACCATTCAGATACACTTCAATATTGTCATCATAATAGAGTTTGAGGAAGAGTTTGTTGAAATTCAGTGCATCCAAGTTGAAGTTTCTTCGATACCAAATATCATCCGTGGTCCATTTGGTCTTGGCCTTATAATCGTTGCCAAACGGCCCTGATCGTGCATCCCACCCGGCATCGTCATAATCCGTTTTATACCACTCACCCTTAGGGGATGATGTGGTCATTTTCACGGGATACCCCATTTCTCCACCAGTGGAAAGGACTTCCACATAATTAGCTGGCTCCTTCCCCAAAAATCTATAATTGACACCATCCACTTTTAGGAACCCGATCAAAGGTTGATCGGTTCCCGTCCAATGTTTGGTGGGCTCACCATTCAATTCATCCGAAAAAGACCAGATGCTAAAATAGGGATCGTGTGTGATCAAGGGATAGGCAGGTGCCTTTCTGTCCTGTGGATATAGAATCCCTGTCCAAAGAAAAAGGGATGCTAAAACAATATTTTTTTTCATTATGATCTTGGTTGATTTTTAGTTTCTCGCACTGAATCTGTACACCGATTTGGTCGTATATTTTTCCCCAGGTTCCAAGGTGATCTGAGGAAAATTTGGGTGATTGGGTGCATCCGGGAAATGTTGCGTTTCCAAAGCAAATGCGGTACGGTACGTATCCGTTGCACCAGATTTAAACGTGTTTTTTCCCAGCATGAAATTCCCGCTGTAAAATTGTACCCCAGGTTCTTCTGTAATGACATCCATAACTATCCCAAACCGGTCCCCAACGATGGTTCCTACATGGTTCATTCCCTCTTTTTGGGTTTTGTTCAAAACAAAATTGTGGTCATATCCCCCTCCGTTCTTCAATTGAAGGTCCTCTTCTGAAATTCGCTCCCCAATGGTATGTGGGGTTGTAAAATCAAATGGGGTTCCTTTCACCGGAGCCAATTCCCCAGTAGGAATAAGTCCAGAATCAACTGGCGTATAAGCGTCTGCAAACAGGGTCACCTCATGGTTTAAAATGGTCCCACTTCCTTCCCCGTTCAAATTAAAAAAGGCATGATTGGTTAGGTTTACCACGGTTGTTTTGTCCGTTGTGGCTTCATACTCCATTACAATCGCCCGGTCGGCCGTAACCGAATAGGTCACCTTTACCGATAGATTCCCAGGAAAGCCCTCTTCCATATCCGGAGAGTTGTATTGAAAGACCAAGGTTTGTGCATTGGGTTGCTGCACGTCCCAAACTACATCCTGAAATCCTTTTATACCGCCATGTAGGGAGTTTTCCCCATTATTGATGGGGATGTTGTATTCCTCACCATTTAAAGAGAACTTTCCTTTGGCAATGCGGTTGCCTACCCTACCAATGGTAGCCCCAAAGTACGGTTCGGTAGAAGTTATAAAACCCTTTGCACTGTCAAAGCCTACCACTACATCAGTCATGATACCATTCTTGTCGGGCACCCAAAGACCAACGATACGGCCACCGTAGTTGGTCATGGCCACCTCAATGTCCTTGTTTTTTATCCAGTACAGCCCAACCTTCTTTCCATCAACAATGGTATCAAAATCCGATGGTTTTAAAACCGATTCCAATCCCATTTCCTTACTGTTCGCATCGTCGGATTGTTGCATAGTTTCCTTTTCCTGGTTCTTGCATGAACTCATTTGGTTGATGAGAAATACAGCAAGAACCATATATAAAATGTTGCTTTTAGTCATTTTTGCAGCCATTGGTTACCCTTTTAAATAGAATAGGTCAATTATTTCTTTCCGTTCAATTTCTTTATCAAATCCACCTCATCCTGACGATATGGAGTGCCATCCTTTCTGAAGATATCATGAAACCATTCCACCGGTTCTTCCCCACTATCAATAGGCGTATCCCACTGATATATGGTATTGGTCTTGCCTTTTACCAATCCCCAGTTAATGGCCCCTATTTTTTCTTCTTTTAACATCGGCATGATGTTAGAAAATCGGCTATTGCGGGTTCTCGCCATATACTCGGTGCAGATCATAGGCCTGCCATGGGTCCTCAACAGCTCAATAATCAGTTTATGGTCTTGTTGGTCCCCATAATGGTGATAAGTAATGATATCGGAATGGAGTGCTTGAAAGGCGTTAAGGTCCACCAATCCCCAAGACCAGATTCCTGCCGAGATGGGCTGGGAAGGATTTACCTCCCTTGCCCATGAAAACACTGCTTCCAACAAGGGCATGGAATCATTGATCTTACCCGAGTTTCCTGGTTCGTTGTACAAGTCCCAAAGCAAAACCCTTTTATCATCCTTGAAGGTTGTTAAAATGTCCTTTACATACGTTTCTAAAAAAGGAAAATTCGCTTTATCCTTGGAAGCCGGGTCGCCAGGATCCTGCATCCAACCTGAGTTGTGTGTACCTGTTTTAGGTTCTGGCTGCTTTCCGATTTTGGGCTCTTTCCCCCATACATCATCAAAGATGACGAACATGGTCTTGATTCCCTTGCTATCTGAAATTTCCAAATACTGATTCATTCTTTTCTTAAAACCTTTTGGATCTTGCTTGTATGCCAAACTATGGAGGTATACCCGCATCACATTCATCCCAATTCCTTGGGCATAGCCCAACTCCCTATCTATGGTCTCGGGGTCAAAAGTATCCTCTTGCCACATCTCCAATTGGTTGATGGCCGTACTTGGGATAAAATCAGCGCCATTGAGCCATTTATATTGGTCATACCATTTTTCTGCCTTTTCTATGGACCATTTTTGGGAAATGGTAGATTGTGCCACAACTAAGCCTGAAGCCAAGAAAAGGGCCGTAATCAGTAAGCTTTTGATTTTCATTTTGTGTTTGTTTTAATCTTATGAATGGTTTATCGCGTCCTAAAGATATATAATATGTGTAATTTTTACATTTAAAATCACCAAACCTTAAAAAAAGATTTGGTGATTCTTAAAAAACTAACGCAAACTCACCCCTTTCGGGAATAGTTTCCCGGCCAATCAATCAAGCTGACCGGGATCTTAACTAAACTTAGCATACTAAATACCTTTAATTATAGAATGCAAGTCTCTTCTAAAACTTTATTCAAAGAATAATAGATCGCAACATCATACCACAATGCTTTGCCTTTTCCTGGTAAGCGGTGCTATGGATTAAAGAGGAGTAGCTGCGCAACATTATCCCTTTTTGTTATTAGTAACCTGGGTTTTGGACATACAACCCACCTGTAAAGTCTATTTCACGTTGTGGAATTGGATAAAACTCATCCCTTCCCGGTGTGAATGCCGCATTGATCAAAAAGTCCCTTTTGGTCTTCTCTTGGTCCAGATAATCATTCAATACATCCGCAGCTTCTCCCCAACGTACCAAATCGAACCATCTTGGGCCTTCCATGGCAAATTCCAGTCTCCTTTCAAATTTGAGTGCCTTCCAAGCATATGCCTTGTCTGGAAAGGAAGGATAGGGCTGAACGTTATATATGTCAGATGCACCTGCCGCCAGAGGCCTTCCTGTACTGGTTGCCGCCCTTGCGCGTATCTGGTTTATGATAGGCAAGGCCTCGTCCCAACGATTTAATTGGATGAGTGCCTCGGCTTTGAACAATAGTACATCGGCATAGCGGATGAAATCCACATTTTTGGAAGTGCCATTAAAGGGTCCTTCCTTCACATAACAAGAGCAATCTGGGCGTTGTTGTTCTTTCATATTTCCAAAATAACCATATACCCCAGGATCCCTGGCCCAACTGGAATTATAGACAAAATCACCTGTGCTTTGTACGGTATTGGTATACTTAAATGGTCTTCCCGGTACTCCTACCGTATGATCAAGTCTGGGGTCAATCGTTAGGGAAGCATCCGGAAGAACGGTACCATCTCCTTGTAAATCAGTTAAAATATCTTGATCGTTGAAGGAATCCAAAAGAGGTAGCCCACTAGCATCTGTCCTGAAAGCGTTTACCAAATTTTGGCTGGCCAAGTGGAATCCACAACAGCCATACAAAGGGTTACCATGAGGAGAGTTCAAACCGGTAACAAAACTTACCCTTCCTACCACGGTACCATCATTGATGGAGAATTGGGCGGCCCAAATGGATTCCGGACCGTTATCGAACCCATCTAAAAAGTTGTTCCCATAATCGGGTTCCAGACTGGCCTGAACCTCATCCGCATATTGGATCACTTCTTCCAACCTACCTGTATTGATATTGGTCAATTGATGGTTTGCATCTTTTTCATAAGCTTGGTACAATCTCAATTTGGCCAAATATGCTGCTGCAGCGGTACGGTCTGCCCTACCCACTTCTTCCTGACTATCGGGAAGGTTGTTATAGGCAAAAAGAAAATCCTCACCTATCAGGTTCCATAGTTCCTCATCGGATAGTTCATTGCCGATCTGGGCGATTTCTTCTTGGGTCAATCCTTCCGGGATATACGGAATCTTATTGAACAGCAACTTGAGCATAAAGTGGGAATGACCGCGTAAAAAGCGTAATTCCGCTTGGCGCTTTGTCTTATTAGGATATTCGCCATCCGGTATATCGTTGATCACGGTCAAGGCAAAATTAGCTCTTGAAATGGCTTTGTAAAAATCCGTCCAAGTACGTGGCGCCATCCAATCACCCATATCGGGTACGGTTAAATTATACTGTTCGTATTTATCCACCACGTCAACATCCCCACGACCTCCGCCGCCTTTGTAGGCATCATCGGAACGTACACTTCCATAAACCCACATATTGGTAAGCGGTCCTATCATCTCATCATTGGCAATACCAGCATAAGCAGCTATAACCAAGGCTTCAGCATTGTCGGCCGTGGCCACATTATCATTGGAAAGTACCCCTTGTGGTTCGTACTCCAAAAAGTCATTTGAGCAATTGATGAAGAGCATCAACGCGGTTCCACATAAAATGAAATATTTAAGTTTTTTCATGGCAATTGATTAAAAGTTAATATTTAGACCCAATGACAGGATCGTTGGCACCGGAATCCTGCCTGCATCGGTCCTTTCCGGGTCTTCTCCCACATACTCACTTGATGTGATCCAAAACAGGTTTTCGCCCTGTACATAAACACGAAGGTTGCTCATGCCGCCAATAGGATTGATAAGTTCCTGTGGAAAGCTATACCCCAATTGCAAGCTCCTAAGCTTGAAATAGGAATTGTTCCTGAAGAGGTAATCCGAAGTACGCGTTTCGTTAAAGGCCAAGGAAAGTGAAGGCACTTCGGTATTCGTATTATCCGGAGTCCATGCATTGAGCAATCCAACAGATCCATTGGCACCACCACTAGCAAAGAAATTTCGGAAAAGGGCCTCGTCAGCACCTACTCTTCCCGTAACTCCCGATCCAAAAACGGACAGGTCGAAATTTTTCCATGCCAAATCCACGCGGATACCATATTCCAAATCGGGCAAGGTAATACCGATGAAATCCCTATCCCCATCGTCAATGACTCCGTTATTGTTCAAATCCTTAAACTTGATGCTTCCTGGGCGTGCTCCAACCTGATCTGGACTGGAATCCACATCGGCCTGGCTCTGGAAGAGTCCATCAGACCTATATCCAAAGACCGAGAACTGGGAATGACCCAAAATGGAATTGTCCGCAGTTCCTGGATAAGCAGGCCTTACTTCTTCTGGGAGGTAGGTAATCTCATCCTTGAAAGATGCAAAGTTTGTGGAAACGCTTAGGGATAGTCCATTTTCCCAAGTATTATTGTATCCTATGGCCAATTCCCAACCTCTTGCTGCGGTAGTGGCCCCGTTCAATACACG
This sequence comes from Allomuricauda sp., assembly GCA_030148305.1. Taxonomy (GTDB): domain Bacteria; phylum Bacteroidota; class Bacteroidia; order Flavobacteriales; family Flavobacteriaceae; genus Flagellimonas. The sequence goes on along the minus strand of JASBTS010000097.1, from coordinate 52,011 downwards.
CTGCTGCCCTTCACCGATTACTGAAGCGATAGGCGGTGTAGTTAAGATGTCTTTGGTTTCCCTGGTATAAAAATCGAATGATCCGACAATCTTGTTGCCCAAGAATCCAAAATCCACTCCATAGTTCCATTCTGTTGTGGTCTCCCATTTCAAATCTGGGTTAGGTGCTTGGATGGACACAAAACCTGAAGGTAAGTTTCCAGAATTGTTACCATTAATGTCATAAGCCGTACCAATGTTGTAGTAAGTCTCCCAGAAACCGGGTTGAAACACGTTCAGGTTTGGCCCATATCTTGATTCGTACAGACCAAATCGGGCAAGATCTCCGATCTCTTGGTTACCTACTTCCCCGTATCCGGCGCGTAGTTTCAAATTGGTAATGAAATCCACATCTTTGAGGAATTGCTCATTATTGATACGCCATCCAACGGTAGCCGCCGGAAAAATACCATATCTGTTGTTCTCCCCAAATCTGGAAGAACCATCACGACGTAAGGTGAAGGAAGCCAAATAACGATCCGAAAATGCATAATTGATCTTTCCGAACTGGGACAACAATCTACTTCCTGTTGTGGTCCCGGATGCGGTGCGTGCACCAGATGCTGCATTGAGCACAAAATAAGACTCTTGTTCCACGGCAAAATCATCTGCTTGTGAATTCAACGTGCTCAAATCATTTTGAATGGACTCAACTCCCAACAACACATTAAAACGATGATTACCAAGTTCCAAATCGTAGTTCAATGTATTCGAAAACACCAAACTTGTAAACTTATTGGTATTGTAAATAAGCCTGTTATTAGTCCTGTTCACAAAACCATTGGAAACTTTTGGTTCGATGTTCTTTTGTTTATAATCACTGAAATCGAGTCCAAGACTAGTCCTAAAATTCAAATTATCAAGAATCTTCAGTTCCGCGAACACATTACCGAACAGTACATTCTTTTCCGTGTTATCCCACCGGTTGAGATATTGCATCAACACAGGGTTGTTTCGGTCGTTGTAACCGGAACCTAAAGGCCCTGCGTAATTACCGTTAGAATCGAACACTGGAATGGTAGGGGCCATAATAATGGCTAGAATAGGCGTACTGGCCAATCCTACATCCCGCGCTGCCAATGTTTCATCCGAAGTAGAGAACTGGGTGTTCACACCCACCTTTAGCTTACTGTTGAATAGGTTAGTGGAACCATTGATCTTGGCGGTATACCTATCATAGTTGGTATATTTAAGGATCCCTGTGTTCTTTAAATAGCCAAAATTCATCAAAAGGGAAGATTTTTCAGATCCAGCGGTTATTGTCACTTCATTGTTATAGGCATAACCTGTTTCGTAAGTCTCATCCTGCCAATCCGTATCGCCCACAGGCACGCTTGGGTCCCCTCCAACAAAAGGTTGGGGAGTAACGCTGTTCAGTACAGGATTGCTAAAATCTCCGTTCCAATCAAAGTTGTAGATTTCACCGTAACCACCATTCGGGTCTGCATTGTCATTAACGGAGGCCTGCCAAAGCACCCTTCCTCTTTCCACTGCGTTCAACATATTAAATCTTTGGGGTTTTTCTGAAAGAACAGACACATTCGAATTAATGGAAATTCCGACGCGTTCCCCTTTTTGACCACCTTTGGTCGTAATAATAATTACCCCATTGGCCGCTCTTGATCCATAGATAGAGGAAGCTGACGCATCTTTTAAAACCTGTATGGACTCAATAGACTCTGGATTAAGGCTGGCAAAAACTTCTTGACGTTTGGTGGGCACCCCATCGATAACATAAAGCGGGTCATTGTTCCCCAAAGTGGTAATACCCCTAATCAGGATCCGGTTGTTTAAACCAGTAGGATCTCCCGACTTTTCAATGAACAATCCCGGGACCCTTCCTTGTAAGGCCTGCATTGGGTTACCAGAGCTTAAACTCTGCCCTTCTATTGGGGCGGTATCCACAACGGTCACCGCACCGGTAAGATCCACCTTACGTTCTGTGGTGTATCCTGTTAGGACCACTTCATCCAATTGTTGTGTATCGGCCTGTAAAGAAACATTAACGGTCAATTGACCATTTACTGGGACCTCAACCCTTGTAAAACCAATATAACTGAACATTAAAGAGGCATTGGGAGAAACTCCCTCAAGGACATAATTCCCGTCAAAATCCGTAGTGGTCCCGTTGGTGGTCCCCACTACCACAACCGATGCCCCCGGCAAGGGCATATTGTCTTCTGCCGAGGTAACGGTACCCGTAACCCTCCCTTGGGCCCATATGGCCAAAGGAGAACACAAGAGTAGCAATACTAATAGTTTGAATTTCATAATAGTTTGTTTTAGTTAAATTTTAATTGGCTTATTTCTATGTAATCCAAAACCAAGTCCCCGTTTTCGGATACTAAGGATAGTTTTGAATAAGGTGCTGAGGGGAAGAAGATCTCCGTCATTGGCGTTTCCCCATCGTCAAAGAATATTTCTATGGATGTCTTGTCCAAAAGAATGTCCGCATCATGAGAATCCTTGTCGGACAATCTTGGTCCAATCGATACTTTATCCGCAAATTCTTTATGAAAGTCAACCTTGCCAGATTTACTTCGGTCAACAAAGAATTGGTTTTTGGTTCCGTCATAACCAAAAAGCAACTCCTCTCCCTTGTCATTGGAAAGCTTGAACGTATATCCTTTATCTTTCAGTGAAGCGATACTATACTTGATCTGGGCCTTGGAAAAATCAAAATCGCCATCGCTCAAAACCGTTTCTTCATCCACCCCGATTGACACGTGGTCCTTTTTAGATTTCTTACCAATATAATTTGTGATTTCCTTTATCGGTTGAAAAGTTATCCTTGGAACACCATTGTCCGAAATCAATTTGACGGTCCTTGGCAAACTTTGGGTACTTCTCCAGGTTGTAGTGGGAACCTTATTGGCGTAATGCCCGTCAACAATCCAACCGATAAAAATTTTACGGCCGTCCTCGGGCGGAATATTGGACCAAGTGACCCCTGCATAATTGTCCTTACCAAAGTCGACCCAAAAATCATGCTTCTTGGCAAGGGCTTCCTCAAAATTCTTGTCCATGGTGAATTTTTGTCCATCAAAATCTCCAATGAAATACTGCGTGCCATTACCGCCGTTGGGGGCTCCCCCACTAATACTTCCCAACATAATCCATTTAACTTCATCCGAACCCTCTACCTGCATGGGGAAAAAATCGGGACATTCCCAAACACCTTCATGACTTCCTACATCCTTGCCAAACCTATCGGCCAAGGTCCAATCCTTTAAATTTTTAGAGGTATAGATCATCATTTCAAAATCCGCGGCAAGTATCATTACCCATTGCTCCCGTTCCTGATCCCAAATGACCTTTGGGTCCCTAAAATCCCTGATTCCTGGGTTCTTTATAACTGGGTTTCCTTCATATTTTGTCCATGAATTTCCTTCGTCCAATGAATAGGCTATGGCCTGGGTCTGGGCATCCAACTGACCGGCATCTCCCTTCTTGGGATCGTGGTAGGTGTACATGGCTACAATAGGAATCTTCCCATCCTTGCCAAAACCTGAAGTGTTGTCATAATCCACCACGGCACTACCTGAAAAAATGTATCCCAAATCATCCGGATACAGAGCGATGGGTAAATGCTTCCACTGGACCAAATCTGTACTTATGGCATGGCCCCAGTGCATTGGACCCCAAATATTGTCCTTTGGATAGTGTTGGTAGAACAGGTGGTAATACCCATTGTAATAAAACATCCCATTGGGATCGTTCATCCAACCCACTTTAGGGGTAAAATGGTAGTACGGTCGGTATAGCTGCTCCTCCAAAGAGGGGGATTCCATACCTTCTTCTTTGGCCAAATCCGTGTCCGCTTTTCCATTCTTGCATGAAAAAGTCTGCATCGCAACGGCCACAGCCACTACCAAAAGGGTCAATTTGTTTTTCATATGATTCACTTTATTGCTGGTTTAGAAATTTTATCTGACATTATTTTTGAGTTGAACGATGCGGTAATGTCCTCCAAGGATTTTCCTTTGGTTTCGGGCATCAACAGAATTACAAAGAGCAGCTGCAACAGCATCATGGCATCAAAGAACAAAAACACTATTCCTGGTCCTATCGATGAAAAAAGACTGGGTATGAGGGAGGGAATCACCGCGGCCAACACCCAATGGACGGAACTCCCAAAAGATTGCCCAGAAGCCCTAACCTGAGTGGGAAATATCTCGGATATGAATACCCAAATTACAGTTCCCTGGCCAATGGCATGCGCTGCTATAAAAAGAAAAAGGAATGGGGGAACCACTGCTCCGTTCCACTTGAACAAAAATGCACAAGCGGCAAGTGACAAGGAAACGAGGTAACCGACCGAACCTATCAACATGAGGCGTTTTCTTCCCAAACGGTCGATCAAAAACATTCCCAATAATGTGAACACCATGTTCACCACCCCAATCCCAATGCTGCTCAAAAGTGCCGTGCTGTTCTCCAGGCCCGCTTCTTCAAAAAGCCTTGGGGCATAGTAGAGAAATGCATTGATTCCGGAGAATTGGTTGAAGAAGGCTATCAGAAAGGCCAAAACCAAGGGAAACCTAAATTGCCTTTCATAAATACTGACGGATTTGGAAGTCCTTTCACTTTCTTCAAGAATTTGAATCTGTTCAGAAACATTTGCTTTGGCATCTATCATTTTAAGAACGGCCTCCGCTTGACCAAGCCGATTTTTGGACAATAGCCATCTTGGACTCTCTGGAATGATCAGTGTCAAAAATGTGTAGATTATGGCGGGAAGGGCCTCAACTCCCAACATCCAACGCCATGCATTTTCGCCTATATCGCTCAAAAGATAATTGGAGAGAAAGGCCACAAGAATACCCAATACAATGTTGAATTGGTACATGGCCACAAGTTGCCCCCTACTCTCCTTGGGTGATATCTCGGTAATATATGCGGGGGCCGCTATAGTGGATGCGCCTACTCCCAGACCACCCAAAAACCTAAATATCGAAAATGCTATGGGGTCATTGGCAAGTGCGGAACCAACTGCGGAAATGGTATATAGAATACCTATTACCATCAATGTCTTTTTTCTCCCCCACCTATTCGTCGGGATTCCTCCAAATATGGCCCCAAGAACGGTTCCCCACAAAGCCATGGACATCACAACCACCCCATGCACCAAATCTGACGAATTCCATAAATCCTGTAGCGTTCTATCGGCTCCTGAGATAACAACCGTATCAAAACCAAAAAGAAAACCTGCAAGGGCGGCCACTATGGACCATAACCATATTTTTTTCAAAAGCTCAATAATTTTATAGAAATACTAAAGTATTCTTAAATAAAAGCTTTGAATTTCACTGATGTTGCAATATGATACGGTTTTAGACCAAGCTATCTATTTTGTTTCAACATTCTTTAAATCAATTAGTTACATTATATTCTTCAATAAATAAGAAATAGCGCATCTACAATTTTGTAGCATGCATCTTCAAAATTGATGTATTAAAAAGTGTTTGATGCACACCAATAGGTGTGATTTATAAAGGATTCAAAAAATATCTGTATCAAACTCCTTAAAAATCAAAAAGAAAAGGCCTCAAAATCACTTTTTTCCAAAAGTCTTTCTATAGGAATCCGGGGACTCCCCATACTTTTGCTTGAATGCGGTGGAGAAATAATTGGGTGATGAGAAACCGTTGGAATAGGCAATCTCCGATATGGAAAGTGAAGTGGTCTCCAGCATGGATTTTGACCTTTGCAGTTTAAAGTTATTGATATAATCACTGATGCTGATCCCGAGAATTGCCTTTACTTTCCTGTACAGTTGGGAACGTGAAACATTTAAATTATCCGCCAATTGCTCCACCGAAAAATTTGGGCTGTCCAAGTTGTCCTTGATGTTACCGTTCAGTGCCTTTACAAATTCCTGTTCAGAATTACCAAAGGAGGCGGTCTGCTCTATCTTGTAGATGTTATTGGTATAGTACATCCTCAACTTCTCCCTATTGTACAACAAGGATTTTATGGACTGCATTAAAATGGAATAGCTGAAAGGCTTGGTGAGGTATAAGTCCGCACCGGAGTTCAATCCCATTAAATAGGAATCTTTGTCGGACAAGGCGGTGAGCATGATCACAGGAACGTGGGAAGTGCGCAGGTCTTTTTTGAGCATGTCACAAATTTCGAAGCCATTCTGTTTTGGAAGATTTACATCACAAATGATGATGTCAGGAACAATATCAAAAGCTTTATCCACGGCATCGGTTCCATCTGAAACATAGATATCATAATCCAAACGCAATTTTTTCTCCAAAAAAGAGGCAAGTTCCTTATTATCCTCAACAATGAGCAGGGTATGCTTGTCGATTTCCGCATTTGTCTCGGCCCTTAGATACGATTCATCATCAATAAGGTCTTCGGTAGTATCTATGATATTGGTTTCCACTACATTCGGCTCGTCTATTATCTGATCCTCGTTAAAATGGGTCTTTCCCTTGAAAAGCTCAATTTTAAACTCGGTTCCATGTACCGAGCCTACCTCTATTTTTCCCATGTGGAGTTCCACGAACAATTTACTGAGGTGAAGTCCGATTCCTGAACTGTTCTTCCGGTTGTTGGATCCCTTGAAAAAAGGCTTGAATACCTGGTCCAATTCGCTTTTTGGAATCCCGATACCATTGTCCCTGAAGATGATCATTACTTTATTGGATTCTTTGCGGTCCTCGATCAACAGTTCTATCTTACCATTGTCCGGTGTAAACTTAAAGGCATTGGACAGGAGGTTAAAGTAAACCTTGTCCATAAGGTTGCGATCCAAATACACTTCCAGGTTTTCATCATTGCAAACAATCTTTAAATCGATATTCCTTTTGATGGCCTCTTTTCTAAAGTCGTTGAAGATTTTTTTGGAGAACAGGTACAAATTGGTTTTGGATGCCCTTATATTGAACCGTTGGTCTTCCACCTTTCTGAAGTCCAATAAGTTGTTCACCAAGCGTAAGAGTCGGTTGGAGTTGTTTTGGATCAGTTCAAACTCATATGCCATTTTAAGGCCTTTGCTTTTAAAGGTCTCTTTCAAAGATTCTATAGAACTCAATATTAAGGTAATGGGCGTCTTGAATTCGTGGGAAAGCCCGGTAAAAAAGTTCAACTTGGCCTCGTTGCTTTCTTTTACCTCATTGGCAATTTTTTCTATTTGGTTCCTTTGAACTATGATTTTCTCATTGGTCAATTGGAGCTGTCTGTTCTTTTTTCTTATGGCTATGACCGAATATATGCTATACAGGGCCAGCCCCAATATAATGGCCAAAGATATAATGGTAATCTTAAGAAGGTTGTTCTGAAAATAGTACTGGTCCTTTTGTTTTTCAATAATCCCGAACTGGTTTTCAATATCGGCATGTTGCTCATCAATGATATCAAATTGGTCTTTCATGATATCAGCATTGAACTTATCTATTACAATGGTATTCAATATATTGTTCTTGGGAACTTCCTCATTGTTATGGATCTTTAATGCCAGTTTAATGGCTTCCGAACCACCAGTGGGGTATAAAATGGTGGCGTGGAGGATACCCTTCCGAACCAATTCGACCCCTCCATCGGGCCCATTCAATCCATCGGTACCAATGAACTTGATTTCTTGGTCGCGCCCATTTCTTTTTGCGATCTGCCAGAGTAAATAGCCCGTATCGTCATTAAACGTATAGACATAATCAATGGTGGTCGAATCCAAAAGTCGTTCAAAGGATGCTGCCATGGTTTCCCCGCCGAGAGGAACAAGTGGGAGGGTATTTACCAAATGGGCACCGGGCTCCCCATCAATTACCTGATGTAGCCCTTGACTGCGTTCCACACTGGGCGATGATCGGTCCATGCCTTTAATTTCAACAACATTTACAGGACTCTTTTTAGCGGAGAGAATAATATTTCCAGCGTTCATGCCTACTTCAAAATTGTCTGCCCCTACATATGTGGTATACTTTTGCGAATTTATTTTCCGATCAATGAGCACTATAGGAATCCCTTTGTCATAGGCTTTTTCAATTACCGGAGTCAACCTATTGGGTTCAAGTGGAGAGACGATAATCACATCCATACCCTCATCAATAAATTGTTCTATATTTTTTATTTGCTCATCTATGTTATGGTCCGTTTCAAGAATTTTAAGACTGACCGAAGGGTTCAACAATGCTTCCAGCCTCATGTTCTCGTTCATAGCCTCTCGCCAAATGTGGTTACTAATGCACTGCGAGAAACCTATTTTGATCTGGGGCGTTGCTTTTTCCCCACAGGATGCGAATAGAATTGTAGCGATGATACAAATCGCAATAACGGTATATGTGAAAAATGATGAAGCTATTCTTTTGTTCAAAGCCTTAAATTTTGAAAATTCTTTTTTCTAGCACCACAACTTTGGAACCATCAAGAATCATAGGGAGCTATTTACCATTCCTCTCAGGGCCATGCCTCCATTTAACATAGTGTTACATGGCCGGTGTCCATTTTGCCACAAACCCGAAACTCCTTGTTCAAATTCATGAGGGTTGTTCATAACAAAACAGGAAATTAAGAATATTTCCAAATATGTCTGGTGTATCGTAAAATCCCAGATCCATGTACTTTCGTGAAGTAAATATCTCCAAGTCGATATTTAGGGACAAGATCAACTAAATTTTGGGAGGATACACCACCTTTCTAATATTTTATGCTAAAATCATCGAACTTGCCTTCGGCATCCCCAGAAATGTTGTCTTTCTTAATCTGTATTCCCACTTTCATTCCGGAAGACCACCATACGAGGTTATCCCCTTCCAATGCATTCAATGATTTCCATTCCTCATTTGCGGTTTGGTAACTGAAATCAATTTTTTGGGAATTGGTCACTTTGGCCTTAAGCCAAACATTCCCTGCATTTTTCAATGTTACACTGGCAATTTCCTCGTAGTTTCCATCGGCTATCTTCCACAATAGCAACTTTTCCCCTTTTACACCCAGACCCAGGCTTTTATCCTTTGTAGTATAAAACACAAGACCCTTAAGCGCTTGGTTGGTATTTTTAACTTTTATGGAAAACTCAAAATCAGAATCATCAGGAATCACACATAAAACGGCCCCTGTCTTATTTTTGGAATCGGGATGTGTCTCTGTCAACTTTAATTCACCATTGTTAAGTTGAATATCAAAATCAGTAGCCAGTAAGTTTTTACGCCAAAATTTGTTCAATGAGGCCTGATCAAAGTCATCGGTAATGTTTTTTACAAGCCTATCCTTATCGGAGGTTTCCTCTTCCACTTTAAAATAGGGCCAGCCAGTACTTTCATCCCAGTACATTTCGCTAAATACAGCTGCCCGCCCCAGTGTTGGAAAGCCTTTAGTATTGTAGGCATGGTAAAGGTAGTACCACTTGTCATTTGTATGGATTACCGTACCATGCCCAGGACATTTCCACGAAGTGTTCCCTATAATCAAGGGATTGCTTGGAGCTTTCTCCCAAGGGCCTTCCATACTTTTGGCCCGTGCAACTCCAACTTGATAGTTACATTGTGGACCACAACATCCATTGCCTGAGTAAATCATGTACAGATAACCGTTTCTTTTAACAATACACTGCCCTTCTATCATATTGTCTTCAAATGGGGTATCATCTGCAGTGATGGTAACAAATTCTTCGTCAACAAGCGACAAACCATCGCTTGACAATTTTGAGCCCAAAAGCGTAACTGGTTTACTAGGTTCCAGTCCATATGCCTTCCATGTAATATAAGGTGTACCCCTGTCTTCATAAACAAAAGCATCAATGGCCTCATTACCCCATTCTATTATGACCCCTTTATCCTCAAACCCTTTTGAAATATCTTTGGTTGTGGCGACACCTATTTTTGAAATGCCATCCTTTGCCCTTGCCGTATAATAACAATAGAAAGTACCATCCTTATAATAAAGCTCCGGCGCCCAAAAACTGGACATAGTCCATTCCGGTGTTTCTTGGAACACATGCCCCAAAAGTTCCCAATTCTTTAAATCGGTGGATGTATAGATGGGATAAATAGGTGCCCAATCCCCGGAAGTCCCGGCAGCATAATAAATGCCCTCAACTTCAATTATGGAAGGATCTGGCAGCTCCCCTGGGATAACCTGGATTTGTTCCACAGGGCTTTGGGCAATCAAAGAATGATTAAACAATAAGATACAGGTCAAAAAAAGAAAAACATTTAAGATGTTACGGTTCATGGTATGGTCATTTCGGATATTGATTCTTCTAATTTAAAAAAGAATCCTTGATATTTAACAAAAGAGACGCGGCCCATAGAACCGCTCTCACTGATTAACTAAACTAACCCAAATCATTTTAATTTGCTTCATAGGGCATACCAAATAAATCTGGATATGTTTTAAAATTTTAAATCATAGAAAAGCAGAACCATTTGTAGTGAATACTTTTGGCCGCATTTCTACATGTGGTCACACTATGGCTTCATTTCGTTATTTACCGATTTGAGCCATCTTTTGTGCAACTCGAGCAATTCTGAAACTTTCTTTGGGTTGGACTTCACCAAATTATTTTATCCTTTCCATGCAACTTACCATAACTTTATGAGTACTTCCCCATGCCCTTGAATCTCATTAAAAGTACCTCTTCAATATTCCATATTTGAATCTTTTAAAAGATAAACCACTGAGCTGACCCAATTGTTTTTAAATTATTCTGAAATTCACAAAAAGAAACACCAATGGATAAATGAAAGAATATAAAGTAAACCATATCCCCGCGAATCAATTGGGAATTACCGGAAAGGCGGATGATCGGTTATGGAAAAAGGCCAATGTCTTAACCGACTTTTGTTCACCTTGGCGTGACTTACCTATAACACCAACAGAATTTAGGGCCTTATGGGATAACGAAAATTTATATTTCATGTTCCAGGTTGTTGACACCAGTATCCATATAGATAAAATGGGGATTGGTAATGAGAGCATAAATGTTTCCGACAGGGTCGAGTTGTTTTTTAGACAAGACGATTCGCTTACCCCGTATTATTGTCTGGAAATCGACCCAACGCCAAGAATCATGGATTTCAAGGCACTTCCTAACAGGGTCTTTGATTTTGATTGGAAGTGGCCCGAAAACAATTTGATCGTAAAATCCCACTCCGACTGCAATGGGTATATTGTTGAAGGGAGTATTGGTAAGGCATCCTTGGAAAAACTGAACTTGATCCAAAACAATAAAATTGAAACGGGAATTTTTCGGGCAAAGTACCAAAAAGTGGACGCTTCCACATATGAACCCATTTGGATTTCCTGGGTGGACCCCAAAACAGAAACTCCCAATTTCCATACTGCCACATCATTTGGCACACTGATACTTGGGGAAGGGAGTCCTAATTTTCCAGATAGGTAATCAAATTTTCAGAATTCACGATCCCTATGGGCAACAGTTTTTTATTGGGTATTTCCTTGTTGAACAAAAAATGTTCTATCAAATTTGTTAATCCAATATAAGTTTGGGTTTTTGGGCTCTGGTGTATTAAAAATGAAATCTTGTTCTTTTTCAAAAGATCGTTGTTCTTATCCAAAAGATCATAACCAATGACTTTGATATCCATGTGGCTATGACCCTGAAGCATCTCCACCAAATTGTATGACTTGGATGTGGTCACAAAAAAACCCAAGGCTTTATTGTTCGATTCCAAAAAATTGATCAGGGACAGGTCAGGGTTCGTTTGGTCTATACTTAGGGTCAATATTTTATGATCGGTTCCCTTCAAACTATTGAAATAGTCCCTAAACCCCTTTTCTTTTTGCTGCATGTGTATGGCATTGTTCAGGGTTTCATTAAAGTGACAGATTACAATGTCATGGTTATCCGGAACAATCGTATGCATAAGCTTAGCGGCCACCCTCCCACTTTGATACAAATCTTGTCCCACAAAACTGACTGTTTGTTCCAAGTCTATTTGGCTATTGAACGTACTTACCACTATACCTGCCGCTCTGTAATTTTTTACGGCATTGATACTCTCTTTCTGAAATAGCGGTGAAAGTAGCACGGCATCGGGTGCCAGTTTCAATATCTTTTCATTGACTTCCTTGAAGGATTTGGTACTGCTTGGACCATAAAAGAACAATTTAATATCTACCAAAAAAGATCTGAATTCTTCTATGGCCTGATTTACACCATCAACACAAGGAATCCAAAAGTTGTCTTCTTTGGGATCAGGCAAAACAACACATATTTGGTAAACCTTATTGTTTTTTAGGCTCTGTGCAATTGGATTGGGCTTGTAGTCTATTTCATCAAGTATTCTGGTGACCTTTTCCAAGGCCTCTTGGGAAACCTTGCCCCTTTTGTGGATTACCCTATCCACAGTGCCTTTTGATACTCCTGCCTGTTCAGCAATATCCTTGATCGTGTATTTCTTCATATTTAGGCAAATATATAACAATGTTCGTTGACAAAAAATAATGTGTTCGTAAACACGATTTTGGTGTGCTCGAAAACATTTTTTTGTGTGTTCGAACACATTTTTTGCTTGTTTTCTTTTTTTATTAAAAAAAAACAGATACATTCGTTAGCAACGTGGGTCTAAATTTGATGATTTTTTAACAAAAATTTAATAGCAATAAGACTCTTAACCAACACATTTTCAAACATTTAAATGAAAAAAATAATATCACTTGCCCCTGGAAGAACATGTTTGTTCGGAGACCATCAGGATTACCTGGGACTACCCGTTATTGCATGTGCCATCAGCAGGAGAATAAAATTAACGGCAGTTGAGAACGGACTACAGGTCTTTAACATCAACAAACCGGATATCAACCAAAAGAGGATCATCCCTATAAATGCCAACCTAGAGAACATAGAAAAGGGAGATCATCTATTGCATGCCCTAAAAGTTTTGAGGCGTTACAATTGTGTTCCTGACAAAGGTTATGATATAGAGATAAAAGGAAATTTACCGATCAACGCAGGTACCTCAAGCTCTTCCGCCGTTGTTGTGTCCTGGGTCAACTTTTTAATTGAAGCCTTCGGGATAGATGCCGAGGTAACACCGGAATTGATCTCCCAGTTGGCCTATGAGTCGGAAGTATTGGAACAAAAGGCCCCGGGTGGAAAAATGGACCAGTATAGCATTGGGTTGGGCAATATCGTATTCATTGAAACGGGGGATGATTTTTCATTTGAAGTGATAAATCAACCTTTACAGGGCATTATCATCGGGGAATCCGGTATTCCGAAGAAAACACTGGGGCTCTTGAGCGAATTAAGGACCAAGGCGAAGTTATCCATTGAGGCAGTAGAAAGTAAAATCAAGGATTTTGATATCAAAACCGCCAAAAAGGAGGATCTGCAAAAATATTTGGTCCATGTTCCCGATGACCTGAAAAGCTACTTGTACGCGGCCATAACAAATCACGATATAACCCAAAAGGCACTAACTGAATTCAGGAAACCCCAACCGGATTTTCAAAGGATCGGCGCATTGATGAACGAACACCATGATATCCTTAAAAACATTCTGAAAATCACTGTGCCCAGAATTGATAAAATGATAGAAGGAGCCTTGAGCGCGGGGGCCTACGGTGCCAAAATCGTTGGCTCTGGTGGAGGGGGCAGTATTGTGGTATTGGCTCCGGAGGAAAAGAAAGACCAGGTAATTGAAGGTATTTTAAACGCAGGAGGAATAGCGGCCTATGAAGTCAGCGTGGACTCCGGGGCAAGAATACTTGAATCCGTAGCGACCGATTAATTTAATATAACGACCCATAACTTATTGGAAAACAAATAATTCCAAAAGATAGATGCACTTAAAACCAGAAACAATCAAATAACAAACTAAAATGAAACATGAAAAAAACCAACGACTCTGAACCGATTTTAGAAGCCGGAAAATATTGCGGCATTTTCCGGCTGTAAAACGTGACTTAAAAATCTCCTAATAACTAATAAATCACCAACGTAAAATATGAAAAAAAATATGAAACTACTCAGAGGAAAGGGTGTTGGGTTCTATTTTGATTTGAAAATAAAGCTGACCGTTTTAGCGATGTTGGTTTTCTTTTTCAATGTAAAAGCAGAAACCTATTCACCAAATGAGAACTCCGTAATTGAGACTGCTCAGCCTCAAGATAGAGTGATTACGGGTACTGTCACAGATGAAATGGGGGTTCCGCTTCCCGGGGCAACTGTTTTTGTGAAAGGAACCACCACAGGTACCTCAACGGATTTTGATGGAAATTACAGCTTGACCATCAAGGGCGGTGCAACCACTATTGTGTTTTCCTATGTCGGTTATCTCCCCCAAGAAAAATCGATAGGTAACGATTCGGTTATCAATGCCTCCATGGTCCCGGACAATACCTTGTTGGATGAAGTTGTCGTGGTCGGCTATGGAACCCAAAGGAAGAAAGATATAGCCGGAGCCATTTCAACAGTGGATACGAAAGAGTTGGTGCTGTCCTCCTCTCCTTCCATTGGGGATGTGCTTAGAGGTAAGGTTTCAGGTTTGCAAATTACCCAGAACAGTGCACAACCTGGAGGGGGACTGAATTTTCAGATCAGGGGTGCAGGATCAATAAATGCCAGCAACGACCCTTTAATAGTTGTTGATGGGTTTCCTATACAGGATCTTCAACAACCTAGTACAGGGAATAGGTATAGTGGAGGAACGCAAAGTATCTTGAACTCTTTCAACCCCAATGACATTGAATCCATCTCCGTTTTAAAAGATGCCAGTTCCACCGCAATTTATGGAGCTAGGGCCGCAAACGGGGTTATTTTAATCACAACCAAAAAAGGGGCTTCCGGAAAAGTGGAGGTAAGTTATTCCTCTTCAATTTCGTTACAGGCCTATAACGATAGTTTTGACGTGTTGAGTTTGAAGGAATGGATGAAGTTACGAAATGATGCCGCTTATGAAAACTGGCTTTTCCAAAACAGGGTTGAACCCTACAGTAGTGGCAATACCCGCAGTAGAACTTTAGAGGAGGCCATTGCCAATCCCGTTAATGGTGTGGCCTTCACTAGATTCTATTCTGACGACCAGATAAACAACGCTGGGGAAAGTACGGATTGGTTGGGATTGGTGACCAGGGATGGAACCACTCAACAGCACAACCTTTCAATCAGAGGAGGCACCGAAACCACGAGATATTTTTTATCCGGGAACTTGTATGAGCAAAAAGGGATTCTAAAGAATTCAGCATTTGAAAGAGCATCACTGCGATTCAACCTCGATCAAAAACTATATGATTTCTTATCGGTAGGGATGAATTTTACCATGAGCAGGGTCAACAATGACAACAGTCAATTGGGTGGAGATCGTTATGAGAATTCTGGACTTCTTCGATCAGCATTGCAGTACGGTCCCCACATTCAGGCCATTGATGAGAATGGAAATTATCCTTTAAATCCAGACAATTCACAAGAACCCAACCCATATTCACTACTGACCATTACTGATAAAGGGGTTATCGATAGGACCCTTACCAACTTTTTTGTGGAAATAAAACCATTGGAAGGTTTGGTGGCCAGGTTTCAAGCGGGTATAGACCAAGGTTATACCAGTAGGAATACCTATTTGCCCAGAACCACATTGTACGGTGCATTGGAAAATGGTAAAGCAACAATAGCAAACGAAAAAAAGAACGATGCACTTTTTGATATCACTTTAACGTATTCCAAAATCATAAATGAAGACCACAACTTTAATTTCTTGGTAGGGTATTCCCGACAAAAATATAGAGGAGAAGGATCTTCAATGGGAAACCAGGGATTTAGTACCGATGCTTTTTTATGGAACAACCTTAATTCAGGTGGAGACAACAAAGTGGTTGGCTCATTTAAAAATGAAGAAAACTGGGTATCTTATTTTGGTAGACTAAATTACACCTATAAAGATAGGTATATTTTGATGTCTTCAATAAGAAGAGATGGATCAAGTAAATTTGCCAGAAATCATGCTTTTGCCATTTTCCCATCTATTGCTTTGGGCTGGGACATTGCAGCTGAACCTTTTATGAAAGGCTTAAATGATCAAATTTCACAGTTAAAATTAAGAGTTGCGTACGGTGAAACTGGAAATTCTCAATTTCAAGAGAATGCTTTCTCTGCACTTACGTTTTCCCCAGCTTATTTAGGCGAAAATGAAGAGATTTTAATTGGTGCTTTTCCTATAAGATTGGAAAATCCAGATCTGAAGTGGGAGACCACAAAAGAAATCAACCTCGGTCTAGACTTTGCAATTTTGAAAGGAAGACTATCTGGGTCATTTGAAGTATACAACAAAGAAATTTCAGATTTAATTCAGTTGAAGCCGATTAACTCGTATAATGAAATCAATACTGTTTGGGCAAACGTAGGGTCCACCCAAAGCAAGGGGCTAGAATTAACGTTGAACACTACAAATGTTGACACCAAGGATTTTAAATGGAGAAGTACGCTTGTCTTTTCCAAATTCAGGGATAGATGGAAGGAAAGAGCCCCGGATTGGAAACCTAGCATCTATCAAAAAGATGATGATCCGATCCGTGCACGTTACTCCTATCTGTCCGACGGTGTGATGCAGATCGGCGAAACGGTCCCCGCCCAGCCCGATCTATTCCCCGGTCAAATAAAGATCAAGGACATCAATGGATTTTCCCGGGACGGTGAAGGTAACCCGATAGTTGATGAAAACGGAAGGTTTGTTGCAACAGGGGAGCCAGATGGCATTATTGATGAGGCAGATATCGTTTTATTGGGCTCAACCGATCCCGATTTCATAGCAGGTTTCAGTAACAGTTTCCAATATAAAAACTTTCAACTGAACTTCCATTTCAACGGTATGTTCGGAAGAGAGATCGTTGATGCCACCGATCTTGCCCTAGGGGTTTCTGCGGATGGTGTTTGGCAAAACGGACGTAATGCCCTACGAAACATCTATGATAGATGGACACCGGACAATCCGACCAATACAAGACCAGCCTCGCATTATGGCTATACTCCATATAGTGCAGGGGACTTTTTCTTGCAAGATGCATGGTTCATCCGATTACAAAACCTATCCTTATCCTATACCTTACCTTCCAAATTGACCGGAAAGCTATTGCACAGTGCGGCCATCAGGTTTGATGCCCAAAACTTGTTCGTAATCACCCCGTTCAAAGGAGTGGATCCTGAAACCAATGGATACGACCCTAGATTACAAGGTACCGACCAGGACCCAACAAACCTGGTGGCCGCGTATCCTAATGTAAAGACCTACACACTCGGGATAGATTTAAAATTTTAAAAAATAATGATTATGAAAAATGTAAAACTAATATTGCTAGGGTTACTGATAAGCACAATGTTTGGGTGTGACCCAGAACTGGAATCCATAAATTATGATGAGATCAACCCAGCTATTTTTCCGGCTTCCGAGGCAGATGTGGAAGCTCTTGTGGTAGCGGCCTACTATCCATTGAGAGGCTCTTGGTGGAATGGAATCCACACCACATCGGAACGTGGAATCATGTTCGTAAACGATGCTACAACAGAAATCCTTCAAGGAAACTTTGGGGTGCAACAATTGGCAACATTAAGTAGCTACATCCCTACCAGTGAAGGTGTTACCAGATTTTATGACGATTTCTATAACAGGATCAGTTCCAACACCTTGAGCATCGATCGATTGGAAAATTCCACCGTTAATGAAAACATCAAAAAAAGGGGGATTGCCGAACTCAAATGTGCAAGGGCCTTTTTGAGCTATGAACTCTTTGATATGTTTGGCCCTATTGTGGTAGCACCATTGGATGTTTTGCAAAACCCGTTGATCGAAACACCTTTGGCAAGGTTAAGCCATGATGAAATGGTAAGTTTTATCGAAAAAGACCTCTTGGAAGCAGCCATAGACCTCCCTTCTCCCTCAGAGGCAGCTTACGGAAGGTTCAGTCAAGGATTTGCAAGGATGCTTTTGATCAGGTTGTACCTGCATGAAAAAAGGTGGGCAGATGTGGAAGCACAGGCCAATGCCATTATGGCCATGAACTATTATGAGTTGACCGACGATTATGTGGATATGTTCAGCACGGAATCACAGGCTGATAATAAAGAAGTGATGTTCGCTGTACCAGCGGATTATGCCGGAACCAGTGAAAATCAGTGGCAAATGATGGTATTGCCTTCCAATTATCCTGTTAGAGGTGGATGGGCCACCATACAAAGTTCTTGGATGTTCTATGATTCCTTTGAATCCAATGATGTTAGAAAAACCAATTTAATAGCAGAATATACCGGGACCGATGGGGTTACCTACAACCGAAGTAATCCAGGAAATGTGATGCAAATGGGGCCTCTACCGTTAAAAATATCGGAAGATGCAGATAGGAACACTGCCCTTACCACCGTGGATATCATTTTGTACAGATATGCAGATGTGATCCTATCCAAGGCTGAAGCTATTGCCAACAAGAATAGTGCTCCCAATCAGGAGGCCATAGACCTTGTAAATGTGATTAGGGAACGTGCGGGCCTAGATCCCATACTATTGGCGGATTTTGCCACTATAGATGCATTCAATGAAATGATACTTGTGGAGAGATCCCATGAATACTGGTGTGAGAACGGGCAATATAGATCGGACCTCATCAGGCACGGAAAGTTCGTGGAACATTCCATAGAGTTGAACGGTGCGGCAAGTCAAGCGGCTCCATACAAAGAGCTATACCCCTTTTCGCTCCAAAGAATTAGTGAGGGCAAGGGAGCTTTCTTGCAAAACCCCGGTTACAACTAATATAATTTGGTTCAGGCATAAAACCATAATTGACAATAAATACAAAGCAACTATAGTACATGGATTCTAGAAGAGATTTTATAAAAAAAACCGCAGTATTGGGAGCAGGAGTATCGGTAGTTCCAAGTTTTGTTTTTGGGGCTTCCCCGAATATGGCCAAACTGAACATTGGCATGATCGGTGTGGGCCTTAGAGGAACAAATCATTTGGAAAACCTTTTATTAAGGGATGATGTGAACATAGTTGCCGTTTGCGATATAGATCCGAGCAGAACAAAACTTGCAGTTGAAAAAGTAACGGAAAAGGGTGGTCGAAAACCTTTGGTTTTTGGCAAGGATGAACATGACTATAAAAATCTTCTGGCCTTGGACAACATAGAGGCCGTAATAATTGCCACCCCTTGGTTATGGCACACCCGTATGGCCAAGGATGCAATGCGGGCAGGGAAATACACAGGTTTGGAAGTATCTGCCGCCAATACCCTTGAAGAATGCTGGGATCTCGTGAATACGCACGAAGAAACCGGAGCCCAATTAATGATCTTGGAAAATGTAAATTACCGAAGGGACATCCTCGCCGTATTGAACATGGTGAGACAGAACGTGTTTGGAGAATTGATCCATTTCAGATGTGGGTACCAACATGATCTACGCGAGGTCAAGTTCAATAATGGGGAACAGCCCTATGGCGGTGGTGTGGAATTTGGCGAAAAGGCAATTTCAGAGGCAAGATGGAGAACACAACATTCCGTAACCCGAAATGCCGATCTATACCCAACACATGGTGTGGGTCCTATTGCCGCAATGTGCGACATCAACAGGGGAAATCGGTTTTTGTCCTTAACGTCCCATGCCACAAAAAGTGTAGGTCTGCACAATTATATTGTCAAAAATGGAGGAGAAAACCACCCCAATGCCAGCGTGAAGTTCAAGCTGGGAGATATTGTGACCACCACAATAGAAACGGCAAACGGAGAAACCATTATCGTTACCCACGACACCAATTTGCCAAGACCGTATTCCCTAGGTTTCAGGGTGCAGGGGGCAAATGGTCTCTGGGAAGTTGATGGGAACAGGATCCACATAGCCGGGGTAACGGAGGCACACCATTGGGACAGTGCCGACAAATGGCTGGAAAAATATGACCACCCCCTATGGAAAAAATATGGGGAACTTGCCACGGGCGCCGGACACGGTGGTATGGATTTCTTTGTGATCAACGCTTTTGTGGAATCTGCCAAATTGGGAGTGGCACCACCAATGGATGCCTATGATGCAGCCGCGTGGAGTGCAATTACGCCGCTGTCCGAGGTTTCCATTGAAAATAATGGGGAACCACAGGACTTTCCTGATTTCACCAGGGGCAACTGGATCAAAAGAAAGCCTTATGATTGGATCAAAGACACTTATTAATCCACTATTAACCAAGTATACACTATGAAATATAAATTGATATATCTGCTGGTTTTGTGCACAATTGGTTGTGGCGGTGAAAGCAACGGTGAAGTTCCCGTTGATCCGGAGCCAGAACCCGTAGATAACAGTATAAGCAATATAACCTATGCTGCTTCCTATGAGGTCATATCCAATCCGGAAAGAGGATTTATGCACCATTGGGCAGTTGAATCCGAAGGAATGCCGGTCAGTACGGCCATGCTCAACAGTTTAAAAAACGAAAAGGTCACCATCATCAATCGGATATATTATTTGGATGCATTTAAGAATGCTGACCTAAGTCAAGCCGAGTTGGATTTAATAACCACCGATTTTGAACGAATGAGGACCGCTGGTATTAAATGTATTCTGCGCTTTGCCTACAATAGCGATCAAAATGAAACGGATGCGCCATTATCCAGGGTCATTTCGCATTTGGACCAGTTGAAACCCATTTTGACAGACAATTATGATGTAATCGCTTTTGTTCAGGCAGGTTTTATAGGGTCTTGGGGGGAATGGTACTACACGACCAACAATTTGACCACGCTTGAAAATAAGACAGCCATACTCAACAAACTATTGGAAGTATTGCCAAAAGAAATCAAGGTACAGGTCAGGACCCCATTGTACAAACAGGAGATCTTTAATTATTCCACTGCTATGGATGCAACTGTGGGGTACGGAGATAGCGATATTGCCCGTGTGGGGTTCCACAACGATTGTTTTTTGGCCAGTCCTGATGACTATGGAACCTACCAGAACATCCCCATAGAAAAAGACTACATAAGCAAGGAGGCCCTTTTTGTTCCCACTGGCGGAGAAACCTGTCCCCCATCTGGGGTGCCGACTGCAAGTTGCACTACTGCCGATACGGAAATGGCACTGTTGAAATGGACCTATTTGAACCTTGATTATTATGGCCCCGTACTGCAGGAATGGAGAAACAATGATTGTTTTGAGGATTTTCAAAGAGAATTGGGGTATCGCCTTTTGTTGAAGACTGCTAGTCTAAAAAAGGAGGTTAAAGCCAATGGCAATTTTGATTTGGACCTGGTCATGGAAAATACAGGTTTTGCCCCCGTTTACAATAAAAAGAATGCCTCTTTGATATTGAAATCCACTGATGATGGGACCATCCATAGCAAATCGTTGGACTTTGATGTCAGAAAGGTAGTGCCTGGTGCAGAATACGATTTAACCGAAACCGTGAACCTATCCGGTATACCTGCCGGGAGCTATACTTTGTATTTAAAAATTGAGGACGCTTCCCCATCCTTGAAGGATAGACCCGAATATTCCATTCAATTGGCAAATTCAGGTACTTGGGAGGCCAGTACCGGCATGAACGAATTATTACACACACTAATAATCAACTAAAAAGAACCATAATCCTAAACACATAAGTCATGAAAAAAATCAAGCTTTTATATTGTCTTTTGGTCGTTTCACTACTTGCAGGTTGTGATTCGGACGATTCCACAAGTTCAGAAAGCAGCATTGTGGCCGACTTCTCGTTTACAAGCGATGGAAGTACCTTTACCTTTACCAACCTATCCCAGGGGGCAACTTCGTACCGATGGGATTTTGGTGACCTTTATTTTTATTCCTACGAAGAAAATCCTACCTACACCTATTCCATTGTTGGTGGTGAGCTAACCGTCACGTTAACCGCAATGAATGAATCTGGTGAGGAGGCCCATGTATCAAAAATGATCAGTGCCCCGGTAATCATCAATGCCAACATCGATATTGATGGGGATTTTGAGGACTGGGAAGAGGTGCCCGTTTCCTATGAATTTGCAGGTACCGTCAAAAAAATGAAGTACTACACCAAAGGACCCAACATAGACATCTACTTTGAAGGTGGATCGGACATGACTTTGGAGATTACGGACATGCTTTTCAATGTGGATGAAGACAACGGAACAGGATATAACGAAACTTGGAACATTGGTGCGGAGTATCTGTTTGAAGGACCACCCGTTTTAGGTTCATGGGGAAGTTTTTACAGTTATCCTGGTGGCAGCGGTGGCTGGGCATGGGACTGGATAGGACTTGATGGTCATGGTTTTGAATCCTCTGGGGTAATTGCCGTTGATGGTAGCACCAATGCCATAGAATTGAGGTTTCCAAAGAGCTTTTTCGGGACTGTAGGGGACAGCATTGATTTTGGAATGTGGTTGAATTGGGGTGTTGAGTACTATCCCGCAGATACCGCTGGTCCGGCCATCAATATAGAAATTCAGAAATAAGTTGAGCTGTTGCATTTCTTGCTTAACAGAAGTCTTATTGAATGGTATTGGTCCTATTACATAAAATTCATCAAACACATACTTAACAATAAAACCCTAATAGATCATATGAACATTTATTAGGGTTTTTACTTAAAAAAATAGATATGGAACCCAACAATGACCGATTACTGTCCTTGGATTTTTATAGAGGTCTGACCATGTTTTTGCTTATTGCAGAATTTTCAAGTCTATTTGAATTCCTGGTCGCTCCCGAACTCCACGGCACCCTTATACATACCATTGGAGAACAGTTTCATCATGTAGAATGGGAAGGGCTTCATTTTTGGGATCTGATCCAGCCATTTTTCATGTTCATTGTGGGTGTTTCCATGCCCCTCTCCTTTTCAAAAAGAATGGCAAAGGGAGATACATACAAAGAATTGCAGAAACATGCTTTTAAAAGAGCCTTTTTAATGCTGGTCTTAGGGTGGGCGTTGTACTGTATCGACCCCGGAAAAATTGTTTTCAGGTTCCAGAATGTGCTGGCGCAGCTCTCGGTCACCTACCTCCTTGCATTTTTGGTCATCCGCAAAAAACCTATCGTCCAAATCGCGTTTTCCATCATCCTTATTTTAATCAGTGAGGCCGTTTATAGATTTTTTTCCGTTGAAGGTTTCAACCATGCCTTTGTTCCTGGAGAAAATTTTGGTGCATGGCTCAATATTTTGATTTCAGGAGAAGAGGACAGTGGTCATTGGGCCATGTTCAATGCCATTCCCACCGCGGCACATACCATTTGGGGCGTACTGGCAGGCCAACTGTTAATCAGTGAGAGGACAACCAAGGAAAAAATCCAGCTTTTGGTCATTGGGGGTGTCACGGCCTTGATCATAGGATATGGCTTCAGTTATGTAACGCCCATCATAAAACGTATTTCCACAAGTACATTTGTTCTTGTAGGTGGCGGGTGGTCACTATTGGCCCTTGCATTGTGCTATTGGCTCATAGACGTCAAAAAATATCAGAAAGGAGTATTGTTCTTTGCCGTTGTTGGCATGAACCCATTGTTTATCTATTTGTTGGCGCATGTTGGTGGGGCCGAGCTGATCAGAAAAATATTCTTACCATTTTCAAACGCCCTGTTCGGGTGGACGGGGGCACTGAACGCCCAGATACTATTGAGTATCGTAGTGCTCTTCTTCCTATGGTTCATTTGCTATTGGATGTATAAAAAGAAACTATTTATCAGAATATAAACATTGGTTAGAAGCTTCGATCATGATGAAAAATCTTTTGTTCTTTCTTGGTTTAAACTGTTTTCTCATTGCTTGTGGTGGTGGAAACAATAGCAATCCCGATGAAAACCCGGAAGGTCAGGAACAGGTATTAAATGGTGGCGGTGTGAGCAGTTTTACCAAAGTACAACCTATGACCGGAATCGTGGTGTGGGATGGAAATCCGAATGCCAGCTCCGGAGCGCACACCCTGGAGTATTCCTATATGCTTTTTGAAGATGTGGTTTCAGAAAAAGGAGTCTATGACTGGACGGTTGTTGAAGATAAATTGAACGATATCGCCTCACGGAACCATCAAGCCATCCTTCGTTTCAGATATACCTATGTGGGGCAACAAACATCGGTGCCGAAATATATTAAAGATTTACCGGATTATCATGAAACACAAGGGATCAGTGAAGATAGGGAAACATGGTTTCCAGATTGGTCACATCAAGAATTACAGGACTTTACCTTGGAATTCTATGAAAAATTTGCCGAACGATATGATCATGATAACCGATTGGCCTTCTTGCAGGTAGGTTTTGGGTTGTGGGGAGAATACCATATTTATGATGGTCCATTTGTCTTGGGAAAGACGTTCCCTTCAAAGGAGTACCAAACCCTATTTTTGAATAGAATGAACACTTTGTTCACTGATCTTCATTGGTCTATCTCCATTGATGTTGAAGATGGCAATGTTACTCCATTTCGTGATGATCCTTCCTTATTGAATTTATCCTTTGGTTTGTTCGATGATTCCTTCATGTCCAAGGAACATGCAACGGTCAACGAACAGCGTTTTAAATTTTTAGGATTGGAAACCCGCTATGTCAGCAATCCGGTTGGGGGAGAATTCAATTATTATACGGATTATGACCAGCAAAATGTTCTATCCCCAAATGGTCCACATGGCGAATCCTATGAATCGTTCATAAAACGATTCCATACTACATACATGATCGGAAATGACCAATACAAATATCAGTCTTTGGATAGGATAAAAGAAGCCAGCATCAACACCGGTTATAAGTTTGAGGTCACGAAATTTGTAAAATCCGACAACAAATCTTTGCTAACCGTACGAAATGTTGGAACGGCTCCTATTTATTATGATGCCTATCTTTCCATCAATGGCAATAAATCCACCACTTCCCTTAGAACAGTATTGCCAAATGAAGAAAAGGTGCTCACCATCAATTATGATGGCAATGAAGATTTGATAATTACCTGCGAACGATTATTAGAAGGACAGACCATAGATTTTAAAAGGTCTTTTTAATATTTAAGGGATTGTCATTCAGGTAGGAGCAATTTCACCTAAACTTTGGTAAAGGGCTACTGCGATGCAATAATATCACCCCAATAGCCCTTGCTAAAAACTAACTAACAACTCAAACAATCTGTACTTTCAAGGTTCCTGTTCCTAAATTCTCTAAAACGGTAACAGAATAACAAGTATTGGACCATAGGACTACCTATAAATTCAACACTGTGGTTTTATTTAAACCTTATCAATATTTTACTTCAATATTCTGTATCAATCCTAATTTCATGTGCCAACCTTGGTAAAAAAAGGGAGTCTACTTAGTGGCACCTGAATTTCTATGGTCTTGTTCCCTTTATAAATTTTACCTCTATCGTCTTTCCATTTTCCTTTAGGAAGAACCACTTTTCGGCTTAATGCACCTTTTATCACCACTGGAGCTACGATGATTCCATCGCCTAGAACAAACTGGTCCTTAATGGTCTCATACCCATCATTTGGGAAGGCCAAGGCCATAGGCTTTACAATAGGTTCCCCTGTTTTTGAGGCCTGAATGGCCAGTTCAAGAATGTAGGGACCCATCTTTTCATGGAGTTTTGCGGCTTCCAAACAATACCCTGCATTTTCTTTGGACAACACACGCCATGGTGCCACCGAAAATTGCATCATGGGCATCAAGGCATGGACCTGAGCCGATCGTACGACCAATTCCTCATCCATGGAAGCAAGGTCTATGAAGGAACCATACTCCCCTCCCCCTATCATATCCGGACATGTGTATGCGTATCCCATCAAACTTTGGGACATCTGGTCAGGAATCAACTTTTGTAGATCTTCCCAATTATGTCCTTTGTCCCGTAATCGTTGTGCCAAAGGCAAACCCGCCATTTTCCACGATGCCCGATATTCATTCAGGGGATAGTCCAGGCCAAATTTGGCATATAGTGCCGTATGGTCGTTTGGCAAAACGTTTTCAAAAGAAACGATTCCATTTTCATAAAACTGGGCATCGCCTGCATCGAATTTAAATCCATCTACTCCATATTCGTCCACCAAATGGTCCAATTGATTCTTAAACCATGTATTGGTTTTGGAGTTAGTCAAGTCCAAACAAGCACTGGCGCCGTTCCACCAGCGTATTATGGCTGCCCTATCTTGGGTATTTTTCCATTGTACCTCCTGTGTTTCCTGGGGCACCTGTAACAGCATGCCCTCTTTCGCCAGATATCGGAAAACCTCAGAATCGGGACTAATGAAAGGGCACACCCATAGCATGACCAGAAATCCCATGTCATGGAGTTTCTCGATCATTGCTTTGGGATCCTTGAATCGTCGAGGTGAAAAATTCCAAGTCCCATAGTCTTCCTGCCAGTTATCATCGATCATCAACACTCCTGGGGGATACCCATTATCCAAAATGCCTTGGGCATATTTCAGGATATCTTCTTCATTTTGGTCATAGATCAGCTCTATCCATGTATTGTATTGGGGATGGGTAAATAACTTTTCTTTCGGAATCTTCCCATTTGGGGCGAAGAAGTTTTTCGCTGCATATTGGTATGCATCGCGTAAATTCTTGTCAGCACTGCCATACTGAATTTTCCCGACCCTAGTTGTTATCTGAATGTGGCCTTTGTTGAAGGTGTATTTAATCGGGGTATCAGACCAAACATACCTACCTTTATTGGAAAGCAGGATAGGTTGGGCCTGATTTCCTTCATCATTGGCCCATTGGTCATGGCTTACCTCAGAATTGATATCATACGGTGTATTATGCCCCTCGGTGCTTAGGCCTCCCCACCAATACTCACCCTCCATGATATCCAAATCAAGTGTGTCCCCTTGTTGGGAGTATGTGTTGAATGTGGTCAGGGCCAGTATCACAAAAGCTCTTAGAATCAATTTCATACCTTGTCTATTTTGTTTTGGACTTTTTCCAAAGTTCCGTTGGGTAAATGTGTTCCCTTTTCAATTTATCGATTGATCTTTGAACAATTTCCTTGTCTTCTTTGTACGTAACACCGAACCATTTGGCATCCGATTTTAAAACCTTTACGGTCACGGAATCCAACTGCAACATCTCGTTCACGATGTAGGGAATGTAAAATTCTGCTTTCAGGCTTTCCTGGTTTTCTTCCAAGAATTTTAAGAATAGGTTCTCTGCGAACGCAAAACATTTAGGGGTAAACCCGAAAAAATTCATTGATACCACGGTATTCTCATCAATGGGAACAAAGTGTTCATTCTCGTCCTTTCGCATCAACCTTCCATCAATTTTTTCAATATGGGTCCTCTCTTCTATATTTGTGAGATACCCATCTTCATCCACTTGGCACTCTCCTCTTGAGACAAATCCATGATCGGATATGGTATTTTTTAATAAGTAGGACATGGTAAAAAAGTTGTACGATTCCTTGTCCGTAGCACCCAAAGCTTCGGCCATGGCCATAAAAGCTTCCCGTCCATAAAAGTCATCTGCATTGATAATAGCAAAATTTTCTTCTACCACATCCTTCACCATGAGAAGGGCGTGACCTGTGCCCCAAGGCTTGACCCTCTCCGGGTTGATATATTTCTTTGGGACATTTTCAATTTCCTGATAAACATAAACCACCTCGGCCTTCCCGTGTAATTTTGGGTTGAAGATTTCCTTGAACTCTCGCTCAAAACTCTTTCGAATGATGAACACGAATTTTCCGAAACCAGCCCGTAACGCATCATAAATTGAAAAGTCGATTATGGTGTCCCCTTGGGGAGTAAATGAGTCTATTTGCTTAAGACCTCCATAACGACTTCCCATACCTGCGGCCAAGACCACCAATGTAGGTTTTGCTTTTTTCTGCATTTGTTAATATAATATTGTAAATCTTGACTTTACAGTCGAAATTCTTTTCGTTTTAAGTTCAATCTAAGTCGAACTTACATATTTTTTTTACAAGAAAAAAGCAAAACCAAAAAAAATGTGCTCGTACACACTAAAAAGTGTTTTCGAGCACACAAATATTGCAACAGGACCATCAATCTATTTTAATGTCCCTTTTACAAGTTATTGTTTTACTTAACTACTGAAGAAAATACGGGAAACCATTAAAACAGATTGTGCTTACCGAATATTAAAATGGGGTAGCCATTAACCTCCCCATTTATTCCTAAGACTCCTTCATCAGCAAAAAGAAATTCTTTATGATATTTCCAAAATTTTGACTGGTCGGTTTTCTTTTAGTGATTTCATTGCGGCTAGGCCTATTTTCAATGACTGCAACCCATCGTTACCATCCACGGGAGTCTTGTTTCCATTTTTCAAACTTTTAGTGAAATCGCCTATCTCATTTTTATACGCTTCACTGTAGCGTTCAAGAAAAAAATGTAATGGCAAAGCTGAATGCACCCCTTGATCATTAAATAACGTATGGGAATCCATGAAATTATTGTTTGATTGCACCATGCCCTTGGAGCCAAAGACTTCTATCCGTTGATCGTAGCCATAGGAAGCTTGCCTACTGTTATCTATTACAGCCATCGTTCCGTCAGAATACGTCAGGGTTATTACGGCCGTATCTATATCCCCGGCTTCCCCGATGGCTGGGTCAACCAGAACGGCTCCTTTGGCAAATACTTCCTCTACCTCTTTGTCCACAATGAAACGGGCCATATCAAAATCATGGATTGTCATGTCCAAAAATAGCCCCCCAGATGTTTTGATATAACTTACAGGCGGTGCGCCAGGATCACGACTGGTAATTTTAACCAAATGAGGTTCCCCTACGGCACCATTCTTAACCAATTCTCTCACTTTTCCGAATTCTTTATCAAATCTTCTGTTAAAGCCCAACATTAATTTAATACCAGATTTGGAGACAATATCCAAGACCTCAATGACCCTATCCAAAGACAAGTCCAAAGGTTTTTCGCAAAACACATGGATACCGGATTTTGCAGCCATTTCGACATAATCGGCATGGGTATCGGTCGGCGAACAAATGATAATGGCATCAATGTGGGTTATCGTCAGCATCTCTTCAAAGGATGTAACTATATGAGGTACATTTTTATCTTTTGCAAATTGTCTACCCTCTTCCATGGGATCCATGGCCGCTACAACCTGTATCCCTTCCATTTGACATAAGTTCCCCAAATGGATTTTTCCAATTCTACCTAAGCCTGCAACGGCAAATTTTAATTTTTTCATTTTATCTAAAAACTATAAACCTAATGTTTTAATATAATCCCTATTTGCCTTGGCACATGCCTTTGGATTTCCCATTCCCGGCAAAATATCCTGCTCTACCACTATCCAATCATCATAATCGGTATCGTTCAACAGGTCTACCACTGCTTTGAAATCAACAGCACCTTTTCCAAGTTCACAGAAAACCCCTCTTTTTATCGCATCAAAATAATCTCCCCCTACTTTACGGGATTCTTGGGCGGCAATAGGATCATAATCCTTAAAATGGACATGCCAAATCCTTTCCCTATACTTTTTCAGAGCTTTTACCGGGTCCCCTCCTCCAAAGGCGTAATGCCCCATATCCAAGCAGAGTCCGACCAACGAGGGATCGGTCAGCTCCATAAGGGTATCGATTTCCTCTGGGGTTTCTACATACCCTGCACAGTGATGATGAAAAACGGTCCTCAGACCAAAGGCATCCTTTACCGCTTTGGCTATTTGTTCCGCTCCTTTTGCAAAAACCTTCCATTGTTCCGGGGAAAGTCCCATTTCTGGGGTTATTCTTCCGGCATTTTGGGTTCTTTTCATGATTGAGGCATTATCGTCCGCCAGAACGATAAAGGCATCTTCATATCCTGCCTTGAACATTAAATTTGCCACTTGCATGGCAGACTCCAAACCATCTGGATGATGTTTTGCGTTTGCCAATGCAACCGGAACAAAGGCTCCTAAAAGTTGAAGGTCCCGTTTTGTTATTTCCTGTCTTAAAAGCTCGGGATTTGTGGGCATATATCCCCAATCCCCAAGTTCTGTTCCTGTATACCCGGTTTCTCGAATTTCATCCAGGACCTGCTCAAAACCTATCTCCTCTGCTTTCTTGTCCAGATCAAATTCCAGTGCGCCCCACGAACAGGGTGCATTTGCTATTTTAATCATTCAGATTATGTTTTAAAATTTACGTGACCAAATATTCGGCCAGCGCTCAATAACTACCTTGGTTTGGGTGAAAAATTCAATGGCATGTTTTCCTTGTCCGTGGAGGTCTCCGAAAAAGCTATCTTTCCATCCACTAAATGGAAACTGTGCCATGGGTGCAGCAACACCAATATTGATCCCTATATTCCCGGCATTCGCCTCGTTCCTGAACTTTCGCGCATCAGCTCCACTGGTAGTGAACAGACATGCCATATTACCGTAACTGCCATTGTTGACAAATTGAAGGGCTTGTTCAATGTTTTTCATGTGTACCAAACTCATGACAGGCCCGAATATTTCGGTTTTTATCAAGTCCTTGTCCAAGGCCACATTTTCCAATATGGTAGGCGTTAGGAAATTACCTTTTTCATAACCTGAAATCTTTGTATTTCTTCCATCCAACAGAGGTTTTGCCCCTTCTTCGATTCCTTTTTGGATAAGGTTTTCTATCCTAGTCTTACTCTCGGGGGTTATAACAGGCCCCATATCCACATCATCCAGGCCATAACCAGTTGTTCTAGTCTTCACGGTTTCATATAGGGCATCCTTAATGACTCCCTTTTCGTCTCCCACCGTAACTATAGTAGACGCGGCCAAACATCTTTGTCCTGCGCAACCATAAACGGAATCCGCAATAATTTTGGATGACATTTCTATATCCGCATCAGGCAATACGACCACGGGGTTTTTTGCCCCACCTTGGGCCTGCACCCTTTTTCCATTGGCCGTGCCTTTGGAATAGATATATCGGGCAACAGGAGTACTGCCAACAAAGCTTACCCCTTTCACAATGGGATGTTCCAATATAGCATCTACAGATTCCTTTCCTCCATGGACCAAATTGATAAGACCTTTGGGTACCTCCAGTTGGTCCAAAAATTCAAAGATTTTCATCATGGTCATGGGAACCTTTTCTGATGGTTTTACTATAAAGGCATTACCTGTGGCAATGGCATAAGGCAAAAACCAAAAAACGATCATTCCTGGAAAATTGAAAGGTGTGATACATGCGGTCACTCCCAAGGGTTGACGAATCATCATCTCATCGATACCAGTAGCTATATCCTCAATGACATCTCCTGCCATTAACATTGGTGTTCCACAAGCTACTTCCACATTTTCTATGGCCCGTTGAATCTCTCCCAACGATTCGGCCTTGGTCTTACCCGCTTCTTTGGTAATGATTTCTGCAAGTACTTCTTTATTGTCCTCCAACAAGGTTTTCAAATGATAGAGCACTTGTACCCTTTTCATTACAGGAACCTTACTCCACTCCATATATGCCTTGTTCGCGGCCTGTACGGCTTGATCTACATCCATTGCGGTATCTGGACCACTTGGCACATGTGCCAATATTTCTTGTGTTGCAGGGTTATATGCAGGTATGGAATTTTTAGATACGCTTTCAGACCAACGGCCATCAATGTAATTTTTTAAAATATTCATCTCGTTATTTTTAAACTAATCCTTCTTTTCTATTAAGAGTTGCTTCCCAGCAATATGTAAATCAATACTGTGACCAAGCAAAGGCCTATGGACATTGCCTTGGTGTATTTCCATGATGTGAGGTTGACCAATCCCGCATCTGATATCTCATAATTATCCGTACGAGGATAGAAATATGATACAAGGAACATGAGACCTACGTTCAATACAAATTCTATACCCCACAAATGCACAAAATGAATTCCGTGGCCTGTATAGATCCACGACATGAAAATGTAGAACAGTAATCCAAAAATCAAAGCAGTTTTGGCTGCTATGGCAGATACCCGTTTCATGAAAAACCCAGCCAACAAAATGGATGCAATGGGAATAAAATAAATGCCATTGAGTTCTTGGAGTAATTGGTATAAACCATCAGGTGCATTTGCCATCATCGGTGCGGCAAAAATTGCCACTACAGCCAATATGGCCGAGGTCACTTTTCCCACCCTTACCAGCTTTTTATCACTGATATCTTTATTGATGTGCTTTTTAACAATGTCGATACTGAAAAGAGTGGCCACCGAGTTGAGCACAGAATTGAAAGTGCTCAATACAGCCCCCATGATCACGGCAGCAAAAAAACCAATCAACCAAACCGGTAAAACTTTCTTTACCAATAGAGGATATACGCCATCTTGAGTGCTGTAATAGGTATCCTGAAAGTAATAATAGCAGATAACCCCAGGTAAAACAATGATCAATGGGATCAAAATTTTGAACAATCCTGTGAGTAACAATCCTTTTTGGGCCTCCTTGAGGTTCTTTGCCCCCAAAGCCCTTTGGATGATGGTCTGGTTCATACCCCAGAAATACAATTGGTTTATGATCAATCCCGTGAACAATACCCCAAAGGGCAATACGGAATCGGGAGCGCCTATTACATTAAACTTTTGGGGTGCAAATTCGTAGACCTCAACTAGACCATCCACAACATTGCCCCCTCCTATTGCCATTAGCGCAAGAATTGGGATGAGCAATCCTCCGACCAGAAGGCCAAATCCGTTAACCGTATCTGAAAATGCCACCGCTTTCAATCCTCCAAAAATGGCATAAATAGACCCAATGGTGCCTATTATAACCACCGTCACCCACAAGCCTTCCGTTTTGCTGATGCCGAAAATTTCCGAAACCCCAAAAAGACTCTCTATGCCGATGGCCCCTGAATACAATACAATGGGCAACAGGGTAACAACAAATGAAAAAATAAGGATTGTAGCCACCATTGTCCGAGTAAAACCATCAAATCTGTTTTCCAAAAATTGCGGGATTGTTGTAAGTCCCATTTTTAGATATTTGGGTACAAAAAAAAGGGCTGCAACGACAAGTGCTATAGATGATGTTACTTCCCAGGCAATGACGATAAATCCATTGACATAAGAATTTCCATTCATACCTATCAGATGCTCGGAGGATATATT
Organism: Allomuricauda sp.; assembly: GCA_030148305.1. GTDB lineage: Bacteria > Bacteroidota > Bacteroidia > Flavobacteriales > Flavobacteriaceae > Flagellimonas. The sequence continues at coordinate 18,993 of JASBTS010000097.1, read as the reverse complement.
TGTCAATAGCATAGAGCCTGCGATAACTGTACCGGTCAGACTTCTTCCTCCTAGAAAATAGCCATCCGAAGATCCCAAGTTGGTCTTTCTAAGGCTATACCAAGTAAAAAGGGCAACGCCGCCTGTAAAAAGGACAAACGAAGCGAGGGTTATCATTAAATTCGAATCCATGTAGTTTGTTTGTTTTATGTGCTGGTTACAGATAGTACTTCTGTTTCTTTTTATTGTTCTGATAGGTCTTGTAGGATTCTTGAACCCCATCTTTTTCGGAAACCTCGGCCACCGCAACATCCCACCATGCAAAACCGGGCACTCCTTTTTTCCGATCCACTTCTATATAGATCAATGTTGTCCTATCTATAGTCTTTGCCTTTTTCAAGGCTTCTTTCAATTCAACCACATTGGATGCCTTTAGTACATGGGCTCCCATGCTTGCCGCATTTGCGGCATAATCGATCGGCAACAACCCTCCATCCAATTGGGAAGTCTCCTCATTTCTATATCGATAATAGGTGCCAAAACCTTCGCTTCCCAATGAAGCCGACAAGGAACCTATGCTGGAATATCCATCATTGTTCAGCAGTACGATGGTAAGTTTCTGTTTTTCTTGGATCGAGGTAACAATCTCCTGCGACATCATCAAATAACTGCCATCCCCGACCATCACATACACTTCACTATCCGGTCTGGCCATCTTGGCCCCCAGACCTCCGGCAATTTCATATCCCATACAGGAATACCCATACTCCAAATGAAATCCTTTTGGATCTCTTGTTCGCCAAAGTTTATGCAGGTCTCCTGGCAAACTTCCCGCTGCACAAAGAACAATATCCTTGGAATCGGAAAAATTATTTACAGCACCTATGACCTCTCCCTGGAATGCCGGGGTTTCATTTTTTTCGGTATAGACTTCCGAGACATAGACGTCCCAGCTCTTATTAAGTTCTTCAGCTTTATCCCTATATGCCTTGTCTACCTTAAAATCCAAGAGTCGGTCATCCAACTCTTCCAGAATTGCCTTGGCATCCCCAACCAAAGGCAACGCACCATGCTTGAATGAATCAAACTCTGCAACATTTATATTGATGAAACGAACATCGGGGTTTTGAAATCCAGATTTGGAAATTGTGGTAAAATCACTGTATCGGGTACCAATGCCGATAACTACATCGGCATCTTTGGCCATTTCGATGGCTCCCGGTGTTCCTGTTACACCCACTGCCCCTAGATTTTGGGGCATATCATACGGTAGCGATCCTTTTCCCGCAAAAGTCTCTGCAACAGGAATCCCTGTGCGTGCCACAAACTTTTGCAGAATTTCAGTTGCACCACTATAAATGGTACCACCGCCCGCAACAATATATGGGCTCTTACTTTTCTTGATCAATGAGACCGCCCTCTCCAGCAAAGTCCGGTCTGGCATGGTCCTACCTATGGTCCACACTTTTTTCTGAAACATCTCAACGGGAAAATCAAAAGCTTCTGCCTGAACATCTTGTGGAATGCTAAGGGTTACAGCACCTGTCTCAGAGGGGGAGGTCAATACCCTCATGACTTCCGGCAATGCCGTGATCAACTGCTCTGGTCGATTGATACGATCCCAATATTTGGATACGGGCTTAAAACAATCGTTTACCGATATATCCTGGGTGGTACTGGATTCAAGCTGTTGAAGAACCGGAGCTACTTGCCTAGTGGCAAAGATATCCCCTGGTAAGAGTAGTACAGGAATCCTATTGATCGTGGCCAACGCCGCCCCAGTTACCATATTGGTGGCTCCTGGTCCTATTGATGTAGTGCAAACAAAGGTTTCCAGTCGGTTCTTCACTTTGGCGTAGGCCACCGCTGAATGTACCATAGCCTGTTCGTTACGTACCACATAAAAAGGAAATTCAGGGTCTTGGTGCAAGGCCTGCCCAAAACCAGCAACATTACCATGCCCCAATATGCCAAAACACCCTGCAAAAAATTGGCTCTCGGTACCATCCCGTTCAACATATTGGTTCTTTAAGTATTTGATGGTCGCTTGGGCAACCGTCAATTTTTGTGTTTTCATTGGTCTTTCTTTTTTGGTTGTATCTGGGTAATCCTGATGGATTTCTCCCGTCACTTTGTCCTCGTCATTATGTCCATATGCTTAAAACCCTCCTTTGTCCTCAATGAATTTTAATGATTCCTCTAGAGTTGGCATAAAATTGGCACACCCGTTCTTTGTTACCACTTGCGCGCCACTGGCATTGGCCATACGACAAGATTTATACAAATCCCACCCCTGTAGCAGACCGTATAAAAAGCCTCCTGCAAAGGCATCACCTGCCCCCAAGACATTCAATACTTTGACGGGAAATCCCGGTACATCGGTACGGGAACCATTTTTTGAATAAATGCTTACACCTTCGGCCCCTCGTTTTACCAACAGGGTTTCGATTCCCGTGGAAAGTAACCAAGCAATGGATTTTTCAACATCTCCTTTGATTTCCGGTGCAGATATCTGTTGATCTTTGATCACCACTTGTGACGCCTCGCTCAATGTTGCAGCCAAAATCTCCTCTTCGGTGCCGATGGCAATCTTCACTTTTGGCAAAATGGCCCTTACCGTAATTCCGAATGCCCTATAATCATGCCATTGATCCGCTCTAAAATCAAGGTCCAATACAATATCTACACCATTTTTTTCAGCAATCTCGGCAGCAAAAAAAGTAGAACTCCTACTGGGCTCAATGTTCATGGCCGTTCCATTTATGAGCAATATCCTATGGTCCTCGATCTTGGCCCTCAACACATCATCAATATTCACCTGGCTGTCCGCAGCATTGTCACGGTAATAAACCAAGGGAAACTTATCCGGCGGCTCAATACCTAGAACAACCGCACTGCTCCTGGCACTGTTTTTTGTGGGTATGCAATCCGTATTCACATTTTCCTTTTCCAGAAAATTGATGATAAACTCCCCTACCTTATCGTTGCCCACTGCCGTAAGCAAACTGGCACGCAAGCCCAATCGGGAGCAGGCCACTGCTATATTTAATGGAGACCCCCCAACAAAGGCATCAAATCCCTTGATATCGTTGAACGGAGAACCTATGCTCTGTGAATACAGATCGATGGATGACCTACCGAAAGTTATGACGTCGTATTTTTTATGGCCCATATTATGTATTGTTCATTTCTGCCGTTACCAATGGCAACCTATCATCCTTTGTCCTCCACGAATCATATATCCACTTATGATCGGGATCGGTGGTATTGGCCAGGCACTGATCGGTACCTGCCAAAAAATTGAGGTAATAACAATGAAAGCCATGTTCTGCGACCACTGGGTGAAATCCCTTGGGAATCAGTACCACATTGTTGTGCCTTGGTCTTACGATCTCATCCAGGGAGCGGTCAGCCGTATAAACCTGCTGTATAGCATAGGCTTCCGGTTTCTGAAATTTATAGAAATAGGTTTCTTCCTGAATAGGCTCCAATACATTGCCCTTCTCATCCAAAACCCTTTCATCGTGTTTATGGGCGGGAAAGGAACTCCAATTACCCGAAGGGGTATATACCTCGCGGACCACGATCCTGCTACAACCGAAACCGGGTGGCACTAAATCATTGAATTGTCGTGTAGCGTTGTCCCCTCCAAAAATGACCACTGGCGTTTCTTCCGGTGTTACAAATTTTGCCGGGAAATCCTCATCGGAAACGCACCATCCGTAGGCGATATCGAGCATATCACTGGTGGCCGTCAGCACAAAATTGCTGTTCCTGGGAAGATAGAGGGTATGTGCCACTCCATCAAAAACACCTGTCCTGCCGTTTTTCGTCTCCCATGTTCCTTTATCACTTTCTACCTTAAAATTTCCACTTAACAAAACAATGACCATTTCATTGTTTTGGGTCTCGTGTCCCCATTTCTCCCCTCTTACCATTTCACGTGCCCCAAAACTCAAATAATTCCAATTGGCAGTCTCTGGGGTTATGCTATGATAAATGCCTTTTGCCTTTCCTGGTTTAACCAACAGATGTGAATCCTTCTTCATCAGCTTGTGACTATTGTTTTTTTAGATCTTATTTTTTCCGCCTTGCCGGTTGCACCTAACAGATCGAACTTTTGCAGCATGAACTTTTCATATTCCTGTACATATTCTTTACCAGGAACAATGGGATCGAACATTTCGGGAGTGTTCTTGAAAAATTCACGGTGGGTCCTTGTCCAAAGCAATCGGGTATCGGTAGCAATATTGATTTTGCAGACCCCATATTTTATAGATTTTACAATCTCCTCGGGTGAAACACCGGCAGCACCTTGCGTTAAACTTCCGCCTGCGTTGTTGATCCGTTCAATCTCTTCTACGTTCACTGCCGAACCCCCATGCAATACGATAGGAAAACCAGACAAGCGATTTTGTATTTCTTGCAGGATATGGAACTGGATGCCTTGTCCCCCTGAAAACTTATAGGCTCCATGACTTGTTCCTACCGCCACCGCTAGACTATCGCAATTGGTAGCACCTACAAAGGCCGCCACTTCGGAAGGTTTGGTATAGCAGGAATGTTCCTCATCTATGGAAATATCGTCCTCAACACCTGAAAGAACCCCTAGTTCCGCCTCTACCGCAATATTCTTTTTGTGAGCTTCTTTGACTACTTTACTAGTTTTGGCGACATTGGTTTCAAAATCGTCATGGGAGGCATCTATCATGACCGATTGATATTCTCCCGACCGAATGGCATCAAAGGCGTGTTCCTCGTTACCATGGTCCAAATGCACCGAAAAGACTGTTTTAGGATAAATTTTCGCTGCCGCACCTATCATGGCCGATAGCATTTCTGCATGGGCATAATTTCTTGCTACGGGGGTCAATTGCACCATAACGGGAGCGTTTGCCCTTTGGGCCGCACTAAAAAGACCGTGCACCTGTTCCATGGTAAAAACATTTACAGCGGCTATCGCATATTCCCCATAACAATCATTAAAAAAAACTTTCGGCGAAACTATCATATCCCTACGTTATGTTGGCTTTTCATAATCCTAATGCCACAGATAAAAGAACAAAAAAAAGCCTGTGCCTAAAAGCATTGCACCCAAAAGTGAATGCAAAGGTTTGCATGAAAATTTTATTGATCTCAACCTACAATATTGATTGGTTCTTTTCTTGACGAGGTCCTGATTACCAATTCTGGCTTAAAAATTTCCAATCGGAACTCATCATTTGAGCCCCTATCCTTTATACGTTGCAACAATATTCTGGCAGACAACATTCCCAAACTATAAACCGGCTGCCAAACCGTTGATAATGAAGGAGAAAAATATGATGAATGTGGCTCATCATCAAACCCCACGATTGAAATATCCTCAGGAATCCTAAGCCCCATCTTTTTTGCCATATGTATTGCGGATGTGGCAATACTATCGTTCACGGCAAATATCGCATCCGGGGTATTTTCCAGAGCCAGTAGTTTCTTTGCCGGTTTTAACCCATCCTTATGGGAAAATCCATCAACATGTAAAATATATTCTTCCCTTGTAGGGACGCCATTTTTCTCCATGGCATCCAGATATCCTTGCAGCCTATGTTTGGTAGTGCTCAGGTTTAAAGGTCCACCCAAGTGGGCTATCTTGGAGCAGCCGGAACGGATGAGATATTCCACAGCCTGGTATGCACCGGAATAGTCATCCACCAAAACCTTATCGGCTTCCAAACCGGGGCAATCCCTGTCAAATACAACAACTGGGACATCATTGTTCTGCAATCTTCGAAAATGGTTGAAATCTTTGGTTTCCGATGAGGGAGAAACCAAAATACCGTCAACCCTCATTTTTGATAACTTTTTCACCAAAGTAACCTCCTCTTCATACGACTCGTTAGAAAGACAGATCATAATATTGTATTCCGATGGCCCAATTACATCCTGTATCCCCGTGATGATGGCAGAAAAGAAGTGACTGGTAATCTCTGGCACTATGACCCCTATGGTATTGGATTTTTTCTGTAATAATCCCAATGCCATTGGATTTGGCTGATAATCCAGTTCATTTGCCAGTTCTTTTACCGCTTTTTTGGTCTTATCCCCTATGGCAGGATGGTCGTTCAACGCCCTTGAGACCGTTGAAGGTGATAATTTGAGTTCGGTTGCCATATCCTTGAGGGTTACACGTCCCTTTCCCATAACAGATCTGTATAAATCCTTACTTTATTTGAAGTCATTCATCTTCCAAAATCAATAGCAACACAACTTCCAGTTTTTGTATGACCTTTTAACAAAATACAACTATTTTTCTGATTTTGTCCTATGCCATGGGATGGATATTCTTTTAAACCAGACCATATTTACAAAACTTCAATAAAGACAATGGTTTGAATATCTTGATAATAGCACATCTAGCCAACCATGTGGTAATGCCTGTCCACACATCATCCATTCTAGAAGTGTTTATAATTTCAAAATCCAAGTTTTTTAGATGTGTTGACGATTAAAACACATGGAAAAAAGGTATTCCGGAAGTAATGATTTGGTAATGATATCCCTATTAGATTGTCCCCTAATTTAACTCGTGACGACGTGGTTGGAAAAAAATCTATGGTTTCTTCCCGAAAAATATCAAAATGAATCGGTAATCCGGTAGGCTTCTATTACGGCCTGCTCCCCTTCCTTGCCTTCCATGGAATTACCATGCTCCATACCCACAATACCCGTAAATCCTTTGGAATGGATGTGCTTGAAAACATTTTTATAATTTATTTCACCGGTGGTAGGTTCATTTCTACCCGGGTTGTCACCCACTTGAAAATAACCGATCTCGTCCCAACATGCATCTATGTTGGGAATAAGGTTCCCTTCTTGGATCTGTTGGTGATAGATATCGAAAAGTATCTTGCAGGAAGGGCTATCCACAGACTTGCAGATTTCAAAGGCTTGCGGGCTATCTGTTAAAAATAGGCCGGGGTGGTTATGAAAGTTCAAGGGCTCCAAAACCATGGTCAACCCATGGGGCTCCAAAAGCGAGCAAGCTTGTTTCAACGATTCTATGACATTGGCGGTCTGGTATCCTTTTCGCAACCTAAGGTCCACATGGCCCGGAACCACGGTCATCCATTTGGCGTTAACCCTTTTGGCTACCTCAATGGACTCCTTTATTTCCCTCAGGAACTTTTCACGCAGCGATGCATCCCCGCTAGCGAGGTTGGGTTTGTCCCAATAAATTTCATGGGCCACAAAAACCCCCATAGCAATACCCCTTTCCGTCATGGTTCTGGCCATTTTCTCCTGAAGACTTTGGTCCCTTCCCTTCATCTCATTGTCCTCAAAAGCGGTAAAGCCCATATCTGCCATAAAATTCAGTTGATCAATGGGGTCATTTCCGGCAGATTCCCTGAACATTCCCAAATGGGGCGCGTAGTTAAGGTTGAATGGTTTTTGTTCCTTTTTGGGGTTCCATTCGGCGGCAGACAATACCCCTGCCCCACCCAAACCTATAACCGTGGATACAACCATCTTCTTTTTCACAAAGTCCCTTCTGTTCATAGAGTATTTACTTTTACAAATTCATATGGTCAGGTGCTCGCATCATCAAAACCATGCTTTAAATATAACCAGAATTGTATGGAAAAAAACCGTAAATTTTTCAATTCCATGAAAGTTGCAGGAAACTATTTTGATTTTGCAAGTAATTACAAGTGTTTGGTGTATACCTGTAACAGAACCATTATATTTAATTGTTTAACTGATTCAAATTGATGCGCAAAAGCGAACCCATGTAGTCAAACAGAAACACTTCCAATTATGAAAAAATCCAATTTCAAATTTTTATTCAGTTCGGCCCTAACCTTTGTTCTGATGCTGTCCGTTCAGCATGAACTTCACGGTCAAAAATCTCTTGAAGGTAAAGTATTGATGGCAATTTTTGCACACCCCGATGATGAGGGAACCGTTGCCCCCATACTGGCCAAATATTCCAGGGAAGGTGCTCAAGTACATTTGGTCACGGTAACTGACGGCAGGTATGGCTCCAACGAGTTCAACAACCATATGGAAGGGGATACACTGGTCGCTATCCGGAAGGAGGAATTAAAGTGCTCGGCAGCAATTTTAGGTGCCGAACTTCACCATTTGGATTACCACGATCAATTAAGGGCCGCAGAAGGCTATGATGGCCATATACCCCAAGCAAGAGGAATCATCAAAGACCTTAATGCCATCATTGAAGAAGTGAAACCCGATGTTTTGATTACCTGGGGGCCTGATGGTTGGTCCAACCACATGGACCACCGTCTTGTTGGTGCCTCGGTCACACAGGTATATCTGTCCAAGAACTGGGAAAAACCCATGTCACTCTATTTTTGTGGCATTCCTTCCGATTTGATAGAGAATCCGGAAGAAAGGATGTTACATGGATTGGAAAGAAAATATTTAACCACCAAAGTGGCCTTCACCGATGAAGATCTGGACAAGGCCTACCTTTCCCATAAATGTCATAAAAGTCAAATAAATCCGAAAACGACCAAGGAAGATCTTAAGAAGAATTGGTACAAAAATTCGATGTTCATTTATCTTCGGAAATTTGAAGGCCCGAAGGAGGTATCCGACACGGTTTTTGATTAAAAGATGGTTAGTGTTTGTACCTTTTTGGGCTTATATTTTTATGGGATAATTTCTTTTTTGAGATAGAAGTAAATCTCAAATCCCCCATCAAAATTTCGAGTAACAGCGGTTAACAATTCCCAACCTTCATTTCCCAAAAAGTCCAGGGCTTCTGTAGAAGTTTTTATTTTTTGGATGGATGATTTTAACTCATCCGAGACATTATCCCCATTGACCCATAGCATATCACTGCCAAATTTTCTTTGATACACCAATTCTGCATATACAAATTTTGATGGAAGCATTTTTGGCGCCAACATTTTTTGCCATGAAATCTGGTCTCCAAAAAATACCCTTTGATCATATGTCGACTTTGCGCTTAGATTCAATACAAACAAAGCTGCCGCTAGCAGACTAATCCTTTTCATCATTTTATCCTTTTTGAGAAATTATTCGTTCCATGTTAAAGTAGTCATGCCCCATACACTTACTTAAACGATTAGATCATATTTTGCTGAATAGCAATTTTAATCAGCTCAGCTGTATTGTTCACGCCAAATTTATGCATCAGGTTTTTCCTATGGGTATCAATGGTCAAAGGGCTCAGAAATAATTCATCTGCGATCATGACGCTGGTTTTACCTTCGGTCACCATTTTCAAGATTTCTTTTTCACGTTTGGTCAACCTGGGAAAACCGATAAGTTCTTTTACTGATGGTTTACTGATTATTTCCTTTACTTCCTCACTGAATACAATATTGCCCGAAAGTGCTCCATGGATACTGGCGGTAAGCTCGTTCATGGTGGCATTTTTTAGCAAGTAGCCACTGGCCCCGTTTTGAATGCATTGCATAATAATGCTACGTTCAGAACGGTTGCTGATCATAATGACCGAGGTGTGTGGTGTTTTTCTTTTTATTTCCTTGCAAAGTTCAATACCATTGGTATCAGGTAAGGTAATGTCCAATAATATAATATCCACTGCATTGGAGCGGATAAAGTTCAGGATTCCTTTTCCATCAATGAAAGTACCAGCTATATAAAAAAATTGATCATTTTGCAGCATGGATTTTAAGCCCTGGATTACAACAGGGTGGTCATCCACTATGGCAATAATCACTTTCTCAGGCGACATTGGTGTATAGTTCAATATTTACAGAGGTGCCCTCATTTTCCACAGTTGAAATTTCCATATGCCCTTTCATATAGTGCACGCGGTCTTCAAGGTTTTTAAGCCCCATACTTTTAGATTTTGATTTATCCGATTTTTTTATACCGACGCCGTTGTCTTCAACAGTAATAAAAAACTGATAATCCGATTGGGAACATTGAAGGAGTATATTGGTGGCCCCCGAATGTTTCATCGCATTGGAAAGCAGTTCTTGCACTATTCTGTAAATATTCAGTTGTACATTCAACGGTAGGCTTTCTTCCATATTTATGGGTTGGTATTCGATTTTCAGGTTTTCTTTCATGTAAAAATCACATAAATCCTTAAGTGCTATCTCCAATCCGAAGTTCAAGAGCGATTCTGGCATAAGGTTACGCGCAATATTTCTGAGTTCGGATACCGAGTGGTCAAGTTGATTTAAAATTTTATGGAAGCTTTCAAATTGGTTATCCACCAAATTGTTGGCAGACCAACTGGACAGGTTGATCTTTACTCCGGCCAGCATTCCTCCAAGCCCATCATGAAGGTCTTTGGCCACCCGCTGTCGTTCTCGCTCCTCGCCATCCAGCATTGCACGGGTCAATTTTATGGTTTTCTCCTGTTCAATTTCATGTAGTTGCTGTTGCAGGTTGATTTCCCTTTGCTGGGCCAGTTTTCGTTTGTTTTTAAAATAAAAAAAAGTAAAAATAGCCGAGAGCAACAAAAGGAACGTAAAAATCCCCAACACCTTCACATAGTGATCTTTTTTACTTATTTCCAATTTCTTCTGGGCCAACTCTTTCTCTTTTTCGGCAGTCCTGAACTTGGTTTCGAGTTCATTGACCTGAAGGCTCATTTGGCTTTGGTTGATGCTATCACTTATTTTGGAATACTTGTCGGACCAGGCCAGTGCTTCCTCAAACTTCCCTAATTTCTTTGTAACAGCGGATAGCTCCCTATAGATTGTTTTCCTATTGGATGCATCTTTTGTAAGAATGTTTTCCTGCAGAATATCCGTAAGCACGTTTTTTGCTTCATCCAATTTCCCCAATTTGCTCAATACATCATATTTATTAAAATAAAACATCTGCAATAAAAAAAGCTGGCCAAATTGTTTGGATGCACCAATACCCATATTTATGGTTTCCAACGCATTTTCATTCTTTTGTTTCGTTATGAAATACAGTGTTTTGCTGTATAAAAAATGTGGATTCAATGATGAATTGGGATAAGAGTCAATAATTTTTTCCGCCTTGTCAAGCATTATTTTCGCTTCATCACCCTTGGACTGGTAACAGAAATTATTGGCCATATTGAGATATGCCATAAGCATTTCTTGAGAATCAGGTGCTTTAACTTCTAAAAGTTCAATGGCCTTACGCAGGTAAGTCTGAGCTTTTTCAAACTCGGAATTATATGTTAGGATGATCCCTAATTGTGAGTAGAGATGTCCTAACTTTCTGATGTTCCCACTTTTTTCGATCAAGGGGATACTATTTTCTGTCAGTAATTTAATGAGGTAGGGATATCCTTCCGTATCCTTTTGGGTAACCCCATAATTATACCATGCATAAGCTAATAGTTCATCGCATTCCCTTGTGTTAAATTTTGAAAGTAGCTCTATTGATTTCTTGAAATATACGGCAGCTTTTTTCTTATCATTTGCAAGATAATAGTGCCCTGAATAAAAATAATATTTTGCAATACCTAAGGGATGGTCCTTGCTTAATTCTTTGCCTTTGCTCAAATAATCTTTACTCAATAAGGTATCCGTATTCATATAAAAATTCGAGAGCAGAAAATAGGTGTTTGCCTTTAAACTATCTTCTTTCACATGGATCAACGAATTTTTGAGACTATCGATATAGTGCCCCTCATCTAGTGGCAATAGTTGCTGTGAACACACAGAATTTGTAGTCATCATGATAAGGAGGGGATACCCAAAATATGCCCTTAGTTTCTTGAACATAACCGAGAATAATATTCCGGTCAATCTAGTTAATTGGCAAACAAAATCAAATACCTAAAATTAGGTAGAAAAAATCACCAAAATTTATGTATTGCAATGGCTGCATATTTGGCAAACATTTGTAAAGCTATTATTCGTAATGAATAATTTTTATTGAAAAAGATTTTCCGTTTCATTTAAAGGACCAACCTGCAGTTAACAGAAGATGGGGTCATTAAATGGTTGTAGTCCAATACAAAAACCTCAAAATATGTTGATTGATGTCAATCCGAAATTGCCAATGCGCAATAAAAACAAAACAAGGGAATTCTACATTGATATGCTGGGATTTCAGGAGCTGGGAAACCACGATTTTGAAGGTTATCTAATGGTTCAAAGAGATAACATTCAAATACATTTCTTTCAGTACAACGATCTTGATCCCGAACTTAACTATGGACAGGTTTATATCAGGGTAAATGATTTAGAAACGGAATATAAATCGATGCTTAATGGAAATGTAACCATACATCCAAACGGACAATTGGATATCAAACCTTGGGGACAAAAGGAATTTTCAATTCTCGACCCTGACAACAACCTTCTTACGTTCGGACAACCAATAGTTTAACCCTTCATTAAATTAATGCCAGATCAGGCATTATATAAATTTCACATCCCAAAACAATAAGCTTTATGAAAATTAAGTCAGGACAAATCTTGTTTGGTTTTCTACTCCGTTTTGTAATAGCCTTAATCTTGCTGATGCACGGTATTACAGGGATGTTGAACGGTGACATCAATGCGTTTGGAAGCGATTACCTCAATACAATCGGATTTGCACCTTTCGGTATTTTCCTAGCATGGTTTATCAAATTATCGCATGTTATAACCGCAATACTATTGCTCATTAACAAGTGGCTTTTTTACCCCATACTTCTTACGATTTTCATTTTAATCATGGGAATAGTCATGATCCATTTTAAAGCAGGATGGTTTGTGGTTGGTGGAGGCAGAAATGGTATGGAATTCAATTTATTGCTCATAGCTGCCTTGCTGGAAGTATTGGGACGACAGACCAATAATAAAAATCCAATACCAATAGGTGATAACCACTCAAAGTAAAAATCATATAAGATGTGCGGCAAGTTGCATCTCACCAATAACAATTGAATATTTTTTTAAACAGTTTAAATTAAAAACAATGAAAATCATGAAACCATTCAAAACACTTTTAGTAGTACTAGCAACAACCTTGATATCCCTATTTTCTGCATGCAGCAAGGATGATGATTCTGGCAATTCATATCCCAAAGAGGTATCGATTACCTATAAAGTTTCCAGTACGACCACCAATATGGCCTCCCTTATACAATACAGGAATGAAACCGGGGGAAATACCGATGTACCAAGCGCAACATTACCCTATTCCGTAACATTCGATAGAACTGTGAACCGAGGGGATGTTCTGTCTTTAGGCTATGGAACCAATACCGGCCAAACCGTAAAACTGGAAATATTAGTGAATAATTCACCTGTGGTATCCCAAGAGTTTTCCACTACATCCGGTGCCATTGTTTATTCCTTTCAATAAGAAAATATTGCACCATCTCCCTAGTATTTAATCAATACAATCATAAAAAATAGCATCTATGAAAATTATATTTCTATTTGTGCCATTCCTCTTGTCCGTAAATATTTTTGCCCAAAAATTGCCCGAAATCGAATTCACAGGCAGGCCATATGTCTTGACAGAAAATGGTGAATTGGAAAATTTGGAGCGGGCAGATGCACAAGTAGACATTAAAGTGAAGGCGTTGGGGTATGGTGGAAGTGAAACCTATTACACTGTTTTCTCCCCTGCCTCCAGCATTAATTTCGCAAAAAACAATCTGCCAAAAATAATTATAAAATTAGAAGGTAATGTCGATCCTGCCGAAGTGGTAGTACTTTCCAAAGCAATTGTAAAAAAAGAACGAAGACGTTTTCTACAAGGAAGTAATTCATTGGTAGGTAAAGCCAGAAATATAAGTGACTCATTTATATCCCTTGACTTTAAAAAATTGGAAGAAGGTGTGTACCAAATTATGTTGCCAGAAAACATGGAAGCAGGCGAATATGGGTTTATGCCGGTAATCAATAACGGAAAGTCCTTATTGGGTAATAGCATGGTAAAAATTAACTGCTTTTCGGTTGAATGACCATAAAATGTCCACTAGGATCAGAATCGATATAATCTTTCAAGAAGCCTCCTTGTTGAACCATTCAGTTTTACAACAGTTTCACCAATAGGAACCATCCTGTTCTACACGTAAATCTAAAACCATCCAAATATGCTTTTTATTAAGAAGTCAACTATCGTATTATTCATTGCCTGTACTTTCAGTTTTGCACAAAATTCCGATTCATTGATCATCACATCTAAAAATCTAAGGGTCTCCAATTTAAAGGAAGGAAAGTCCCATTATTTGGTCTATTTCAAAAATTACAAAGATGCTCCTGTTTCTGAAATGCAGATTTGGAATTTAGAAATCAGAAAAGAGAATTACCAAGGAAAAAAGGCTATAACGATTTATCAAAATTGGGATTACAAAGATACCATTGTGCACACCGCAAAATCCATTAGCTCTGCAGAAAATTTCAGACCCTTATATCATGAAAGTTGGTGGAAAATGCGTGGCAAAAAAGTCTTTGATCTAGCAACGAACAAGGTTTTAATAGATGATATTGAGATAACCGGCACAGAGAATGATCCTCAAAAAAAATCGGTTTATGATTCCTTTATAACTGCAAAGGATTACTTTCTGAATTGGCACTTGGATTTGGAGGTTTTTAGCATGCTTCCATACAAAAAGAATGTAACATTTCTTGTTCCATTTTATGAATTCGGATATGATATTCCCAGAAACATTGCATATACCGTTGATGGAGAGGACATCATCATATATAATGGCAAAAAAATAAAGTGCTGGCTTCTAAAGCATGAAGAGCAAGGCAATAGGGAAACTTTTTGGATAAGTAAAAAAACGAAAGAAGTACTGAAAATGGAACAGATTATCAATGATAAAATGTATCGATACAAATATAAACTTCAAGATTAAAAAACGTAGTAAACATAATAGAACCTACAAGATTCAGGCAATATTCCGAAGAGACATTCAATAATTAAAAAAGATATTAATGATTATTGTACAGCCATAAAATCTGAAGTAAAAACCTAATTCTTCATCTTTTAAAATTCATGTCAGAAAAAAATAAAATATCCCGAATTGCTGGTCTCATCTATTTAGGCGTTGTGCTTACAGGAATATTTAGTTTAATGTACGTTCCTTCCAAGCTTATAATTTATGACAATGCCGCATTGACCTTTCAAAACATTAAAAATTCGGAGATATTATTCAGACTTGGAATTGCCAATGGTTTACTTTGTTACATTCTCTTCCTGTTTTTACCCCTTGTTTTGTATCGGCTATTTAAACAGGTAGATGAAGGTATGGCCAAACTGATGGTTCTATTGGC
This sequence comes from Allomuricauda sp., assembly GCA_030148305.1. Classification (GTDB taxonomy): domain Bacteria; phylum Bacteroidota; class Bacteroidia; order Flavobacteriales; family Flavobacteriaceae; genus Flagellimonas. The sequence goes on along the minus strand of JASBTS010000097.1, from coordinate 3,805 downwards.
AATTATCAGCGTCCCGATATATTTTGTCAATGTTCAAAATGAGTTCACAGCACTTTCATTGGTTAAAAATCCCGATTATCTTAACGTATTTTCTCCCCAACAAATACAATCCCAAGTATTGTTTTACATTAACCAGTACGATGATGGAATGAGACTTGTCCACATTTTTTCAGGGCTTTGGTTATTTCCTTTTGGTTATTTGGTCTTTAGATCAACCTTTCTTCCCAAGATTTTAGGAATACTTTTAATGGTTGGTTGTTTTGGTTACTTGATAAATTTCTTCGGTCGTACCCTGATTCCCAATTATTCTGCGCTTGGAATTTCTCCATATATTGGTTTACCTGCAAGTATTGCAGAAATAGGAACCTGTTTATGGCTTTTAATTGTAGGTGCGAACAATAAATTAACAGCTCAAAAATAACCGAATAAACATGGAATTAGAAGATTTTAAGGTACCTGTAAGAATTAAACTATCGGCATTATGGACAACCGTAATGTTTTGTTATATATATGGCGACTATTTTGAACTATATGTCCCACAAAAAGTACAAGGACTATTGGACGGGCAACATTTATTGGACAGCCCATTGAAATTGTTCTTGGCAACTTTTATTTTATCAGTCCCAGCATTGATGATTTTTCTATGTTTGGTGCTCACGCCTAAAATGACAAAATGGTTAAATATAGGGGTTGGCATCTTTTTTACGATATTCACTTTGTTGGTCGGGATTTCTTCAATTTCAGAATGGATGATGTTTTATGTCTTTTTATCTGTTCTAGAAAGTGTACTGACACTAATAATTATTTGGCAGGCTTGGACTTGGAAAAAATCGAAAACGTAAAAAGATCAATAGTTTTATGCTTACAACACATACACCAACAACAGGATAAAAGAAAAGTTTTGCTTCTTCAAAAATTACAACAGTTACTATAGAAATAAGCCACTGGATTGATTCCGTATTTTAAAAAAGAATATCAGTCATTTTAAAACTATGAATATGATCAATAAAAATTATCCCATCAGGATGATTCTAATCGCATTAATGGGTATGTCTTTCATGAATTCCTATTCTCAAGACAACCTAGAGCTATCACGAATGGTCATGGAAGATCAAAAAATGCGGGAATCGGATAACGATACCATAGATATGGAACCCATTGACAAACTTCATAGGCAAAAAGTAATGCAGCTTATTGTGGAAGGGAAAACAGTGACCAATAAAGATAAAACCAATGCTGCCCTTATTTTACAGCATACGGCACTCACCTTTTGCAACAATGAACTGGTCAGCATAAGTCCAGAAAATTATTACCTAGCTTATCTATTGTCCAAAAGCGCGTTTGAAAATGGGGATGAAAATGCTGGATATTTTTGTGCTGTAACCTATGATAGGTATATGCTTTATACAGAAGGATATCAAAAATATGGTACCCAGCGTGTTTTCGAAGAAGAAACAGGAAATGAAGTTTGGGCTCCCATAGATCCTAAAACCACAGATGCGGAGAGGGCAGCGTATAACGTGCCTAAATTAAGTGTTTTACTGAGCAAATATAAGATGAAACCATTAAAAACTTACCCACTAGATTAAGAAAAAGCCCCTTATTTAAGGGGCTTTAACTATGCAATTATTTGCTATTACCATTGAATACTGAAATGCTACAGGCTCATTCTCATGAACAGCTCGTGGGTATTGTTATCCAATCCATCGATCGGACTCTGAAGGGCGGTCTCGTAGGCATACCCTATGTTCAGGCCATTGCTTATCTTGAACAGCACCAATCCACTCACACTCTCATCAAAACGGTAAGAGGCACCGAATTCAAAACGTTCGCCAAAATCTAACAAGCTCGTCAGTTCCACGGACATCGGCGAGGCATTCACATAGCGGAACATCCCCATAGTCTTCAGATCCAAGGTCTTGCCGAGGAGAAAGGTGTACCCCCCGCTCAGATAGGCGTGCATACGGTCCACACCGAGGTAGGCATTGCCATCACGCTCTTGAAGACGATCAGGGGTCAAAAGCTTTGGTGCCGACATCGAAACAAAATACCTATCGTGCTTTAAAAACACCCCGGCACCCACGTTGGGCGTGAAACGGCTCTCGTAGCCCGCAAGTGCACCATCTTGCCCCACTCCATAGGTAATCAATCCATCAGTGTTGGCATCGTAAGAATTCGCGCTCCCCTTGATACCAAAGTACAGTGTATGATCCTCATCCAACTGTATGTGATAGGACACATCGATGGCTACCCAAGTCTGGTGTTCTATAAAGGTCTTGTCGTTCAAGATAGAAACCCCAAGTCCTACCCTCCTACCCATGGGCATCCCAAAAATGGCACTTTGGCTTTCCGGTGCCCCTTGAACGCCTGCCCATTGACTCCTAATACCCAAAGAGAGTTCTGCCGACTCGGAACTTCCCGCAAAAGCAGGGTTATAAATGTTCATATTGTACCGATAAAAGGTATAGTTCGGATCCTGTTGGGCCTTTACGGCCACCGAAAGGATCAAGGCCATGATCAGTATTGCTATTCTATTTATTGTATTCATGATTTTAAGCTGTGTTTTTTGTTTTGTTGATTTTTAATAGTTGATAAAGATCCAGCCCTGTAACGGAGCACTACCATTGCCAAGATCAAGAATGTACAGATAAGATCCTGCCGGGAGTTTTTCGTTCCTGCTTTTGTAGAAACCTCCCCAATCGTTGTGATAGGATCTTGCAGCAAATACTTCATGCCCCCATCGGTTGTACACCTTCACCACATTGTTGGGATAATTATCTATTCCTGGAATGATCCAAGTATCATTATTACCATCCCCATTGGGTGTGAAGGCCTGGGCCGGTACCAAAGTGGGCTCCTCGCTGGTCGGGAATGCATCATCCCAATCCGCAACACCATCATTGTCATCATCGTCGTCCAGACTATCAGGAATACCATCACCATCCGTATCCAAAGGAGTACTTGAAGCATCTGTTGGGTCAGTACCCTCGTTCAACTCGACTTCATCGGAATACCCGTCCCCATCATCATCAGTATCAGCATTATCCCCAATACCATCGCCATCGGTATCAGTGTCCTCACTGGCATCAGTCGGAAAGGCATCTTCATTGTCTGGTATGCCATCATTGTCGTCATCGTTGTCAACATTGTCCCCAAGACCGTCCCCATCATTGTCCACGTCTTCCACTCCGTCGTTATCGTCATCATTATCGGCATTGTCCCCAATTCCGTCACCATCAACATCTGAGCTTTCATTCGGGTCCGTTGGAAAGGCATCCTCATCATCGGGTACACCATCGTTATCCGCATCATTATCGGCGTTGTCCCCTGTTCCGTCACCATCGGTATCGGTGTCCTCTGTTGGGTCTTTCGGGAAAGCATCGTTGATGTCCAAGGCTCCATCCCCGTCATCATCGTCATCGGCATTGTCGCCGGTTCCGTCACCATCGGTATCGGTATCCTCCGTTGGGTCTTTCGGGAAAGCATCGTTGATGTCCAAGGCTCCATCCCCGTCATCATCGTCATCGGCATTGTCCCCTGTGCCGTCACCATCGGTATCGGTGTCCTCCGTTGGGTCTTTTGGGAAAGCGTCGTTGATGTCCAAAGTACCATCCCCGTCATCGTCGTCATCGGCATTGTCCCCGGTTCCGTCACCATCGGTATCGGTATCCTCTGTTGGGTCTTTCGGGAAGGCGTCGTTGATGTCCAAAGTGCCATCACCGTCATCGTCGTCATCGGCGTTGTCGCCTGTTCCGTCACCATCGGTATCGGTATCCTCCGTTGGGTCCTTCGGGAAAGCGTCGTT
>JASBTS010000089.1 GCA_030148305.1 Allomuricauda sp. | reverse complement strand
TCGTGCTGAACAATGTACGGGATCACAGTTTCCGCTACTTCCTGCACGGCTTGAATGAATTCTGGTTCATGACCGTTTCTGGCCTTCACCTCATCCATAAATGCTTTGATTTTTTCTTCCATATTCGGATTAAAATTAGTTATCCCCTCGCGCTGGCTCTGGGGTGATTTTTAGTGAATTATGAATTTGACGGCAAAATTATATTATTTCCATAATTTGAATATTTATTTTTTATAAATTTTTCAAAAAGTTTAAGTGAGGGCCTGCTCCAAATCGTCCATCAAATCCTCCACATCCTCAATGCCCACACTCAACCGGATCAAGGCGTCCACCACACCACTTTTCTCACGTTCTTCTTTGGGGATACTTGCATGGGTCATACTCGCTGGATGGCCCGCCAAACTTTCCACTCCCCCTAACGACTCAGCAAGGGTAAATATTTTCAGTTTCTCTACAATTTTTATGGTATCTTCATAGCTCCCGCCTTTGGGTATAAAGGAAATCATCCCGCCAAATCCGCTCATTTGTGCTTTAGCCACTTCATGATTGGGATGGCTCTCAAAACCTGGCCAATACACCTTTTCTATCTTTGGATGGTTGTTGAGAAAGTGGGCAATGGCCTCGCCATTTTCGCAATGCCGCTGCATGCGAACATGCAGCGTTTTGATTCCGCGTAGGGTCAAGAAACTATCCATAGGACCGCAAACGGCTCCACTGGCATTCTGGATGAAATACAGCTGATCTGCCAGCTCTTTATCGCTCACCACTAAGGCTCCAACGACCACATCGCTGTGTCCACCCAAATATTTGGTGGCAGAATGCATCACAATATCAGCACCAAGATCCAGCGGTTTTTGTAGATACGGTGTGGCAAAAGTATTGTCCACTGCAAGTAACAAACCGTGCTTTTTGGTAATCCTGGACACGGCCTTAATGTCGATAATGTTCATCATAGGATTGGTAGGTGTTTCTACCCAAACCAATTTGGTCTTTTCATTGATTTGCGCTGCAATATTGTTCACATCGCTCATGTCCACAAACCGAAAAGTGATGCCAAATTTTTCATAGACCCTTTTAAAGAGTCGATAACTACCTCCATAAAGGTCACTGGTTGAAATTACCTCATCACCGGGTTCCAACAATTTCATAACGGCATCTATGGCGGCTAATCCGCTGGCGAAGGCCATGCCGTATTGCCCATTTTCAATGCTGGCCAAGGCCTTTTCCAAAGCCGTCCGGGTGGGGTTGGCACTTCTGGAATATTCATAGCCCAAATGTCCTCCAGGGGTGGATTGGGCATAGGTGGAAGTTTGGTATATCGGAGGCATCACGGCGCCGTAGGCCTTATCCGGATGTTGCCCACCGTGTATGGTCTTACTGTTGAATTTTAACTCTTTTTTGCTCATATAGGTCCTTTCTACGTACAAATGTATCGTTATCTTTCGGCGTTTTCAATGAAGTAGTATTTTTGAAAGCTCTAAAATCCCAGTCCATGAAAAAATGCCTTGGCATAATCTTGATATTTGCTTTTGTCATTGGTTGCGAAACTGAAAGCAAACTTACCTTTGACACCCTTCAATTGGAAGGGGAAAACTGCACCGACTGCCCTAAAATAGAGATTAACATCCCAAATGCCTTGGAAGGGTCCACTGTGGCCACGGCCATCAACAGATCTTTGAGCGAGGAAATTATTTCGCTTCTTTCATTCACTGCGGATGGAGACATTGATAGTATGGATAAGGCCATTGCCTCATTTAGCCAGAGTTACAAAGAGATAAAGGAAAAATTTTCGGAAGAAATGCCTTGGGAAGCCCAGATTGATGGTAAAGTGGTTTATGAAGATGCCAACATTGTGACCATCAAATTGAATTCCTATTCCTTTACAGGCGGCGCCCATGGGTATGCCACATCCTCTTTTTTGAATTTTGACAAAGTGGAAGGAACTGAGTTGGAAAACTATGATCTATTTGAAGATTATGAAGGATTTGCCCAATTTGCCGAAGCCCAATTCCGGGACCAAGAAAAAATTCCACAGGACAAGAACATCAATGCCACGGGGTTTATGTTCGAAGGCGATGCGTTCCATTTGGCCCAAAATGTGGGCTACACCCCAAACGGAATCCAAATGGTGTACAACCAATATGAAGTGGCATCTTATGCGGATGGCCCTATTGTATTGACCCTTTCATTTGATGACATCAATAAGTACCTGAAATTTAAGACCATAAAATCCTAACGATCCCTCTGTAAAGCATGCTTTAAGGCCATTATGGCACCAAGGTGTAGCCCTTCATGGAAAACGTTGAAGGCAAGGGCATCCTCTGCACAGCTCAACCCAATTTTCGGTGAGGTCATGTATTCCTGAAAGTTTTTGAACCTTCCGTGTTCGTAATCCAGTTGAATGTGTTTGATGGTGCTGAACAAGTAAGCATCAATTTTCTCCATTTCTGCTTTGGAAGGCTCACCATCGGGGAAAGTTCCCTTTCGGTATTTATCGATCAACTCTTTTTCTATGGTAAAATCACGACCGCTTAACCCGTAAATCAGCAATTGTGGTGTAACCACTACATGGGCAATGTTCCACCAAATGTTATTGTTGAATCCTTCGGGAATCCTGAAAAGATCCTCATGCGGGGTATTATGCAGAAAATCATGAAGTATCTTTCTGTTTTTCAGCAAGATGTCGAATAATTTTTCCATGACATGGTATCGTTTGGTTCGATAAAACTAGTCTTAAAATTTGAAAAGCACCTATGACAAATCAACAAAAATGAACATTTCAATAAAATAAAACACCTTCACCTAAACCTGTTGAATTTACCTTTTCTTCATCTGAATTGGCGTAAATTTGTCTTCCTTTGGCAATTCATCACCAAAATATCATGAAAAAAATTTACCACTTGGGCAGTTGCTCCACTTGTCAGCATATTCTTAAAGATTTGGAACCTTTGGACGGGGTTCAACTTCAAGAAATAAAATCGGAACCCATGACAGCTGCACAAGTTGATGAAATGAAAGCGCTTTCCGGAAGCTACGAATCTTTGTTCAGCAAAAGGGCCATGTTGTTCCGGCAAAAAGGCCTTCATGAAAAAGAACTTTCCGAACAGGATTACAGGGAATTGATTTTAGAGCATTACACCTTTTTGAAAAGACCGGTCATTCTTGTGGATGGGCAGATTTTTGTGGGCAATTCCAAAAAAACGGTCCAAGCGGCCAAGGAAGCCCTGCATCCATGAGTAAAAGGACCTTGGCCATATTAGCTGCCATTGGAGCCACCACCATATATGGCATCAACCACACAGTAGCCAAGGGGGTCATGCCCACTTATGTAAAACCCTTTGGGTTTATATTGCTGAGGGTCACCGGAGCCGCCATCCTTTTCTGGCTTATCTCCATCTTTGGTCCCAAGGAAAAAATAGAGAAAAGGGATTGGGGCCGAATTTTGGCCTGCGCCTCATTGGGCATGGTCGTGAATATGCTTTCCTTTTTTAAAGGTCTGCAATTGTCCACACCTATTAATAGTGCCGTATTGGTGACCATCACTCCTATTATTGTAGTGATTTTGTCCGCTTTGTTTTTGAGCGAAAGAATCACTTTGAACAAAGGACTTGGAGTTTTACTTGGATTTGTAGGTGCCCTCGGACTTATCTTTTTTGGGGCAGAAATCCGCCATGATGCCCCCAACATCCCATTGGGCAATTTTTTGTTTGTGGTAAATGCCACGGCATATGGTGCGTACTTGATCGTCGTAAAAAAACTGATTGAAAAATACCACCCCTTCACCTTGATGAAATGGCTGTTCACCATCGCCATTTTTATTAATCTGCCCGTAACATTGCCAGATGTGTTGCAAATGGATTGGGTCAACATGCCATTGTGGGCCTATGGTTCCATTGCCTTTGTAGTTATCGGCACCACATTTACCACTTATCTGTTCAATGTTTTTGCCCTGACCCAACTAAAAGCCTCCACCGTTGGAGCCTTTGTTTATCTGCAACCATTGGTTGGCATCATATACGCCCTTATTGCGGGAAAGGATCACCTTACCTTGATAAAAGTGGCCGCAACTGCATTGGTTTTCGTAGGGGTATATTTGGCTAGCAAGAAGCCAAAACCTAACTTGGGTTAGTTGAACAAATTTTCCTTTGATAGTTTATAGATCATGGGGGACCTGAACAAACTTTCGGGTGTCGGCCTTGGTCAATACCTTAAAATCCTTGGATTGTTCCATGGCCTGGAACGCCTCCAAAAATTCTACGGGAAGACCTATCAACTTTCGTTCCTTCAAATCGATCCAAGCACCCATCATCTCACAGCGGGCAAAATTTTTGCCTTTGAAATCGTAAAAGTTGTGCCGGAACTCAAAGAACATCCCATCCTCGCTCATCCCTATAAATTCCAAGGAAACTTTTACAGGTCTACCAGGGAAGGCCTCCTTAAAATAATAGACGTGTTCATAGAAAACCACGGGGCCGATATTGTGGATGGCCATGCTCACTTGGTTGAAGCCCAACTGGCCCAAATACGCCATCCGGGTATGGCTCATAAAGTTGATATAGGCCGAATTGGCCATGTGGCGATTGGCATCCAAATCGCTCCAACGAATCTCGAACTCTTTAAAAAACATAGTGGGTTATTTTGTTATGCATGCATAATAATTGTAAAAATAACATAGTTTTGAATACTGTTTCCATCGAGTAGCAGAATAGTTCCTATTTTTAAACATAGTTTAACATCACGCCATGAGCCAAAAAGCCGAATTCATCCAAAATCTTTCCTTACCCGTTGTTGCCGCCCCCATGTTTTTGATCTCCGGGCCCAAATTGGTCATCGAATGCTGTAAGAACGGTATCGTCGGTACCTTTCCGGCACTAAACCAACGCACCAGCGAAGGTTTTGAGGATTGGTTGATCGAAATCAAATCCGAACTCCAAAAATTCGAGGAAGAAACAGGCAAAAAAGCGGCTCCCTTCGGTGTAAACTTGGTGGTGCATCCCACCAATCCCCGTTTGGAGGCCGATGTTCGACTCTGTATGAAATACAAAGTGCCCTTGGTCATCACTTCTTTGGGTGCCGTAAGTATGGTGGTAGATGCCATTCACAGTTATGGCGGGTTGGTTTTTCATGACATCATCAAAAAAAGACATGCCGAAAAAGCGGCCGAAGCCGGCGTGGATGGTTTGATCCTCGTATCAGCAGGTGCGGGCGGACATGGAGGCACCTTAAATCCCATGAGTTTGATCACTGAAGTGAAAAAATTCTTCCATAAGACCATTTTGCTTTCGGGATGCATCAGCACGGGGCGCGACATTGCCTCCGCCATGCAAATGGGGGCCGATCTAGCCTATATGGGTACCCGTTTTATCAATACGGAAGAAAGTCAAGCTACCCCAGAATACCGACAAATGATCATTGATGCCGGTGCCAGTGATATTGTGTATACCGCTTCCATTTCCGGGGTACATGCCAACTTCTTGGCCGCCAGTCTCAAAGCTGCTGGTATTACCGAAGAGGATTTGAAAAAGGATACCAAAATCGATTTTGGGAAAGAACTCAACACCGAAGCAAAGGCATGGAAGACCATTTGGTCCGCAGGACAAGGGGCCACAGCCATAGATGATGTGCTTCCTGTTTCCAAACTTGTTGAAAAATTGAAAGGTGAGTTCAAATCGGCCATAGAAGAACAGGCCAAACTCCTTGAAACCTACGCAAAAGATTAAACAGCCCCATGCCGCAAATCGCCTCCAATTATAATCCTCCCTTGTTTTTTCGAAATGGTCATTTGGCCACTATTTATTCGGGCATCATCCGATCCGTGAACGGAGTGGTGCAAAAAAGGGAGCGGTTGATCCTTTCCGATAGGGATTTTTTAGATCTGGACTGGAGCGAGGCCACGCAATCCACCCAAAAACTGGTCGTCTTACTGCATGGATTGGAAGGCGATGGGCAACGACCTTACATTACCGGAAGTGCCAAGATCCTGAATCAAAATGGTTACGACACCTGTGCCGTCAATTATCGGGGCTGTAGTGGGGAGCCCAACCGCTTGTACCGTTCCTATCACAGTGGGGCCACAGAAGATCTGATCGAGGTCATCCATCATATTCTCAACACCAGAAACTACAGCGAAATCTATTTGAAAGGTTTCAGTTTGGGTGGCAACCTTTTGTTGAAATATTTGGGCGAAGGCAACCAGATACCCAAAGAAATGAAGGGTGCCGTAGCGGTTTCCGTGCCCTGTAGCCTGCACAACTCCTGTACACAATTGCTCAGCCCTAAAAATGTACTGTACGCCCAACGTTTCAAAAAAAACCTGTTGGACAAGCTGAGACAAAAACAACAACTGTTTCCTGAGTGCATTACCAATGCGGACATCAAAAAAATAAAGACCCTAAAGGATTTTGATGACATCTACACCAGTCGAGCCCATCAATTTAAGGATGCCCTGGATTATTATGAGCAATGCAGTTCGCTCCAATTTTTACCTAACATCGCTGTTCCAAGCTTGATCATCAACGCCAAGGACGATTCTTTCCTAGGTCCGGAATGCTATCCATTTAAAGAAGTGGAAAACAATATCAATCTTTATTTAGAGACCCCAACATATGGTGGTCACGTCGGTTTCTGGGGCAAAAACAATATTACCTACACGGAAAAACGGGCCTTGGATTTTTTCGATTCCCTTTGAATTGATTGCCCTGTGAGATTCAAAACAAAAAACTGCCCAATTATTAGGACCTAATGCCTATCTTAGTAGCTACATTTTACACATACAAACATCAATTGAGCAAATAATGAAAAAAGTAGTTCTATTCTTGGCCTTGGGTGCCATGATTGCAAGTTGCGGCGGAAAAAAGGAAGAGAAGAAAGATGGTTTTGAAGTAAGTAGAACCAAAACCGAGGATACCAAGGCTCCAACCAGTCAAGAAATCCCTGTGGATTTGAGCAATAAGGGAGTTGGTCCCATCAAGAGTGTGGGATTTGGCGCTGAAATTGACCAAGCTATGGCTGACAGGGGAAAAGGAAAATTCGAGTCTATCTGTGTGGCTTGCCACATGATCGACCAAAGAATGATCGGTCCTGCCCTAAAAGGTGTATATGACAGAAGAAGCCCTGAATGGGTGATGAATATGATCTTGAACCCTGATGGCATGCTTAAGGAAGATCCTATTGCCAAGGCTTTGCTCAAAGAATACAACAACGCCATCATGTTGAACCAAAATCTTTCCGAAGAGGATGCACGTGATGTAGCGGAGTTCTTGAGGACACTCTAGACAATCCACTAAAGAGTATAAAATGCCATTACTTTGAAAGTAGTGGTATTTTTTTTATCTTAAAAACTAAATCTAGTTTCAATGAAAAATTTGATTTTCAGCATATTGGGATACTTTTTCTTTGCCAACATGGTAGCACAAGATATAGTGGGTGCTTGGGAGACAACCTTTAGTAATGAGCAAGGCGCAACAATAAAACAGGTGGCCATATTTACCAAAAACTTTGTTTCCTTGGCAGCTTTTGAAGAGACCACTGGAAAATTTATGGCCACTCAAGGGGGCAGTTATTGGGTTGAAGGAGATGATTTGGTTCAAACCTTTGAGTTTGCATCCCAAAATTTGGATAGGATAGGAATTACTAAAAAAACACCTTTTCAGATAGTGGATGGACAACTGCGAATCAACGATCACACTTGGACCCAAATTGATGATGGCACCCCCGGAGATTTGGCAGGAGCCTGGTTGATTTCCGGTAGAAAACAGGATGGCGAAATTGTGAAACGCGATACCTCCGGTCCAAGAAAAACGATGAAAATCTTATCCGGCACTCGATTCCAATGGATAGCCTACAACACCGAGACCAAACAATTTATGGGCACCGGAGGTGGCACCTACACCACCGTTAATGGAAAATACACCGAAAACATTGGTTTCTTTTCCAGGGACGATTCACGGGTAGGGGCCAGCCTGCAATTTGATTATGAATTAAAAGATGGGGATTGGCACCATTACGGACTGAGCAGCAAGGGGGACCCTATTTACGAGGTTTGGAGCCAACGAAATCCATAACAGCATATCCAATCCATTTATTAACAGGGGATTTACGGGTTAAAGATCAATTTTTTAGTACTTTTCTGAAACATTAACCATTAATTTCCGTACAATGAAAACCTCTATTATCATTGCCTTTATGGCCATGGTACTGGCAGACTCCTGCAATAGGGCTGCATCCAGTGCTGATGGACTTTATGGCACTACTTGGGAACTGGAATACATTACAGGTCCCCGTATTGCCTTTGAAGGCCTGTTCCCTGAAAAAAAACCACAGATTTCCTTTGATCAAGAAGCTGGAAAAGTTTCTGGAACCGATAGTTGTAATGGCTATTCCGCTGATTATGTAATCGAAGAGAACGCTATTTCCTTTGGGGAACCCGGCCCTACCACCATGATGTTCTGCGGGGGCAGCGAACGACAGTTCCTTCAAATGATGCAAAAAATAGATGGGTTTTCGTTTGAGGATGGCAAGTTGAATCTGTTGTTGGGAGACATTCCCATGATGCGGTTCAAAAAAGTAAAGCCATGAAAAAGGCCCTTTTTGTAATTGTTGCACTGGTTTGCTTTTCCAGTTGTGTGGAAAAGAAAAAGGAAACACCTACCGAAGCGGAACCCGCCGCTGAGGAAAAAGTGGACTCCGCAACGGTGCGAAAAATGGAACCCATCATTGTGGACATTGATGGCAGTTATTTTAAGGCTACGGGTACCGAGCCTTTTTGGGGCCTAAAAATCTATGACAACAAGGTGGAACTCAAAACCATGGAGGACACCATCGTTACGCCCCCGTCCCCGCCCATTTTGGCACAGGATGCCAACATTAAAATGTTCCGGATCCAGACCGAGGCCACTTCCATGGATATCATCATTGCCCACAAGGAATGCACCAATGCCATGTCGGGCGAAGTGTCCCCTTACACGGTGACCATCGCCTATAAATTAACAGGTTCTGATGAAAGTCAAGCGTTGGAAGGCTGCGGTGCCTATGTTACCGATTACAGGCTACACGATATTTGGGTGTTGGAAGAAATGAAGGGAAACAAGGTTTCCAAAGCCGATTTTAATGGGCAGGACGTGCCCAACATGGAAATCAACATCAACAATAACCGGTTCTCCGGATTTTCTGGGTGCAACCGTATGACGGGGAGCCTTTTTTATGAAAAGGACCTGCTGCGTTTTTCCCAAGTGGCCTCTACCCGAATGGCCTGCCCCAATATGGAAAAGGAATCTGAATTTTTGACCGCCCTGCAAGGCAGTACCCAATACAGGGTGGAGAACAACAGACTGTACCTTTCCAATGGCTCCGAAGCCAATTTGCTCACTTTCAAAAAAATAGACTGATCATGAAAAAAACAATTATTACCTCATTCGTAACCCTGCTCGTTGTTTTCGCCTGCAAGACCAAGGAGTCCAAAGAAGTGGACAGCGTTCCCGCGGCACCGGAAACCGTGGCCCCTCCCCAATCGGCTCCTACCTTGGAAGTAGGTTGCTATACCTATGAGGCGAACGGCAACAAGGTGGTCCTGGAAATTACCCACATCAATGAAACGGTGCTGGGCAACCTGAGTTATGCCCTGTCTGAAAAAGATGCCAATACCGGGACCTTTGCGGGTGAGTTGTTGGACAGCGTGCTGATTGGCAAATACACTTTTATGTCCGAAGGGACCCAAGGCAATACCCGCGAGGTGGCCTTTTTGTTCAAGGATGGGCAATTGATCGAAGGGTATGGCGAACTGGACGAGACCGGTACGGCTTTTAAGGACAAAAGCGCGCTGAGTTTTAGTTCTTCCATGCCGTTGTCCAAAACGGATTGCGAACCTTGATTAACCTGAAATATATTTTAGAAGAGGATCAAATACATCGTTTGTATTCTGTTTTGGATATAAAAACAAATTGTAACCAATTGAAATGCTCAAAATGTTGAATAAATTATTAAAAAGCATTTATGTAAGATTGATTCCAGGAACAATCATTCTAATAATCGTTATTGGTGGAAGCATCCAGTCGTATTTGGACTTTTTAAAACAGAATATTTGGCTAAATATTGGAGTAGTGTTTTTATCCTTGATTTACATAATATTCACAAATATTGACAAGCTTAAGTCCTCAGTAGCGAGAACACCAAATCTTAGTGAGAACTTCTTTATTACAAACGAAACCATTAAGGTAGACAAACTTAATCAAAGGTCTGAGCTATTAGCAATGCATAAATTAGCTCTAAAAGCCTTTGGAAAAGAAGCAATGACTCTTGAAAAAATTCAGGAATTGCACTGGCATTCGAAAGAAACAGTTTTCTTACTTAAGAATGATATAGGCGATGTAATAGGTTATCTCGCCCTATTTGTGCCAACAAACGATTTGAAAACTCAAATTTTTGAAGGAAATTCATTGTATTTAAATCCGATGAATTGGGAAACAAATATGTTTTCGAACAATGAATCTTGGGATAATAACTTGTTGTATTTAGAATCGATTGTTGTGGAAGGAAAAGGTCCAAGAGAGAGAAATATCAGATCTAAATTTCTTATGAGAGAAGTATTGGAAGAAATTCTTCAAAAATTAAAAAATCATAAGCATAAAGATACAATCCACATATTTGGGTTTGTTGGAAGCGAATCTGGAAGAAATTTAATGACTAAGAGCTTACAACTTAGACTTGTGCGAAAAGCGACTTCAGATGAAGAAATGGATCTTATGGATTCTCATATAACCATTGATGATATCAAAAAAATTTGGTTGAACTTAGATAGAGAACTCATAAAGAGTGCGCATCAAGAAAAAGATTACAGAATATTTAAATAATTGAACACAAATAATGGCTATAGGTAATTGCCTGCCATTGGCAAACAAGGCCTCAGTATCCCACGCAACTACTCATAGCCGAGACCGTTGGCGGTAATTTGAAAAATGAAAATAAAACCCATCACTACTCTGTTAATTTTTGTATTGACTTCAACTTTACTTTTTGGTCAAAATAGAGATGTATTTGATAATAATGAAACGCTTCTATTTAAAGTAACCAAAGAAAATTCAGATAAAGTAAGTTACTTATTTGGAACACACCACGCCCTAGGGAAGTCTTTTTTCGACTCTTTAACGATAGCTAATAAAGCACTTAAATCTAGTGAAATTGCAATGTTTGAAAGTGTAGGTATTCCTGGGCAAATGTATCCAGATATTGTAGTTAAAAGGAAGACAACAACCAACTGGAACAAGTATTTGAATAAAGAAGACTATTCTTTTATCAAAAATCTTTTGGAAAATAGCAACACTGACTATACCAAAATGACTCCGACAGAGATGTACACTTTTCTTAACAGATATTACAAACAACACATATGTGTCAAAAGGGCTGAAGGAGATACATCGTTTACGCTTGATGATTATATAAGGTCTAGAGCTGAAGATTATAATTTAAGAGTGGTCGGTTTAGAATCTACAGCTGATCAGATTAAATGGATAAATGAAGATGTCGAGGGAATGCCAAGAAGAACCCATAAAAGAAGACTTGCTTATGCAATTAATAGAATAAGAACTAAAGATACCAGTAGTTGTCAAGAGACAACTTGGTTTACAAGTTTAAACATAGATTTACAATTAAATAAACCTTGCACAAATTCATTAATGTTAACGGATAGAAATGCAAGGTGGATGGAAACAATAATACCATTGATTGAAGCCGATAACTGTTTTATTGCAGTTGGGTTCAGCCATTATTGGTATGAATGTGGACTAATCAACCAATTAATAGATTTAGGGTATAAAATTGAACCTGTAAAATTGAAATAAAAACTACCGCCAACAATGTACATATTGCAGGGCGGGGTTCGGTGGTACGCCAACTGCGGATTCGCAGGCAGAGAACCAGCCGCGGTCACACCACAAAACATATACAAGACCGTTAGCGGCAAGTTGAACAAATAATCATCTAAAAAGAATAAAATATGGCAACCAATATTTCAAAATTGACAATAAACGCTTCAAGAGAAAAAGTTTGGAAAGCCCTCACTGAACCTGAAAAAGTCAAGGCTTGGCAATATGGAAGTGAATTGATAACAGATTGGGGCGTAGGAAATGAAATTCGTTTCAAATCGGAGTGGGAAGGACAAATTTTTGAACAATGGGGAACCGTATTGGAATTTGAACCAAACAAGAAACTGAAATATAATCTCTTTGCCCCAAGACCTGACCTTGATGACAAGCCAGAAAACTATTTTGAGATGGAATACAAACTGACCGAAAAAGAAAATGGAACGGAATTGAAAATAATTCAGGAAGACAATCGACCAGGAGCAAAACAAGAACCTGAACAAGGGGAAGAAAATCCAGTGCTGAAAATGCTTAAGGAATTAATTGAAAAATAAAAAGCCCGCTGGCAACAACGTATATAAAAAATAGTGGTTTAATCACTTGAACGGGAGAAAATGAATAAATTAAAGGTCAGTTAAAGTTGGAAAAGTTAGTGCGTAATAATCCGCTACTTTTCATATACAAAACCGTTGGGGTGCATTTAATTAATAATAGAAAATGGACAAAGACATAGACAAACTTTTAACTGCTAAATCTGAGCAAGTAAAAAAACTCCAAGAGATTGTTAAGAAAGCAATTGAGGAAGAAACCTTAATTACGAACAATCTATTAAATCCACCGAAAGAAATACTCACAAGAGGACAAACAATATCTGATAAGGTTGCAAAATTTGGAGGTAGTTGGGCTTTTATCATTTCCTTTTTTATCATTCTGGTCGCATGGGTTCTGTTCAACACGCTAGCTCCCGTAAAAGACAACTTTGACCCATACCCATTTATATTGATGAACCTCATTCTTTCCTGTATTGCGGCATTACAAGCTCCAGTTATAATGATGAGTCAAAATAGACAAGAGGAAAAAGACAGAAAAAGAGCTGAAAATGACTACTTGATCAACTTAAAAGCTGAACTGGAAATAAAGTCACTGAATCAGAAAATTGAACTTCTCATCCAAGAACAAATTCAAACCCTATTTGAAAGTCAAGAATTACAATTGAAAATTCTAAAAAAACTTGAACAAAAGTTATGACAGATTCTTTTTTTTCAGACTTTAAAACAGTTATAATAATCGGAATTATAATTGCCCTAACGATTTGTTTTGCCTTGGTTTTTAAATATTTATCCAAGAAGAAGATCAATAATCTGGTAGCAACAAAACACATTGACCCAACAAGCTATCTCTTTGCCACGAAACTAATAACAGCCATTATTTTTATAATAGGCATTTCATTTGCACTAATCCAAATTCCCGAAATGAAAACGTTGGGCCATTCCTTGTTAGCAGGTGCGGGAATCTTATCACTAGTCGCAGGATTGGCATCTCAACAGGCATTGAGCAATATTATGAGCGGGTTTCTCATTGTTATATTCAAACCGTTCAAGATCAACGATAGAATTACGTTTAACCAAACGTATACTGGAACTGTAGAAGAAATCAATTTGAGGCAAGTTGTCCTTCGAGATTTTGAAAATAATAGGATCGTGGTTCCCAACTCGGTAATTAGCTCCAATGTTATTGTCAACTCAAACTTAAATGATACAAGGATTTGTAAAATGATCGAAATTGGTATTGGCTATAATTCTGACATTGGCCAAGCTTTAAAAATAATGGAGGAGGAGGTTATAAATCATCCGCTACATATAGATAATAGAACCAAAGAAGATATAGAAAACCATGTGCCCGAAGTTATATCAAGGGTTACTGCATTGGGAAATTCATCCATCACATTAAAAGTTTGGGCCTACTCAAACAATGCATCAAATGGGTTTATAATGTATTGTGATTTACTACGCTCAATAAAGGAACGATTTGACAAAGAGAACATAGAAATACCCTATAACTACCAGAACGTTATTATTAAAGAAACAAAATAAAAACGACACACAACTATGGCCATAAGTAATGGCTGCGTTCTCGTTTACCCTGAAAATTCCTGCGGAATTTCCAACTTGGTGTGTACTTGCTAAGTTCAGTGCTAACCCACGCAACTACGCATAGCCGAGCCGTTGGCGGTAATTCAAGACAATTCAGATATGTAATGCATTTGTAGAATAATGAGAAAACTAAGAACTATTTTTTTGTTCATGTACATTTTAACGATTTCAATAATTGGTAATGCACAAATAACAGATTCAATTATTGATTCCCGAGATGGGAAAGTATATAAAACCATAAAAATTGGTGATCAGTGGTGGATGGCTGAAAACTTAAATAATACAGGAATAGTTGATTCAATAAACCCAGTCCTGGTTTCAGACAACAAGAAATGGATTGAAATAAAAACACCTGCATATAGTTGGTATAACGATGATGAAAAAACATATAAGGATACATATGGTGCTTTATATAATTGGTATGCAGTAAATAAAAGCTGTTTATGTCCCAGTGGTTGGCATATTCCTTCTGATCAAGAATGGAAACAACTAGAGTTGGCTTTAGGTTTAGACTCAAGTGAAATAGATAAGATGGGAATTAGAGGAAATAACGAAGGAGGTCAACTTAAAAAACACGGTACAACTTATTGGATCAGCCCTAATATAGGAGCTACAAATGAAAGCGGATTCTCTGCCATTCCTGGAGGACATAGGAACTGGAAGACTGGAGATTTCATTGATATAGGACTTTTCGGTACTTGGTGGTCATCCACAGAAGCTGATAGTGATTATGCATGGCGACGTACGTTATATTACAATGATGAGAAAATCCGACGATTTACTAGCCACAAACGGGATGGATTTTCTGTTCGCTGTGTAAAAGATTAATTTTATAGGATTAGGATAAAGAACTACCACCAACATTTTGTATAAGTAATGGCAGGCAAAGTGGTAAACATCAAGGTTTGTAGCCCGCTCATCCCGATTGTTATCGGGAGCGTAGCGGTTTGACAAGAAAGAAGCTCGCAATCTGCCCCTACTCATACCATTTACCGTTAGCGGCAACCTAACCAAAACGGCTCAAATGAAGGGATAATGAGTGAAAAAACAAAGAGCATTCCTGTAAAAACCATGGATGATTCATTTACCACTGGGGTTGTTATTGGGAAAATGTCATTCAAAGATTTAAATGAGTTTAAAGAAGCGGCAGCATCACATAGGGATGATTATCATTTGTTTTTTTACAAGAAAAAGGGACCACATCCATTGAAATAGATTTCCATACGTTTACCATAAAACCATCGTCTGTAATCTACATTCACCCCAATCAAGTACATCGTATGTTGGCCATTAAAAATGCAACGGTCAGCTTTTGGGCAATCAATACGGAAACCTTGAATCGGGAATATCTCACGTTATTGGAAGATATAAACCCTGCAAGACCGGTATCCTTAACAAGGGAAGCGTTTTCCATTATTTCTGAAACGGCATCATTGTGCCTGAAATTATCGGAGAGAAAACACGAAAAATTATATCAATCGGTACTCAAAGACAGTTGTAATACATTAGTTGCATTAGTTGTTTCACAGTATTTAGCACAATCCAAATCAGCAGGCACCCTTTCACGTTTTGAGTCTATTACAAAGGCTTTTAAGTCTCTTTTGGAAGCCCATTTTAGTATCGTAAAAAAACCGAATGAGTACGCCCAAACCCTTAATATTTCTACTGCCTATTTGAACGAATGTGTTAAAAAAACAACAGGGTATTCCGTTTCACACCACATACAACAGCGTGTTATGTTAGAAGCCAAACGCATGCTCTATCACTCCGATGAATCAGTTAAAGAAATTGCAACACAATTAGGCTACGAAGATTACGCCTATTTTTCTCGATTATTTAAAAAAAATCACAGGAGTAACCGCATCAGCATTCCGAAGCAAAAACCACGATTAGTCCAACAGATACGTTTATTGGTACAATACAATTATTTAGATTCATTCTACCTTTGCATTAGAGTTAAAAGTAGATGTAATGATCATAGATGATTCAAAATTCCCTGTAGTGTTGGTTGATTTTCAACACAGCCTTGAACAAGTAGAAAATGAAACTCATAATCACGATGATGATATGGCAGCGTTTACCAACTTGTTCGAAAGCGGAAAACCCTTTGTAATGGTTAGCACGGGTGAGGCACCTGAAGAAAAGCACAAACATTCCAGAGAAGAAACCAGAAAAATAAATGCTTGGCGAAAAATAAATAAAGAAAAACTCAAATGCATACAAGCAACCATACAGGTAGAACCGAGCAAAGTAAAGCGAGTAGGATTGACCTTGTTTGCCTCTGTATATGAGAAATTTTGGGGGAATCCGCTGCTGCTTGCCCAAACACAAGAAGAAGCTTTGGAACTAGCCGAAAAAGTACTCCATAAAGTTTCCTTAACTTCTTAAGGAAAAAGGAGCGGAGAAATAAAATAATACTAATTCAGATTCTAATATGAACCATAATCACCAACATAGTCGCGAGCATCATCACGAAGAACATCAGCATTCAAATACCAAAAATGGACTTACGTTAGCCTTTTGGTTGAACTTACTTTTTGCTGTTATCGAAGTTGTGGGTGGAATCTTCACCAATTCCACAGCTATTATTGCAGATGCTTTTCACGACTTTATAGATGCTATTGCCATTGGAATAGCCGTTTTGTTTGAAAAAATATCGGGAAAGAAACGGTCTTCCAATTATTCGTACGGTTATAAACGGTTTTCATTACTATCTGCTCTGGGATTATCTTTATTTCTATTGATTGGAGCTGTTTTTATGATTAAAAGTGGTATAGAATCATTCATTCAGCCAAAAGAAGTCAATAGTGTGGGTATGCTTTGGTTGGCTGTTTTAGGGGTTAGCATAAACGGATTTGCATTTCTTAGAATTAAAAATGGAAACGGAGAACACCATCATCATCACCATCACGCTCACGGGCATTCACACAATCACAACAGTAAAGCCATCATGCTTCACCTTTTAGAAGATGTATTGGGCTGGGTTGCTGTTTTAATTGGTGCTGTGGTTATTTATTTTACCGGATGGAATTGGATAGATGGGTTACTTACCCTAGCCATTGCTGCTTTTATTTCGTACAACGCCACCAAAAATTTAATGGGCACCTTAAAAATCATGCTCCAAGCGGTTCCTGAACATGTGAATATGGAAAACCTAACCACAGAGTTGAATAACATTGATGGCGTTGTGGACATTCACGATTTTCATATCTGGAGTTTAGACGGAAATTATAATGTTGCTTCACTACACGCTGTGTTGGACAGTACCGATAATAGTTCTGAAAATAAAGTCTATACAACTATTCTAGAACGCTTGAATCAATACAATATTCAACACCCTACGGTACAAATTGAAACGAATACGGAACATTGCAAATTCGTCAATTGTTGAAAACAAGAAAAGGTAGCGGCTAACAATGGAGGGTATGATGGAAAAGTCACGGATATTAAAATACTAAATAAAATTGTCGGACTGAACGCTGTCGTTATGCAAAAATGTTTTGTGGGAAAAAAAGATGGCAAAATCAAAGATGGGGAACCGGAAATGACCGCTTTTTGAATTTAGGGACGGAAAAATATCTCGAATCTTTGAATATTGATAACGGAAAAACTGTACCTAACACGATGCATCATCAATTTCGGGCAGATTTTCTTTCCAAAAAACTCATTGTGAAATACCTTTACTCCCTATGAAAAAACCTTATCCAAATACCATTAGCCTTATCTTTCTCTTGCTAACCATCACATCAATCCAAGCACAAAACATGGAACTTCCCTATAAAGAAATCCCTGCCCAGCCCAAAGCATATGATCCCGGTAATTTGGTGGCCAGAATGATAGACGGCCTAGGCTACCGGTTTTATTGGGCCACCGAAGGATTAACGGAGCAAGATCTCGCCTACAAACCCTCAGAGAACGGCAGGACTGTGTTGGAAACCATGGAGCATATCTATACCATGTCCAACAACATTTTGTTGGCCCCGGATGCCAAACCTTTTGAAAAATCCCTGTTCCCCACCAACCTTCCCTATGAAGAGCTCAGGGCCAAAACCTTGCAAAACCTACAGGCCGCCAGTGGTAAGGTGTTGGGTAAAAGTGCCGAGGACTTGGAAAAATTCAAGGTGATTTTTAAAAGAGGGGAACAAGAATCGGAATTTGCTTTTTGGAACCTCATCAACGGCATGATCTCCGATTGCATCTACCACACCGGACAGATCACGTTAATGCGCAGGGCCAGCGGAAATCCACAAAACCCCAACGTAAACCCGTTTTTGGGACAGACAAAGGGCAATTAAGCCCCCTCTCTGTAACATTCCTTGCAAATCCATTATCAATAATCAAACGTTCCTGTCTATGGGTTCTGCAAGTCAACCAATGTTAGTGGTCAAGGCCAACCGCGCTTTATTGCGAAAACGGCGTAGTTTCAAAGAAATTCGAGAAGCTTACGAAGGCTATGTGAGTGACTCCGAACTAAAGTTCAAGGAGCTAACCCTTTTTGAGCAAAAGAAAATACGGGACAAAATCATTCAACAAGCCAAAAGGGATCGATGGCTTGAAATTCAAAACTACTTTATCGCCCTGCTGATTTTGGTTGTCCTAGGCTTCCTTTTTTACGTGCTTTTTATTGAATAGGCTTGGCAATGATCAATCGATTTTATCGACCACAACCTTATAGGTGGGATCTTCCAAAACGTTTACCTCGATAATATCATCGGCATTGGCCAAAAGGCGTTGGCAGTCCTTGCTCAAATGTTTCAGGTGCAGTTTTTTGCCCACTTTGCGGTAACGCTCCGTAATCTTGTTCACGGCTTCAATGGCCGACATGTCCACCAAACGGCTTTCCGCAAAATCGATGATCACTTCTTCGGGATCCTTCAACACATCAAACTTTTCCGCAAAAAGAGTGGTACTCCCAAAGAAGAGTGGTCCATAAATCTCATAATGTTTGATGCCCTCTTCGTCCACATATTTTCTGGCCCTGATCCGTTTTGCATTGTCCCAAGCGAACACCAAGGCAGAAATAATGACCCCTACCAACACGGCCAACGCCAAATTGTGCAGGAATACCGTTACCAAGGTAACGAGCACCATCACCAACACATCCGATTTGGGCATACGGCGGAAGGTTTTTAAACTGGCCCACTCAAAGGTACCCAATGCCACCATGATCATCAACCCGGTGAGGGCCGCCATAGGTACTTTTTCAATCAAGCTGGAACCGAACATGATGAACACCAAGAGCATCAAGGCAGCAAAAATCCCGGAGAGTCTTGCACTTGCCCCGTTGGAAGTATTGATCAAACTTTGCCCGATCATGGCGCAGCCGCCCATCCCCGAGAAAAATCCAGATAAGATATTGGCCGTACCTTGGGCCACGGCTTCCTTGTTGCCCCTTCCCCGGGTTTCGGTGATTTCATCCACAATGTTGAGTGTCAACAGACTCTCGATCAATCCAACCCCGGCCACAATCGCTGCATAGGGAAAAATGATTTCCAAAGTTTCCCAAGTAAAAGGCAAATCAGGAATATGAAATGGGGGGAACGTTCCCTGAATGGAGGCAATATCGCCAATGGTACGGGTGTCCAATCCCAAGAAAAACACAATCCCGAACACCACCAAAATAGCGGCCAAGGATGCAGGAACAACCTTGGTCAATTTGGGCAAACCCCAAATGATCAACATCGTCAACAATACCAATCCCAAGAAAATGAATAGGGTATTACCCGTCAACCATGCCCCTTCCGGGGTTTTGAACTGGGCCAACTGCGACATAAAAATGATGATGGCTAGGCCGTTCACAAATCCGAAAATAACGGGGTGCGGCACCAAACGCATCAACTTACCCAACCGAAGCAATCCCGCCAAAAGTTGTAAAATACCCGCCAGCACTACGGTGGCGAACACGTATTCCACCCCGTATTGCTGGGCCAGGCTCACAATCACCACCGCAACGGCCCCCGTAGCCCCAGAAATCATTCCCGGCCTGCCTCCTAAAATGGAGGTGACCAATCCCATCACAAAGGCGGCATACAATCCGGTCAATGGGGAGAGGCCGGCAATGAACGCAAAAGCGATGGCCTCGGGCACGAGTGCCAAGGCCACGGTAAGGCCCGATAAGATCTCCGTTCGGTAGTTTACCTTTTGGGAAAAATCAAAAAGGTTGAGGTACTTTTTCATGGCTTCTTTCTTGAAGCCGGCAAAAATAGGGTTATTAAAGGGAAGACCCTAATGGCCTTCCCATTTTTAAGGATTTGACAATCTACCAGTTAGTCAACCCCAATAACTTCTCGCCAAGTGCACTTAATTTTGCGGTATCGTACTTGGTTTGCTCCCATTTTCTAGGATCTCCTGGAAAAGCGTAGCCCTCTGGGGCAATGCGGTTCTTCCATGAATTGATGCGCCATTGCCTCATCTCGGCGTTGTCCTCCTCGGCAGGCATCATGGAAATATATTGGGCAATACGCACCTTGTCCCCTGATCTATTCGGACGGATGCCGTGGGGTTGGGTACTGTTGAAGATCAACAAGTCTCCTGCTTCCAGTTTTACCTTTACGATCTTGTCCTCCAGTCCGGTGACGTCAGGTTGAAAGTGGTCCCGGTCTTCAGGTTGGGTCAGTTTCCAAGTATCGTAATTTCGGTACAACCAGGGAATGCATTGAAAGCCTCCCATGTTTTCATCCGTTTGGTCGGCCAAGGCCAAAACCCCCTGAACGTTTTGGGGTCGGGTCTCGGGATCGTAATCCCAGTGGATAAACCCTTTTCTGTTTTCCCCGGGTCGCTGGGGGATGTTCAAATTGGCCCGATCGATGGTCACCCAAAGCTTTTCGGTGCCCCAAATGTCCACAAAGGCATCGTACACTCTTTGGGTCTGTCGGTTGTTCCACAAATGTTGATGGTTATAAACCTCTACCATTCCGGTTCCCGTCAATTCCTTCATCTTCATTTCGGCGCGGGCTGGGGCGTACCAGGTTTCTGGGTCGTTGGGGTCTTTCTCATCGAACTCCCAGATAAAATCGGCCGTTGCCTTTGCCTGTTCCTTGGGCACTGCTTTTTTGATCACGATATATCCGTTCGCTATCCAAAAGGCCCAATCCTCCTCGGACAAAACCCTTAAGGGTTTTCCGTTGGATCGGTCGTTCAAGCTAATCTTGCTGCTGGTGGCGGTGGAGGGATTCCCCGGAATATTTTCGTGGGCCTTGTTCGCCATTTCCACCTTCATTTGTTGTTGCATCATATCGTTTCTGTTTTTTAGGTTCAAAATTGAATTATTCAAAACTAGGGGGATGGTTTATGGGTTTCCACCCTAACATTGACCAATTTTTGAACTTTATTGACTTTTGTTGCCTATATTGAAAATATAAAAGACAATAAATTGAAAATTCAGCTTGAAAACATACAACCAAACGACAAGAGTTCCTTCCATTTATTGCACAATCCTAAGTTGAACGATCTGTTCTTCTGGCATTTTCATCCAGAGTTTGAACTGGTCTACATTGAAGGGGCAAATGGAAAACGGCATGTAGGCCATCATTTATCCAACTTTACCGGAAGTGACCTGGTGCTGATCGGTTCCAACATTCCCCATCTGAATTTTGATCATGGCATCCGGACGGAATACCACAAAGAGGTGCTGCACATCAATGCCTCCTTTAAAGAAAAAGTGTTCCGGGAAATCGAGGAATTGGAAGATGTTTATGAGCTTTTGGAAAAATCACAACACGGTATTGCCTTTTATGGGGAAACAAAAAAAGCCGTGGGGCAGATTATGAAGCAATTACAGCCCATGACACGGTTTAGCCAATTTTTGGAGATTTTAAAACTGTTGAAAACCTTAGCGAAGAGTGATGAGTTTGAACTGTTGCATGCCAATCCCATCATCAACGATAAGGCAAACAAACAGCAGCAACGGTTGCAACAGGTGTATTCCTATATTGATGAGCATTATTCCCAAAAAATTGAATTGGATGATATGGCCCAGCAAGTGAATTTGGGCAAGGAGGCTTTTTGCAGATATTTTAAACAGAACACGGGCAGCACGTTCACCCAATTTTTGAACCAATACCGCATCACCCAGGCCAAGCGCCTTTTATTGGCCGGAAGAAATATTACGGAAACCTGTTATGAATGTGGTTTTGAAAGCCTTTCCTATTTTAACAGGACCTTTAAAAAGATCAGTGGAGAAAACCCATCGACCTACAAAAGGAAACAGTCCTAAAAAGAACCGCCCCAAGTATTGCTACTTGGGGCGGCACTTAACTAAATAAC
>JASBTS010000079.1 GCA_030148305.1 Allomuricauda sp. | reverse complement strand
ATATTTAATTAGTTTATCATATAATATTATATTTTATCACTATATTAAACATTAACAACGTTTTCCACGCGATTTTTATACATACATTTATGTTGTGGGTATCCCAAACGTGCATAGACAAGTACAGGGCCACAAGCTTGCATAACTAGAAGAGCAAGCATTGCCAGCGGAATTGAAATGAACTTTTTCATGGCGAAACAATTTAACACAACAAGGTAGGGCAGCGGGGCTATTCGAGTAAATGATCTAGGTCATTCCAAGAAGTTTTGGTTTGGATTAGTTTTAATATCCTTATATGGACCAGAGGATTCATATTAATGGCGATTATGGATGTCAAGTTCAACATGGTCCAAAAGACCAAGCATTTTTTTGAAGAGATCGGAGATCTTTCCTTTTTCGCGGCACGCTTTTTTAAACAGGCTGTCAATCCTCCGTTCGAGTTCAAAGAACTGTTGCGACAATGCTATCAGGTAGGGAACAGGTCACTATTATTGGTAGTGACTACCGGATTTATTATCGGTTTGGTATTGACTTTGCAAACCCGGCCCACCTTGATCGAGTTCGGGGCGGTTTCTTGGATGCCGAATATGGTGGGTATCTCCATAGTCAGGGAAGTGGGACCCGTGATCACTGCCTTGATCTGTTCCGGTAAAATCGCTTCTGGTTTTGGAGCCGAATTGGGTTCCATGAAAGTAACCGAACAGATTGATGCCATGGAAGTATCCGGTACCAATCCCTTTAAATATTTGGTGGTCACCAGAATTCTGGCCGCAACGCTCATGTTGCCTTTGTTGGTCATTTTTGGGGATTTGATTGCCTTGTATGGTTCTTCCTTAGTAGAATTCTTCAAAGGGAATGTTTCGTTCCGATTGTATTTCAATAAAGTTTTTGAAGCCCTGTCTTTCGGGGATTTGGTCCCTGCCACCATTAAATCCTTCTTTTTTGGCTTTGTGATAGGGCTAACAGGCTGTTACAAAGGGTATAAAACGGGGAGAGGAACCGCAGGGGTTGGCATTGCCGCTAATACAGCGGTGGTTATGGCTTCGTTGTTACTTTTTGTGGTGGATTTTATCGCCGTATTCGTTTCTGATATTTTTTATGAACTGTAAATGGAGACCAAGAATAAAATAGTGCCAATGAAAGAGGCCATGACCTTGGAAGAAATCGTCATCAGGATTGAAGATCTTCATAAACGCTTTGGAAGCAATGAAGTTTTGAAGGGATTCAATATGGTTTTGAAGAAAGGCGAAAATCTGGTGGTCATGGGAAAATCGGGTTCCGGAAAATCGGTGATGATCAAATGCTTGGTGGGACTCATGGCTCCTGATAGCGGTGTTATTGAGGTATTGGGGAAGGAAATTAATCAACTTAACCAAATGGAACTGGATGAGCTCCGTTCGGATATCGGTTTTCTATTTCAGGGAAGTGCCTTATATGATTCCATGACGGTGCGCGAAAATCTGGAATTTCCTATGAGAAGGCACCGTAAAAGATTTGAAGGCACTACGGATACCCTTCCTTTGGTTAGGGAAGCCCTGGAGAATGTAGGACTGGCCCATACCATGGATTTGATGCCCGCAGAACTTTCGGGAGGGATGAAAAGGCGAGTGGCACTGGCACGTGCCATTATCCTAAAACCCAAACTGATCTTGTACGATGAACCTACCAGTGGTTTGGATCCCATCACGGCAAAGGAAATTATTGAGCTCATGCGGAGCATTCAAAAGAAATATGGTACTTCGGCATTGATCATTACCCACGATGTGGATTGTGCCCGGGTCATTTCGGAACGAATGATCTTGTTGGTAGAGGGTGTCAATTATGCGGAAGGAACCTATGCAGAATTGATTCGTTCCCAGGATCCGAAGGTAAATGCATTTTTTAAAAAGTAATATGGCAAACAAGACTTCCATACAGAACATGAAACTGGGCCTCTTTGTGGTATTGGGCACCCTTTTGATCTTAGTGGCCTCCTATCTCATCGGAAACAGGCAAAATATGTTCGTCCAAAACTTTACGGTGAATGCCGTCTTCAAGAATGTGAACGGATTACAAGTGGGGAACAATGTTCGGTTTTCCGGAATCAACATCGGAACAGTAGATAAAATTGAGATGCTCAACGATACCACCATTGTTGTTCTAATGAAAGTAGAGAAAAAAATGAGGGAACATATCAGAAAAAATGCCATTGCCACTATTGGTTCCGACGGTTTGGTGGGCAGTATGCTCGTCAACATTGTGCCAGGGGTAGGGGAAGCGGTTTCAGTCGAGGATGGCGATCGATTGGAATCGTACAGTAGGATTTCGTCCCAAAACATGTTGAACACTCTGAGTGTGACCAATGAGAATGCCGCCTTGCTCACATCAAACCTGTTGAGGGTAACGCAATCCTTAACGGAAGGTAAGGGAACATTGGGTAAGTTGCTGAATGATAATGAAATGGCCGATGATCTGGAGCAGGCGATTATCAATCTGAAATACAGTAGTGAAAAGGTTAGTCAAACGTTGGATGAGTTACAAATATTGATGAAAGGAGCACAATCCGACCAAACGATTACAGGGATGCTGCTTTCGGATAGTATATCGGCACAAAAACTCAAAAATATCCTTACTAATCTGGATAGTTCCAGTGTTGAAATCAATAGAACGGCCCAAAACCTGAACCAATGGGTGGGTGAAATCAAAAATGGGCAAGGTGCCCTTCAACAGGTGACCCAGGATACCGTTTTGACCAATCAATTGATGCGAACGATGCAGAATATAGAGGAAGGGACCGAAAAATTCAATGAAAATATGGAGGCCCTAAAACATAATTTTTTGACCCGAGGTTATTTTCGAAAATTGGAAAAAGAGCAGAAAAAAGCCAGCGAAAATAAAGATTGATGTTGAACTAGGGATTCAGGATCATGCCATCTTCCATTTCTATGATACGATCGGTACGCTTGGCAAAATCCTCGTCATGGGTCACCACCAAAAGTGATAATCCCTTTTGTTCCTTCAGATTTTTAAAAATATTGAACACGTTTTCCGAGTTGTGACTATCCAAATTCCCTGTGGGTTCATCACCCATTAAAATGGTGGGATTGTTGATCAATGCTCGCGCAATGGCCACCCGTTGTTTTTCTCCACCCGAAATTCTGGATGCTCTTTGGTCTGCTAAATGACCAATATGCAACATCTCCAACTTTTCATGCGCATCCTTTTTAATTTGGGCATCGGTCTTTTCTGCCAGTTTTTTGGCAGGCAGCATCACGTTTTCCAACACACTGAATTCCGAAAGCAAGTAGTGGAACTGAAATACAAAACCGATGTTCTTATTGCGGATTCTTGATAATTGTTGATGGGTCTTCCCGGTAATCAGTTCGTTGTTGAGGTACAACTCACCTGAATAATCGGTATCCATGGTGGATAAAATGTAGAGTAAGGTAGATTTCCCGGAACCGGACTTGCCCATAATGGTGGCAAATTCCCCTTTCTTCACTCCAAAAGTGATATCCCGTAGCACATGGAAATCCTTGGGCTTATGAAAATGCTTGTCAATATTTCTCGCTTCCAGTACGTATTCCATAACGTTCTTAGGTTCCTCTGATGATTTTTACCGGGTCCATTTTTCTGGCCCTATTAGACGGAAGATACCCGGCGATAAAAGTTGATAAAAGGGCAAAGGTGATTCCAATCACGTAATAAGCGGGGTTATAATTTACAGGATAGGTGGTGATGGTGGGCAAGGCTTCTGTTTCAAAAGGGGCATGATCTATGGCTCGGGAAAGAACAAACCCGATCAGCAATCCAAGCAATCCGCCAATAAACCCGATGATCATGGCCTGTGCCATAAAGATGAGTTGCACATCCCTACCGGAAAACCCTGTTGCCTTTAAAATGGCAATGTCCTTCATTTTTTCGTAGATAAGCATGTTCAAAATGTTGTAAATGCCGAACCCTGCCACGATCAAAAGGGTAATGGAAACGGCATAGGTGATGAGGTTCCGGATATTGGAACCCGTTTCAAACTGGGCATTGGCTTCGTTGATGTCAATGGCCTTGGTCTTGAATTGTGTCTCCAACTGCCGCGCCATTGGTTCTGCCTGGACAATGTCCACCAATTTGATATTGATGTCCGTAACATAGTTTTCGGCCTCACCTAAAATCCGTTGCACCGTCTTTAAATTGGCAAAGCTCTGTGAATCATCAATTTCTGCAATACCACTTTGATAAATGCCTACAATCTTCAAGGGGAAAATGTTTCCGGACACGGTACTGATCTGCACCCGGTCTCCCACATGCAACGACATTTTTTTGGCCAATCCGGCGCCTAATAAAATACCATTATCGTTATTTTTCAGTGCTTCGGGAGTGCCTTCCACAATATTATCCTGGATGTTGGAGAGACGGACTTCTTCCATAATGTCAACACCCACCAAATTTCCTCCCAATTCTATCGAACCTGACAAATAAAATATCTGTGCACGTAGTTGCGGTGTGGCCCCTTTTACATTCGAATGTTTTTTGAGGTAATCCAAAATGGGAAGGGCATTGTGAATCTTCTTCTGGTTCTGCTTGGGTTTTATGGAATGCACCATGTTGAAGGCATCCTTGAAATCGGCATAAAGCGATATGGGTTGATGGTCCGAAGGCCTAATTTCATTATAAATATGAATGTGGGGCGTTTGGTTGAGCACCAAATCGTCCAGCATGCCGTTGAGTCCGGTCATGAAACTCACCAGAGTGATGTAGGCACCAATTCCAAAAGTAACGCCTAGGGTAGCGGTGGCCGTAGACTTCATCTTGGTCAGTAAATGGGTCTTGGCAATTCCTAATATGACGCTCCAATTGGTCATGGTTCGGGTTTGTAGATGGCTGTTTTTTTGGTGATGCCACTTAAGATCTCAACTCTTTCCAGGTTTTGCAATCCGAGAGTTACTTCGGTTTCACCCTCATCAGTCATCACTTTGGTGCCATCAATGAGATATTCCTTGGGAATGGTGAGCGTTTCTGACTTTTCCGAGATAATGATGTTGCCTTCACCTGAAAACCCTGGATATAAAGTGGTGGGCGGATCCACAAACCATGCTTCAACCTTGAAGGTTTGGGAGCGTTCATCCTTACGGGGATAGATCTTGTGCAAGGTGGCTTCAAATACCCTTGAATTGTAGGAATCCAAGGTAATGAATACCCGTTGTCCCAATTTCAACTTTACAATATCCACCTCATCTACCAAGAGTTCCACTATAAAGGTTTCACTGCGGCCAACAGCGGCCACGGGTTCCACGGTATTCACTATTTCGCCCGGATTCTTGTAAATGGCATAGACCTTTCCGTCTATTTTGCTGGTTATCGTAAAATCCTCAGTCGTGGTCAACGAGGTTTGATAATTGTTCTGGGCCTGGCGCAATTGGGTCTCCAATTCATTTTTGGATTGCTGGTATTTCTTTTTGAGCAGTTTTAAATTGTTTTGGGAAAGCTCAAAGGCCAATTTGCGGTTATCGAACTCTACTTTGGAGCCAATGTTCTGGTCCCAAAGATTTTTTTGTCGGTAATAGTTTATGGAATCGTTTTGAAGTTTTAGCTCGGCTGCTTGGATTTCATCCTTTATGCTGTGCAGCACCGCAGCATTCCCATTATAATTTTCCTTTGCCAATTGCAAGGCCAACTTTGCATTTTCAAGGTTTAGTTCCGGGGAGGTGTTCGTGATTTGGAGGATTCGGTCCCCTTTGTGGACTTCATCACCTTCTTCTACCCAAACACGGTCCAAAATACCCATTACAATAGAGTAGGCTTGATACAAGCTATCGGGTTGAACGGTAGCCGAGGCATAGACCGATTCGGTCAGCGGCATGGATTGGGGGAAGGTTTTTTCCCTTTTCTTGCCACAAGAGAACAAAATGG
>JASBTS010000142.1 GCA_030148305.1 Allomuricauda sp. | reverse complement strand
ATTTTAGGGAACGGCTATGTGAACATGACCTTGGAGAACATTGAAAAAGGTGACCCCATGGCAGTATACAAACAGCAAGGGGAGTTCAATATGTTTTTGGGCATCACCATTAACAACATTAAAGTGGCCATATACGCCTTTGCTTATGGCATTTTCTTGGGAGTAGGTACCTTGATGGTCCTTCTCCAAAACGGGATCATGCTGGGCAGTTTTCAATATTTCTTTTACGAAAAAGGATTGTTATGGGAATCGGCCCGAACCATTTGGATCCATGGCACCATTGAAATTTCAGTGATTATTATTGCCGGTTGTGCTGGACTGGTCTTGGCCAACGGAATGCTTTTCCCTGGCACTTTTACAAGATTGGAATCGTTTAAACGTGGAGTGAAGAACGGACTCAAGATCATGATCAGCACGGTTCCCTTTTTTATTGTTGCAGGATTTTTGGAAGGTTTTGTGACCCGCCATACCGAAATGCCCGATTGGCTGGCCATTATCATCATTTTGGCTTCCTTAAGTCTTATTATTTTTTATTATATCATCTATCCAATCCAAATCAAAAAGAAAAACCAATATGCAAACGCCGAAATACATCGAATTTAAAAAGCAAAGGGAATTGGGAGAAATCCTCTCCGATTCTTTGGCATTTATTCGCAACCAGTACAAGCCTTTCTTTGGGACCTTGTTGAAAATTGTGGGTCCATACCTGTTGGTCATGCTCATTTGTATGGGCTTTTATATGTACACCGTTGGTGATATTTTCAACTTTGCGAATACCAATACCTATTCAGGAAGCAGCTATTCACCCTTCACCATGGTGGTGGCGATCGGCGTTTTAATGCTGAGTTCTTTGGCCGCTTACGTAATGGCACAGGGAACCGTTTTGCATTACATCAAATCCTACACGGACCATAAGGGTGAAATTGTGTATGATGAAATTCGCGCCGGCGTTTACGGTTCCTTTTGGTCTTTCATCGGATTGGGTTTTCTTGTTGGCCTTTCGGTAATGATCGGTATTATGTTCTGCTTCATACCAGGTATTTACTTGGCTGTTCCCTTATCCATTTCCTTTGGAATTTTGGTATTCTTGAACAAAGATGTCATCGATTCTTATAACTATAGTTTTACCTTGATCAAGGAAAATTGGTGGATTACCTTTGCCACATTGTTCGTGGTCTACATCATTGTGGTTATTGCCTCGTATGCCTTTAGCCTACCCTCAATGATCTACATGTGGGTGAAGATGGGCATTTTTTCAGGAGAGATGGATGTGGAGAACATGAACGTTTTTAATGACCCTATCTATTTGCTTTTGAATATTTTAAGCACTTTGGTCCAGTTCCTTATGAACATCATTTTCTTGGTGACCACTTCCATGGTTTTCTTCAACCTGAACGAAAAGAAAAATTTTACCGGAGCCTTTGAGCGTATCGATAATATTGGTAAGTCTTAAGCAAATACATGCGAAATCTATCAGCCCTTCTCTTGGTTTTGTTGAACTGGACAAACATTTTTGCCCAGAACGATACCATTGTACGGTACGATAGTACCCAGATAAAGCCTCTGGAAATTTCCGAGGACAACCTTCGGGAATTTTTAAACGACAAAGCTTTTGACTACGAGGTAACCGAACCAAAAAGTACGTGGTGGGATGCCGTCATGAATTGGTTCTACAACATCATCCGCAGTTTTTTTGAATGGATTTTTGGTGTGGAGAATGCAGGTGGCTACCTCGCCATCTTCCTGAAAATATTACCATACCTCTTATTGGCCATTTTTCTGTATTTGGTCATTCGGTTCTTCATCAAGGCAAACTCCCGTTCCTTGATCTACAATGAGAAAAATCCGAATATGGTAATCCTATCCGAAGAGGAACGCATCATCAAAACAGAGGATATCCAACAATTGATCAAGGATGCATTGGCCGAAAAAAATTACCGACTGGCAGTCAGGTACTATTATCTGTTTATCTTGAAACTATTGTCGGAACGGGAACTCATTTCATTGCAACGTCAAAAAACGAACGATGATTATAGCAACGAACTTTCGGGCAGTCCATTAAAACTTCAGTTCAGCCGGGCCACCCTGCTCTACGATTACATTTGGTACGGGGAGTTCCAGATTGATCAGGAAAGGTATTCCAAGGTGGAAGAAGTATTTGTGTCACTTAAAAACTCCATCGGCACCCATGGTTAAAAAAGGTTGGATATACCTATTGATTGCCGTCATTGCCATTGGGGGCATATTTCTATTGGAATACAACAAACCCAAACAGATCAATTGGTTTCCGTCGTATGTGTCCCACCACAAAATTCCGTATGGCACCTATGTTCTGAATGAACTGATGGAGAATTTTTTCCAGTCTAGGCTTTCACAGATCCACAAACCGCCTTTTGAGTTGCTTTCCCGAAACGATACGGTACAGGGCACCTATTTTTTTGTGAACGAGTCCATCACCTTTGAGGAAGCGGAACTCAATGCCCTGTTGGATTGGACATCCAAGGGAAATTCCGTTTTCATTGCATCCAGCAGTTTTGAGGGACGCTTGTTGGATACCTTGAAACTGGAGCAAACCAGCCTTTACAATGAAAGTGAGTTAAAACCCCACTTTTATCATCAACTGGTGAACCCAAACCTGAAGAGCAGGACCGTTGCCTTTGAAAAGGATTATTATACCATGGTCTTTGATAAAATTGATACGTTGAACACTGTGGTCCTCGGAGAGGTGTATGTGCATTCCGACAGTACGGATACTATTAAAAAGTACATCAATATGATCAAGCAACCCTTTGGGGAAGGTGAAATTATTTTGTCCACCTTTCCGAAGGCGTTCACCAATTACTTCATCCTAAAGGATGAAAACAGGAACTACACGGCCGGATTATTATCTTATTTAGGTACGGAAGGACCCATTTTGATGGACAACTTCCACAAATCCGGTAAGTCGTTCTACACCTCGCCCATGTATCTCTTTCTGAACACCAAAGAGTTTAAATGGGCGTATTATTTGGCGCTGATCGGGGCCTTGATCTATGTCATCTTTGAAGGCAAGCGCAAGCAAAGGGCCATACCAGTGGTAACCCCGTTAAAAAATCAGACCTTGGCCTTTACCCGTACCATTGCGAACATGTATTATGAAAACAAGGAACAGCAACAGATTACCCAACATAAGATTGCGTATTTCTTGGAATACATAAGAACAAGGCTGCATTTGTCCACTCAAAATCTGGATTCGTCCTTTTTGAGGACCTTGGCAGTCCGGAGCAACAATAGTTTGGAAGATGTGGAAGCCTTGTTCAAATTGGTAGAAAAATTACAGTCCAAGCCCCAAATTACCGATATGGAACTGCAGGACCTCAACAAAAAAATAGAAGCATTTAAAGCACACGTAGATGGAAAACAATGATCTAAACTTTGACAACCGCGTACCTTTGGAAGAACTTAGGAAC
This sequence comes from Allomuricauda sp., assembly GCA_030148305.1. Taxonomy (GTDB): domain Bacteria; phylum Bacteroidota; class Bacteroidia; order Flavobacteriales; family Flavobacteriaceae; genus Flagellimonas. The sequence goes on along the minus strand of JASBTS010000142.1, from coordinate 36,353 downwards.
ACCGTTGAACAGATAAAAGCGGAGCTGGCCCAAGTGATCGTAGGGCAAAAGGATTTTGTGGAACTGCTTATCGTTTCCATATTGGCGGATGGCCATGCGTTGATCGAGGGCGTTCCCGGAATCGCCAAGACGATCACGGCAAAATTGTTCGCCAAAACTTTAAAGACGAATTTCAGCCGGATTCAATTTACGCCCGATCTTATGCCCAGTGATATCTTGGGAACGTCCGTCTTCAACATGAAGACATCTGAATTCGATTTTAAAAAGGGGCCCATCTTTTCCAACATCATCTTGATTGATGAAATCAACAGGGCTCCTGCCAAAACCCAGGCTGCCCTTTTTGAGACCATGGAGGAGCGGCAGGCCACCATTGATGGCACCACCTACAAAATGGACGAGCCTTTTATGGTACTGGCAACACAAAACCCAATCGAACAGGAAGGAACTTATGCCCTTCCGGAAGCCCAATTGGACCGTTTTCTATTCAAGATCAAGGTGAACTATCCTTCTGTGGAAGAGGAAATCCAGATCATCCAAACCCATCACGAACGGAAAGGGGATAAACCACAGGATGCCATTAAACCGGTGCTCACGCCCCAAAAACTGGTAGAGTTCAAAAAGAACATCCATGAAGTGATTGTAGAGAAAAAGATCATGGATTACATCGCTCACATCATTGCGAGTACCCGAAACCATCCGCATCTGTACCTAGGGGCTTCGCCTAGGGCATCCATTGCCACCTTAACAGCGGCCAAAGCGTTCGCTGCCATGGCGGGAAGGGATTTTGTCATTCCCGAAGATGTGAAAAAGGCATTGGTACCTGTGCTCAACCACAGGGTGATCTTGACCCCCGAGCGGGAAATGGAGGGCATGACCACTGAAAATGTGGTGAACATGATCATGGAATCCGTAGAAATCCCAAGATAACATGCGGTTTTTGAAATCGTTTTACATACACAATAAACTCTTTTGGTACCTGGCATTTTTGGTGGCCTGCTTCGTGCTATCCTTTTGGCTGCCTATTATTTACCCCATAGCTTGGATCTTGACCTATTTGTTGGTCGCTCTTTTTGTGTTGGACCTCTATCTGCTCTATACTACCCCAAATGCTATAGAAGGATCAAGGAACCTACCCAAGAAATTATCCAACAGCGACCAGAATGTCTTGGAAATCCAACTGAAAAGTAGGTATCCGTTCAAGGTTTCCTTATCTATTATTGATGAATTGCCGATTCAGTTCCAAAAGCGTGATTTTAAACACAAGACCACGCTTACAAGGGGAGATATGTATCTGTACAACTATTCGGTCCGGCCTGTGGAACGGGGCGAATATGTGTTTGGAAACCTTAATCTTTATGCCTCCTCCCCGCTACAGATCGTAAAGCGGAGGTTTGTCTTCCAAAAAGACCAAATGGTGCCCGTGTACCCATCCATCATTCAGATGCAGCAGTACGATTTTTTGGCCATGAGCAACAAATTGACCCAGTTTGGGTTGAAGAAAATCAGGAGGATCGGGCATACCCAAGAGTTTGAACAAATCAAGGAATATATTAAAGGGGATGATGTAAGGACCCTCAACTGGAAGGCCACGGCCAAGAAAAACCACTTGATGGTGAACCAATACCAAGACGAACGATCGCAGCCCATTTATTCCATCATCGACACCGGAAGGGTCATGAAAATGCCTTTTAATGGGCTCAGTTTGTTGGATTATGCCATTAACTCAACCCTGGCCTTTTCCAATGTGGCCCTCAAACGGAACGACAAAACGGGGATGGTCACTTTCTCCAAAAACATTGAAACCTTTGTCCCGGCCGTCCAAAAAATTTCACACCTGAATGTGATCTTGGAAAAACTTTACAACATTACCACAGAATTCAGCGATTCCGATTTTGGATTGTTGTATGCCCATATCAAAAGAAAGGTCAACCAAAGGAGCTTATTGTTGCTCTACAGTAATTTTGAACATATCTCGGCCTTAAAACGACAATTGCCCTACCTATCGGCCATTGCCAAAAAGCATGTACTGGTGGTCATTTTCTTTGAAAACACGGAGTTGGAATCGCTGATCACCAACCCTTCCGAAGACCTCCAGGCCATATACCACAAAACCATTGCGGAAAAATTTGTGTTGGAGAAAAAGTTGATGCAGCGCGAACTTCAACAACACGGCATCCAGACCATCCTGACAAAACCAGAGGACCTGACCATCAATACCATCAACAAATATTTGGAAATAAAAGCGAGAGGGATTATTTAGCCACATCCAAAGAGGAAAGACCAAGCGTGTTCAAACTAGGCAGTTTTCCATCCAGCACCACAAATTGAGGCTCCAAGGAGAAGTCGTTGCGCTTTTTCCTTTTTATATCCAAGTTGGAATATCTACCCCTAAGATGTTTTTTGTCATCTTTTTTGGCGAAAAGGTCAATAGTGACCCCAACAGTAACACCTCCCAAGATGGTGGCTGCCAAATCATCATTGTCCCAACCGTTGTTGCGTTGGCCTGCATCCACCGTTTCCTTGGCCAACCCGATCAAGGTACTTCCGGCCACGGAACCGACAAAGGTCCAGATACGATTACCGTCGGAGGCCTGTTTGGCAATTCCAGCTCCAGCCAGACCAAAAAGGTTTCCTCCCAAAAAATGGAGTGCTTTGTCCCGTTCCACTTGCCCATGGCAATAGGAAGCGAGCACAAAAAATACTAGTGTGGGGATAAGTGTTCTCATTGCTCCCGCTAAATGTATTAAAAGTTTCCGAAACTTCCCCGTAAAATACTAGTAGTCTTGAATTTCCGACTTGGCTTGGTTGAATTCAGCCATTAGGTCGGTCACAATCTGGGCAGCGGGTTTAATATCATGTATCAACCCAGAAACTTGACCAATTTCCAACTCTCCTTCTTCCATGTCCCCTTCGAACATGCCACGCTTGGCCCGGGCCCTTCCCAATAAAATTTTTAAATCCTCCACGGATGCTCCCTCGGCATAAGCGGCTTGCACATCTTGATAGAACTTGTTTTTAAGCAAGCGTACCGGCGCCAGTTCCTTTAGAGTGAGTTGGGTATCCCCTTCTTGGGCATCCACTACCCATTTTTTGAACATATTGTGGGATGATGCCTCTGGACTTGCCACAAACCGACTGCCTACTTGAACCCCATCGGCACCTAAAACCATAGCAGCCAACATGGCCCTACCGGTTGCAATCCCCCCAGCGGCAATCAAGGGAACGCTTATTTTTTCCTTCACAGAGGGAATCAGTACCATGGTGGTGGTCTCGTCCCTGCCGTTATGGCCTCCCGCTTCAAAACCTTCGGCTACGATGGCATCTACACCCGCTTCTTGAGCTTTTAAGGCAAACTTGACACTGCTGACAACATGCACCACAATAACTCCTTTTTCTTGCAGGTAGGACGTCCATGTTTTTGGATTTCCTGCGGAAGTGAAGACGATTTTTACCCCTTGGTCCACAATGATCTGCATCAACTTATCGATGTCGGGGTACAGCATGGGGACATTCACCCCAAAAGGTTTGTCGGTGGCCTTTTTACATTTTTCGATATGCTCCTGCAACACCTCTGGATACATACTCCCTGCTCCCAAAAGGCCAAGGCCACCTGCATTGGAAACCGCCGAGGCCAACCGCCAACCACTGGCCCAGACCATACCGGCCTGAATGATGGGATATTGTATTCCAAAAAGTTGGGTGATTTTGTTTTGCATGTACTATTGAATAATTGTCTAACTGAACTAGTCTCTGTTTCCCATCAAAATAAGAATATTATTGGATTCTGAAACAAGTTCAGAATGACGAACAGTCCACTTTTTGAAAGGTTACGATATCACCCCGGAACCCACCAGCTCCTCACCTACATACCAAGCTACAAACTGGCCTTCGGTAATGGCGGATTGCTTTTCCTTGAAGTCCACGTACAATCCGTTCCCTACTTTGTAGAGGGTGGCTTGTTGCAATGGTTGACGGTAACGGATACGTGCCATCACTTCCATGGTTTCGTCTTCTTCTAAGGCCAGATCGGGGCGTACCCAATGCACCTCATCTCCTTTCACAAAAAGGGTATTCCTGAACAGTCCCGGATGGGTCTTCCCTTGTCCTGTATAAATGATGTTCTTATCCACATCGGTTTCTATGACGAACAAAGGTTCTTTGGTACCTCCAACATTTAACCCCTTTCGTTGCCCAATGGTAAAATAATGGGCTCCTTGATGCTCTCCTACCACTTTGCCATCTTCCATGGAAAAAATGGGTTTTTCCGCTTGAAAGGCCAGTTTCTCTTTTTCATTGTGAAACTCGGGAACAGTCACGGCAAATTGCGAAGCATTACTGGGCACCTCCACAATGACTCCTTTTTTAGGCTTCAGTTTTTGTTGTAAAAAGTCGGGCAGGTGCACCTTACCCACAAAACACAATCCTTGGGAATCTTTTTTATCGGCAGTGATCAAATTGTTTTCAGCGGCGATTTTTCGAACCTCAGGTTTTAACAATTCCCCAATGGGGAACAAGGTTTTTGACAGTTGCTCCTGAGACAATTGACAAAGGAAATAGGACTGGTCCTTGTTAGGATCCTTGCCTGCCAAAAGTTGATAAGTTTCGGTACCATCTTCATTTTGTATGGTTCCTTTTCGACAATAGTGACCCGTTGCGACATAGTCGGCACCCAATTGCAAGGCAATCTTTAAAAACACATCGAACTTGATCTCGCGGTTGCAGAGCACATCCGGATTAGGAGTACGCCCCCTTTCATATTCGTTGAACATATAATCCACGATACGCTCCTTGTACTCGGCACTCAAATCAACCGTTTGGAAGGGAATCCCAAGCTTTTCGGCCACAATGAGGGCATCATTGCTATCTTCCAACCATGGGCATTCCTCGGAAATGGTCACGGAATCGTCATGCCAGTTCTTCATGAAAAGGCCAATCACCTCATATCCCTGCTCTTTGAGCAGGTAAGCGGCCACACTGGAATCCACTCCTCCCGAAAGTCCAACAACAACCTTTTTCATCGCAATGTTTTAAGGGCACAAAAATACGAAATGCATGGAATAAAAAATAGTTTCTGCCTTGTCCTAAAAAGTATGCCGAAAATGCTAACTCTCATAGAATGAGAAGATATTTTGTTAAACTTTTTAATTTAAATGTTAAACATTATTGCATTTATTTTGTTTAAACATATTTTTAAACAGTTAAACAAAACATTTCGCAAGCACATGAAGACTCTAGAAAAAATTGCAAGATTAACCTTTGTCCTATTTACGCTGAGTATGGTTTCCTGCTCCGATAACGACGAACCGAATCCTCCCGAAACACAGCTTGATATTGTGGCTACGGCGCAGGCCTCTTCAGACCTGAGCACTTTGGTAAGCGCGCTTCAAAAAGCCGATGAAAGTGCTAATAATGATTTGATTACCGCCTTGGGTGGTGAAGGACCTTTTACGGTTTTTGCACCTACAAACGATGCCTTTGCCGATCTTTTGGACCAATTGGATGGTTTTGATTCCCTTGACGATTTCAGCACCCAACAATTACAGGATCTGTTGGCCGTCATACTAACCTACCATGTTGTTCCCGGGGCAGCAGTGCTATCATCGGATCTGAGCGATGGGCAAAGCATTACAACCCTGCAAGGGTCCACCCTTACAGTCTCCACCCAAGGAGGAGTTTTTATAGGTGACGCCACCAATGTGGACGCACAGGTGACAACCGCCAACATATTAGCTTCCAATGGCGTAGTACATTTGATTGACAAAGTACTGCTTCCACAAGCCGTTTTGGACGAACTGTCCGATATTATTTTGGTTCCTATTACCGATTTGGCCTTGGGAAATGAAAATTTGGAAAGTTTGGTAGCTGCACTACAAGCAGCGGACGGAGATTTGCCAACCGTTCTACGTGGTGATGGACCTTTCACTGTTTTGGCCCCCACCGATGAAGCTTTTGCTACTTTCTTGAATGGAGCACAATTAGCCGATATTCCAACAGATGTATTGACCAATGTACTTTTGAACCACGTGATAAGTGGAACCATCACTTCCTCAGATTTAGCAGGCCTTGGATCCGGTTATACAAAGACGTTGGCCACAGGAACTGGTGATGAAAATGTTAGCCTTTATTTCGATACATCAGGTGATGTTACATTTAATGGTGTATCCACCGTTCTGGTACCGGATGTAAAAGCGTTGAATGGAATTGTTCATGTGGTAGATGCGGTAATCGACATTCCGAACATTGTAGATCATGCTGTTGCCAACCCAAACCTGTCCTCTTTGGTAGGTGCGTTGACCAATGGTGGGAACACTGTGTTTACCGATCTGTTGTCCGACGAAGAGGAAGATTTCACAGTTTTTGCACCAAACAATGCTGCATTCACAGCCTTTACAAATCCGAATGGCAATGATTTGAATGACATTTTATCTAACCATGTTGTTGTGGGTGCAGCTGCATTTTCAGAAGGTTTGTCCAATTCTTACGTGAACACGGCAGCCGAATTTGCCCCTAACGAGAACCTGAGCTTATACATCAATACGGATGATGGAGTGACCCTGAATGGAACAAGCAAAGTTGTTTTGGCGGATATTGTAGCTTCTAATGGGGTCATCCATATTGTGGATGCTGTTATTGATTTGCCAACGGTGGTAACCTTTGCTACCGCCGACCCAAATTTTTCGACGTTGGTACAAGCCTTGAGCGAATTGACCCCAAGCGTTGATTTTGTAAGTGTATTATCCGCTCAGAATGGTTCGGGTAGCGACCCATTTACCGTATTCGCTCCAACCAATACGGCATTTGAAGCATTGCCCAGTATCCCAGCAGAGGCAGACCTAATCCCAATTTTACAGCACCATGTAGTTGCCGGAGCCAACATCCGTTCAGGTGATTTGAGCAATGGTGCCACAGCGAACACTTTGGAAGGTGATGCCCTTACCTTCAGTCTTCCAGGAACCGGGGACAATATTGCTGATATTACAGACGGTGCCGGAAACACAGGAATCGGTATTATTGCCGTAGATGTCCAGGCAATTAACGGTGTAATCCATGTGGTGGATACCGTATTGATCCCTGATACCACAAACTAAAACATTGGTTTACCCTAATCGGTATCGTTCATGAATAAAAAAGCCCTCATCATTTATCAAGTTGAGGGCTTTTAACGTCATAAAAATGCCGTTCATCGATGACACATCAAAAGGGAGATATTTTCACTACAAAAACCGATAGTTTGACAACTATTTATTTTTTTCGCCGTGATGTTGCCGCATCTTTGGAGTCCCAAATCTTTCCAAACTAGACCACAAACAAAAACTCCCCCAAAGATCTTTGAGGGAGTTTTTTTATATTCAGATCAGATTGTCCAATGACATCATGGCTCTATATCATCTTCCAGCACTTCAATGACCTCGTACCCGTTTTCCACTTCCTTGTAAACGGCCTGATTGAGTTCGTGCATGGTGACCCCGTCAAAATCGATCTCTTCGGCATCTTCTGGAAGTTCCTTTACCACGGCTCCGATCGGTGGAGCAGCAACGGCATATTCGCCATCAAGTGATTCGTAAAAAACACCATCGGCATAATGGTATCTGGTACCACGGACTGAAATGATCACTGCAGTGGTGGGTACAACGGCCAATCGAAATCCTCTTGGAGGAAAAGTCCTTACATAGATTCCATTGCGATGGATGTAGTACATGCCCCCAACTGGGTAATAGGAAATTTTTCGGTAAACGATCGGTCTGGTATTGGCCGGTAATTGTCTTAAAGTCCTACGGACCACTCTTCGGTTGTGGCGGCGTACCTTTCTACGAACCACTCTTCTTTCTTGCCGTCTTGTTACTTGTGCTTCGGCATACTCGGTAGTGCCCACAAAAAAGAGGGCAAACAAAAACAATATCAGTTTTAGATTTTTCATGCTATTGAATTAATGGTTATTGCCCCTTTGACACCTATGTACCAAAAAGGTTTAATCCGTTAATCCAAATTACGATGAAATTACCTTCGCCCTGTATTTTTTTGTTGTTCAGCCTGTTCCATCATTTCGCGCATTTTTCGCTGGAACTTGTTCTCTTTTTTAGGCTTACTCTTGTTCTCCTGTATCTGTGCATGGATCTTGTCTTGATCCAAGATGTAGTTTTTGATCACCAACATGATCAAAATGGTAATCAAGTTGGAAATGAAATAATACAAACTCAGACCACTCGCATAGTTGTTGAAAAAGAACAACATCATAATGGGCGACAGGTACATGATAAACTTCATGTTTGGCATACCGGGCTGCTGCTGCATCTGCATGCTCTCACCTGTTGTCATCTGCATATAGAAGAAGATGGCTATCGACGCCAAAATGGGGAAGAGACTTACGTGGTCACCATAAAAAGGAATGGTGAAAGGCAAATCTAGTACCACATCGTAGGACGAAAGGTCATCTGCCCACAAGAATGATTTTTGCCTTAGGGCAAAAGAGGTCGGGAAGAACATGAAAAGTGCATAAAAAATAGGCAACTGCAATAAGGCCGGAACACATCCGCTCATAGGGCTAACGCCTGCCTTATTGTAGAGCTTCATGGTCTCTTGTTGCTTTTTCATTGCATTGTCCTTGTACTTCTCGTTGATCTCCGTAATCTCCGGTTTCAACACCTTCATCTTGGCTTGGGAGAGGTACGACTTATAGGTTACCGGGGACAAGGCCAAACGCACCAAAATGGTCATTACAATAATGGCAATCCCGAAAGGCAGGAACGAACTCAAGAATCCGTAAAATGGAGTGAAGACATGACGGTTGATCCAACCGAAGATACCCCATCCGAAAGGAATGGACTCCACAAGACCCAAATCCTTATAGTCATCCAATATCTTTACGTCGGTGGGGCCGTAATACCAGTGCATGTTCTGGGACAATTCCCCACCTTGTAATTTCAAGGGAGCTTTTGTACTGTACTCCTTTGTAAAATGAAGTTCCTTGCTTTCTTCCTCAACCAAGTTTTTGGAACTCAATTGGGCCGTTTCAAAATGATCGTCGGTCGCCAAAATGGAACTAAAGAAGTGTTGACGATAGGACATCCATTTTACATCTTCCTCAGTTTCCTCATCCAATTCGCTGTTTTCGGAAAGCTTGCTGATGTTACCGTCATCATGATTGTATGTCAAACGGGTATAACGGTTTTCATATTTGACACTTTTGCTGTGTCGGATACCTTTCAATTCCCATTCCAAGGTAACTGGTTTGCTGCTGTTCAGCACACCGTTCAATCCTTGGGAGCGTACCGTAAAATCAACTAGGTATTCGTTCGGTTTCATTTCATAACGATACTCCAAAAACTGGTTATCCGCTACTTTTGCCTTCATGGAAAGAACTTGATTATCCCCGCTTTTGGAAAGCGATGGTTCAAAATACAGGTCAGATGTATTCAACACCCGATTGTCCGAAGTGGTAAAATTCAGAGCGAAATTGGCATTGCCATCCTTCACCAAATAAACGGGAACAGAATCATAGGTGACATAATTTTTCATGGTGGCCTCCACGATCTGTCCTCCTTTGTTGGAAACCTCCAAATACAACACCTCGTTTTCCAACTTGGTGGTTCCATCGGAAACAGCGCTAAAACCAAATGCCCCTACTCCACTTTTATAAGCGGCTACGGCTGTAGAATCCTTAGGATTGATGGTTTGTGCTTCCTTTACGGCTGGCTTTTGGGCCTCTTCTTCAACTTTCTTTGTTTCGGCCTCAACTTGCTCCTGCTTCGCTTTTTCGGCCGCCAACTCTTCTGGGGTGGGCTGATTTTGGTAAAACATGAAAATGAGTATCCCAAAAATCAATACAAATCCAATAATGGAATTGATATCCAGCTTCTTTTCTTCCATGGAAATTATTTAGTAGAAATCTTTATCGGTAAATCCGGTGGCAAATATATGTCCAAAACCGCAGTTTATGCCAAACTGGCATTCTTTTGTTTCAGTTTCTGTGCCAAAACCGCCTTAACAAAGCCCACGAACAAAGGATGTGGGTTTGCCACTGTACTCTTGTATTCCGGATGGTACTGCACTCCAATGAACCAAGGATGTGTTGGGATTTCCACCACTTCCACAAGTCCTGTTTTAGGATTGAGTCCAGAAGCTACCAACCCGGCATCTTCCATTTGCTTTTTGTATTCGTTGTTGAATTCGTAGCGGTGTCTGTGTCGTTCCGAAATATCCGATGCACCATACACCTTTTCCGCAAGACTACCTGATTTTAAGTGACAGTCCCAAGCACCTAAACGCATGGTACCACCTTTATCTGTCACGTTCTTTTGTTCTTCCATCAAACTGATGACAGGGTAAGGCGTATTCTTATCCATTTCGGTGGAATTGGCACCTGCCAAGCCCAAAATATTACGTGCAAACTCGATTACCGCCATCTGCATACCCAAACAGATTCCCAAAAATGGTACGTTGTTCTCTCGAGCATACTGAACCGCTTTTACCTTGCCTTCAATACCACGTTCACCAAAACCGGGGGCGACCAAAATCCCGTCCAATCCCATCAATTTTTTTTCCACGTTGTTCACTGTTAGGTGCTCCGAATGGATGGAACGTACTTCCACCTCAACCTCATTTGTGGCACCAGCGTGAATAAACGCTTCTTGAATAGATTTATAGGAATCGGGCAATTCCACATACTTACCGATCAATCCGATCGTGACTTTATTTTTAGGGTTTTTGTGGCTTTTCAAAAATTCCTTCCATTGAGCAAGATCCGGCTCCTTGGTATTGGGCAACGCCAATCTTTCAAGGGTAACCGTATCCAGACCTTCTTCCTGCATCAACACAGGCACGTCATAAATGGTGGACGCGTCAATGGATTGGATTACTGCCTCTTTCCTTACGTTACAGAAAAGGGCCAACTTCGATTTAATATCATCGGAAATTTGATGCTCCGTTCTGCACACCAAAATATCGGCCTTGATCCCACTTTCCATCAAGGTTTTTACAGAGTGCTGGGTGGGCTTTGTCTTCAACTCCCCGGCAGCGGCCAAGAACGGCACCAAAGTAAGGTGAATCACAATTCCGTTATGTTCTCCCAGTTCCCAAAGCAACTGACGAACAGCTTCAATATAAGGCAAGGACTCAATGTCACCTACAGTCCCGCCAATTTCGGTGATCACAATATCGTAATCACCACTTTTACCCAAAATCTGGATGCGCTCCTTGATCTCGTTTGTAATGTGGGGCACCACCTGCACGGTTTTCCCTAAAAACTCTCCTCTACGTTCCTTTTCAATAACGCTTTGGTAAATTCTACCCGTGGTCACATTATTGGCCTGTGAGGTTCGCACGTTCAAAAAACGTTCGTAGTGACCAAGGTCCAAATCGGTTTCGGCACCATCGTCGGTAACGTAGCATTCCCCATGTTCATATGGATTCAATGTTCCGGGATCCACATTGATATAGGGATCTAGCTTTTGTATGGTGGTACGGTATCCCCTGGCTTGTAGCAGTTTGGCCAAGGATGCGGCGATGATTCCTTTACCCAATGACGAGGTAACGCCTCCCGTAACGAAAATGTACTTGGTCTGTGACATATTGATCTTTCTATTACGGGGCGTAAAGTTACAAATTGCCGCGCAGAAATTAGGAGGATTGTCGAGGAAATTCTTTTTGAAGTTTTCTGATGATGGGTTCCAGGTTGTTATCCTTTATGGTGAGCATGATGTTCAGGAACTTGCCCAGCTTGCCCTCTGGAAAGCCTTTTTGCTGGAACCAAACCAAATAAGGAAGGGGCAGATCCACCAAATAGCGTCCTTTGTATTTTCCGTAGGGCATCCTGTAATGGGCCAATTCCAAAAGCTCTTTTGTATCGGGTCTGATTTCCATTTGTAGGCCTAAAGTACTATCTTTCGAATAAGAAATGCACAAAATGAGACGAAGAAACTTTATAGCTACTGCGGCCGTTGGTTCCGCAGGGTTGGCCTCTACTTCAGCCATGGCGTCCGGCCAAGGACATACCAAGGAATTCAAATTGAAGAACAATGTGAACCATAGTGTTTGCCAGTGGTGTTTTGACAGTATCCCCCTGGAAGATTTTTTAAAGACTCTGAATGAACTGGGCATAAAGGCCATTGATCTGATCGGACCCAAAGATTGGCCCTTGTTGAAGAAATATGATATCCATTGCTCTATGTGCAATGGGGCCGAGATCAGCCTTACCGAAGGATGGAACAATCCCAAATACCACGAGCAGCTTATCAAAAATTATACGGAAATGATTCCCAAGGTGGCAGAGGCAGGATATACTAACCTGATCTGTTTTAGCGGGAACCGAAATGGCATGAACGATTATGTTGGTCTTCAAAATTGTGTGGACGGACTTTCAAAAATCATTCCCTTAGCAGAAAAACATGGGGTTGTCATCCAAATGGAACTTTTCAACCAAGTGAACCATCCTGATTATATGTGCGATAAAAGTCTGTGGGGCGTGGAGCTTTGCAAAAATTTGGGTAGCGACAATTTCAAATTGTTGTTCGATATCTACCATATGCAGATCCAAGAAGGAGACATCATCCGAAGCATCCAAAACTATCACCCATATTTTGGGCACTATCATACCGCAGGCGTTCCCGGTCGCCATGAAATCGATGAAACCCAAGAATTGTATTATCCAGCCATTATCAAGGCCATTATGGCTACCGGATTTAAAGGGTATGTGGCACAGGAATACATTACCACTTGGGAAGACCCCATTGCTGCCTTAAAGGATGGCTTTATGAGGTGTGATGTGTAATAGTCATTCATAACTTAAACTTGATCTAACTAACCAAACCAACCACAATGAAAAGAAGACAATTCATCCAAAATACGGCAATGGCTTCCAGTGCTACTATGCTCATGGGGCTTGGTGCCTGTGCCACCCCTAGTTATAAAAGCTTGGACAGTATTGGCATACAGCTGTTTTCACTACCTAAAATGCTCGAACAAGATCTTGCTGGCAGTCTGGCCATGTTGCATCAAATGGGTTATAAGGAAGTGGAAATTTATGGGCCATACCCTTTTAGTTCCACTGCCGCCCAAGAGCGTTGGAAACAAATATCCCCAACTTTAGGTTTTAGCGGAAGTGGGTTCTTTGAAAAAACCGCGGCGGAATTCAAGACCTTGTTGGATGAATATGGATTGAAAGCTACCTCGGGACACATCGACATTGTATCCCTGGAGAGCAACATGCCTGCCATTGGCGAAGCGATCCGTACCTTGGGAATGGATTATTTGGGCATGTCTGCCATTCCCGATGAATTGAGACAAACCTTGGACGATTACAAACGGATTGCGGAACGTTTCAATAAAATTGGGGAGAACGCCAAAAAGGAAGGATTCAAATTTTTATACCACAACCACGGATACGGTATTCACGAAATGGATGGCCAAATCCCACTTCAGATCATTTTGGATAACACGGATCCTGACCTCGTTTTTTTTGAAATGGATATTTATTGGACCACTGCCGGCGGTGCAGATCCTGTGGAATATCTAAAAAACTATCCCAACCGTTATGTGGCACTTCATTTAAAGGATATGAAAGAGATCACCCATTTTAAAGGAGATGGTGGCTCCGCCGATCAATGGATCGATCTCTGGCCTCTAATGACCAGCGTGGGCAGTGGTGCCTTGGATATACCCGCCATTGTTCATCAGGCACAACAGTCGGGCGTAAAACACTTTTTTGTGGAACAAGACCTGGTTGACAATCCTAGATTGGCCCTAAAGAAAAGTATTGACTATTTGAGGACTATGTAAAAAAGCTGACTTATTTGATGAAAAGTGCTTTAAAAGTAGTGGCATCGTTGTCCTCTTTCGGGTTTTCCTCATAGAACATATCCAAAAAATGGGAAGCGCTGGTCCAAGAGGTATGCAGCATTCCCTTATATCGGGGTTTCATTTCCTTGGTGGCATTTTTTCTAAATTCCACTAGCATTTGCTGCTGTTCAAGGGCCACTTCGGGTTTACGCCAAGAACAGGTGGCCACATCAAAGCCGTTCATGGCAAAATAGGCCGCCGTGGGATCAGGACGTTCATAATGCCAATCACAGATCATCACATCCTTGGGGATAAGGTCAATGGCCCTATAGGTAGTGTTCATACTGGCCTCCCACATACCCAAACCGGTGGTCTGGCCATCAATCAATCGATCACCCCAAATCCAAAGGCGTTTTCCTGTTTGCGCCAAGTGGTTTCTGATCTTGGTCACCTCACCTGCAAACAGCTCTGCCTTGTCCTTTCCGTTGCACCTTGGGCATTCTGCCATTCCAATGTAAAAAACCTCATCCATCCCAGCATGGAAGGCATCTGCCTTAAACGCAGCGATGATCTCATCCACCAAATCAAAAACCACTTTGTGCACTTCAGGATGTAATGGGCAATAACTTTTGCAATACAGTCCATCATCATTGGGCCACTCATATTTCTCAGGAATGGCAACGTTAGGGGTTTCATCAAATTCTGGGTACACCGTCAACAATTTGCCAAGGCTACTGGCCCAGGATTGGTGCCCCAACAGATTGATTTGGGGAATGATCTTAATATTATTGTTCTGACAGCCATTCACAATGGCATCCACATCTTTTTGGGAAAGTGGATTATCCGAAACAAGCTCTGGATGTGATGTATATTGAAAGTTATACTCTACCCGCAACACCAAAGTGTTTACTTTTCTGGGACCCAATTCCTCATTGATAAATTTTACAAAACGGGCCACGTTTTCTTTTTGGGGAGCGGCGATGGACAGACCCCGCAAAGGCAGGCTATCATTTTGTGCATGTAGGATGGAAGCCACACAGAGTAACCAAACAAAATATATTTTCTTCATACCATTTGTTTTAAGTAGTTTAAATTACAGGAAACTCCTAAATGCTATTCTTCCCATTCCTGTCGTAATGCTTCCTCAATTTTTTGGTTCCATTCCATCTGCTTTTCCAAGTTTCTGGAAAAATTGGTTTCCCAATCATATTGATCTTGGTAATCCTTTAAAGCATTTAGAATATCCTTATAGATTTTTCGCACTTCTTCTTTTACATCATCTGAAAAAGAGGTACGGTGCAACCTATTGCGCATTTTACGGGCAAAAAGTTCGGCAATGTCAAAATGGAGCTGTTCATGGCGCAACGTATTGTCCGTACATTGTTCCGGCTTGTACCACGATTCATTGGGATAGAAATAGGCATTCACCTCAAAATTCAGTTTCACCTCATGGTGCAATAAATTGGCAGAATAAGTATAACTGATACCGCTGGCCGTTGTGGCAGCAGGGACGGCCGCAGGTGGAATTTTACCTTTGAAGTCTGACCAACTCAATCGTTTATGTTCTTCCCATGGAATGCCTTCCTCAATTTCTTGTGCAAATCCCAAAAAGCTGAGGAACAACAAACATCCTATGGAAATTATTTTACCCAATGGAATTCGATTATTCTTTCAATATCAGGATGAAGGCTGTAGTGTACCGGACAGGTCCTGGCCGTATGCGCCAAAATCTTCCGGTTCTTTTCAGAAACATCGGCGGGCATCTCCAACTTCACTTCAATCTTTGAAATACGTCTGGGATCGGCCGCCATATGTTTGGTCACTTCAGCAGTGGAACCCGTTAGATCAATACCAAGGTCACGTGCCTTGATCCCCATCATGGTCATCATACAATTGGCCAAACCCGTAGCCACCGTATCGGTTGGGGAAAAGGCTTCTCCTTTACCATTATTGTCCAATGGGGCATCGGTAATAAACTCGCTACCAGATCGGACATGTAAATTTGTTGTCCGAAGATTTCCGTTATAGGTTACTTTTGAGGTCATCCTGTTTTACTTCTTTGATTTGTAAATCCTCGTACTTCATAATGTAGCCTGCCCTATTGAAATATCCTGAGGTCCAATCGTTTAAATAATCAAAACTATTTCCTGTATACTCCGTCAACCCAATGATTTTTGAAGTTTCAAAAAGATTGTTCTTGTGTGCCAGTTTCAGCAAAACATCAAAAGTCACATCAAAACCGCGGATGGCATAACGATCCGGTTGGTTGCCATTGAACCGTTTTGCATAAGCTTTGGTAAAACTATCGGTACCCACTTCCCTATAAAAGGAAGGATAGGTAAACTTTAAATTGGACAAATGGGTCTTGGAAATGGCATCGTCCTCAAAAGCGCCATTATAACTGGTGGTGAACATACGGATTTTAACATCCCCTGCATTGGCTGAATTGAGAATGGAAGTTACGCTGGAAACCATATTGGTCTGATCCGTTTCAAGGAAGACCCAGTTCTCCTTGGTTTCTGAAAGTTTGACTAAAAATTGATCCAAATGCAGGGACTTATTGTCAATCAATTTGGCCATTTGTGCAGCCGGAAATTTGCTCAAGATGGAATCGTTGGCTACGTTATGGGTAGAATCTGCAATGATGATGACATTCTCATTATTGTAGATTTTTTTCATGTAGGTGAGCATCTTATTGCGCAAGACGGCATCCTTGGGCACAGAAAAGAAAACGTTTCCGTGGCTCAATTTGCTTTCGGAAGCTATCGGAGCAATAACCGGAATATTCTTTGTAGCGGCATACACGGCCACTTCATCCAATGCCGCAGCGGACACCGGACCTATGATGGCACTTACCCCAGAAAGGTTGTCCCTAAACAAGATCTCTTTGACCTTGGTTTGGCTCAATTCGGTATCATATGTTTGCACGTCTACCGAAACACCCATTTTTTTAATGGAATCCAAAGCCATCAATGCCCCGGAATAAAAACCTAAACTTAGGTTCATATCCCTACGCGACTTGATCTGGCCCTCGGTCTTTTCTACATCGTTGATATTGACCCTATCCAATCGGAAAGGCAACATGAACACCAATTTGGGCCTGTTGGCCACATCAATACTGTCCACAAGATTTACCTTATCCAGTACCAAAGCATTTTTCACTTCCAGTCCGGCCGCCTTCTCTTTGGGAAGTTTCAACACCATGCCAGCCTTAAGTCCGTTTTCCAGATCTGGGTTGAGGCGGTACAGTTCATCCCTAGAAATTTTCAGGTTTTGGGTGATCCTGAAAATGTTCTGTTTGGGTTTTACTTCGTAAAAAATGAAGTTTTCAGTATTTACGACACCGGCATCACTTCGCTTTTTAGGCAATCGGATGACCATCCCTTCTTTAAGTCCCCCTTCTTTCATGATCTCAGGGTTCAACTTCACAATAGAGTCCGATGGAATTCCATATTCCCTACCCAAACTGTACAAGGTCATTTTAGGAGGAACGGTGTAAGATGAATACAAATCCACTTTCTGACCTTTAAGACTGTCCCCTTTTGGTCGTGGCAATTTCAATTCTTGACCAGCGGCCAAATAATCAGTGTTTTTTAGCAACTCTGGATTCAGTAAAAGAAGGCTATCTATTGTAATCCCATATTTATTGGCAATGCTCCAACGGGTTTCTTTGGGCTGTACCACATAGGTAACAAAATCCAAGTCATTTTCTTCATTGGGGTCAACTTCGGGGAATTTTGGTATTTGCAGCACCATTCCTTTTTGAAGGGAGGAAGAATACAGTTCCCTGTTGTATCTCTTGAGTTGTTCCTCGGTAATCTTATATTTTTGGGTAATCCCGAAAAGGGTTTCTTTTTTGCGAACCCTATGTCTGGTAAATCCGATAGGTTTGATTTCTTCCTGGACCGGCTTTTCTTCCTTTTTCTCGATGGTGGCATTGCCATTGATAGGAATCACGAGAATCGTGTTCACCTTAACATCGGCGGCAGTCTTGATCTCTTTATTGGCCTGAAGGATGGAATATGGGGTAACCCGATACTTTTGTGCGATGCCCTGGAGCGTCTCCCCTTCCTTTACGGCATGAGTGGCATAGTTTTGCGCTGTGGCTGGCAATGCGGCCAAAAAAAGAACCGCCAAAACCAGTCTAAAAAGTGTTTTTTTCATTCCCATTCTATAGTTGCAGGTGGTTTTGAGCTAATGTCGTACACTACTCTATTAACGCCCTTAACCTTGTTTATTATATCATTAGAGACCTTTTGAAGGAACTCGTAAGGTAAATTTACCCAATCAGCGGTCATACCATCGGTACTTTCCACAGCTCTGAGCGCCACACATTTTTCATAGGTACGCTCATCTCCCATGACCCCTACACTATCTACGGGCAAAAGCATGGCTCCGGCCTGCCAGACCTTGTCATAAAGTCCCCATTTTTTCAATCCGTCAACAAAAATGGCATCCACTTCCTGTAAAATGGCCACTTTTTCGGCAGTAATATCGCCTAAGATACGGATTCCCAAACCGGGACCAGGAAAAGGGTGTCTTCCTAAAATATCTTCGGACATGCCCATGCTGGCACCCACTCTTCTCACCTCATCCTTGAACAACATTTTTAGAGGCTCCACCACTTTCAATTTCATATAATCGGGCAAACCACCAACATTGTGGTGACTTTTGATCACTGCGGAAGGACCACCACTTGCCGAAACCGATTCGATCCTATCCGGATAAATGGTTCCCTGTGCCAACCATTTTGCATTTTCCACCTTGTGGGATTCGTCATCAAAAACTTCAATGAAGACCCTTCCGATGATCTTTCTTTTGCCTTCCGGGTCGGATTCGCCTTTCAAGGCATCCAAAAAACGTGCCGAAGCGTCCACTCCCTTCACATTGAGACCCATATGTTTGTATTGGTCCAATACGCTTTCAAATTCATTCTTGCGCAAAAGACCATTGTTCACGAATATGCAATACAGATGATCGCCAATGGCCTTGTTCAACAACATGGCCGCAACACTGGAATCTACCCCACCGGACAAACCAAGGATCACTTTTTCATCCCCGATTTCTTTTTTAAGTTCCTCAACGGTAGTTTCCACAAAGGCATCAGGGGTCCAATCCTGCTTCAATCCGGCAATGTTCACCAAAAAGTTTTCAAGTAACTTTTTACCGTCTGTAGTGTGATATACTTCAGGGTGAAATTGAATACCGTAAGTCGTCTCACCATCAATTTTGAAGGCTGCATTTTCCACATCATGGGTACTTGCCAAACGAATTCCTCCTTCGGGAAGTTCCTTGATGGTATCGCTATGGCTCATCCAAACCTGACTTCCTTGGTCCAATCCTTTTAAAAATGCCTCATCATTTTTCACGAAGGATAAATTTGCCCTTCCATACTCACGGGTAGCGGACGGAGCCACATTTCCACCATGAAAGTGGGATAGGTACTGTGCCCCGTAACAAATACCCAACAAAGGCATTTTTCCTTTAATTTCTGAAAGATCGGGGTGAGGTGCCTGCTCCGACCGAACCGATGAAGGTGACCCAGAAAGGATGACCGCCTTATAATCGGATAGGTCCTTGGGCAGTTTGTTAAATGGTTTTATCTCGGAATAAATGTTGAGTTCCCTTACGCGTCTCGCGATCAATTGGGTGTACTGGGAACCGAAGTCTAGAATAAGTACGTTGTTATGCATGGGCAAAAATAGCAATTTGGTTTAGTTGGAAAAGTATCTTTTAATGGATATTTATGACAACTTTTTCAATCTTGAACGGGTTTGTCTTTTTATTTGGACGGAAGTTTTGTGCAGCTTATCGAGCATTGTCATCATCATAACGTAATGTAGTTTTTTTCTTAACTGTTTTCGTCATTTCTTTGCAGACCAAAATAAACCAAACCATGATCAAGGGATTCATTTTTGATTTGGATGGAGTAATCACCGATACGGCAGAACTCCACTTCGAAGCGTGGAAAAAACTATCGGACGAAATGGGCTGGCACTTTGACCGTGATCTTAACGAGCAACTTCGTGGCATTTCACGCATGGATTCCATCAAAGTGATCATGGACCATAACCATGTTTCCCTTACCGATGATGCCGTGGTTGAGCTTGCCACCAAGAAAAATGACATCTACGTGGCCAGTTTGGATACCATGACACCAAACGATTACTTACCGGGAGCCAAAGAATTGTTGACCCATTTACGTCAGGAAGGATTCTTGGTTGCCTTGGGAAGTGCCAGCAAAAATGCCATAAAGGTGCTGCAACAACTCAACGCTACCCATTTTTTTGATGTGATCGGGGATGGGAACAGTGTGGCCAAGAGCAAACCTGCTCCGGACATCTTTTTGTATGCTTCCGAAAAATTGAAATTGCAACCCAGCAACTGTGTGGTTTTCGAGGATGCTGAAAAAGGAATTGATGCCGCCATTGCCGGCGGATTCCACAGTGTGGGAATTGGACCAGCAGAAAGGGTGGGACATGCCGAAGTGCGGTTCAACACCATGAAGGAAGCCACCTATTTTGAGGTCAGGTCCTTCTTTTCGGATTTTTTCTAAAATTTTCGGTTTTTTCCTTACCGCTATAATCCGTTCTTTTTCAAAAAGTTGGGACAAATTGTTATTTTAGGGGGTAATTCAACTTCATGAAGACCTACAGCCTCCTTACTTGGCTTCTTTATTTTGGCCTTATTGTCAATGTTTGGAGTCAGGAAAATCAGAAAAAAATAGACAGTATTCTTCAAATCATCAGTCAAACCAAAATTGACACGGTTGCTGCCCGAAATTATTTGGAATTGTCTGACCTGACCATGTACAACGATCCTAACAAAACCTTGGAATATTTAGAAAAGGCCCAGGAGTTATACCACAAAAACAACAATGGCAAAGGTGTGGCCAAACTATATGCCCAAAAAGCGAACTATTATTACCGACTCGGTAAAATAGATTCGGCAAGACACTACTTGAACAATTCGGTTGATCAATCCCTTGAAATAGGGGATACGTTAAGGGCATCCGTGATCCGTCACAACATCGGTATTTTGGACCACTATCAAGGCAATACCGAAAGTGCCAATGCCATCATGGACCTGAACATCCCGGTTTTTAAAAAATTCGATGATTCCCTTCATTTGGGCAATGCCTATCTTTTAAAAGGAAAAATTGGCATGACCAATGGATTTTTCAACATTGCACTTTTGGAGACCCAAAAAGCATTGAAAATACATGAAGCTTTACATGATGATTTTCGAATGGCTGAAGACCTTTTTCAAATTGGAACCATATACCAAACTACTGAGGACCATGAAAAGGCCATTTCCATTTTTGAAGAAAGTATAGCCCATTACCAAAAAGTGGAAAAGGACCAAAGCCATGCCCAAGTATTAAATTATTTAGCCGACTCCAAAATCAAATTGAATCAATTGGAATCGGCGAAACAAGACTTAGCCCTAGCTTTGGAGCTTTCCCAAAAACTGGAATATACCTCCAACATTGCAAGGACCTACTTCAACATAGGCCTGTTGGAATATACCCGGGAAGCCTACCCCGATGCCATCACGGATTTTGAATCGAGCCTAAACATCTGGGAAGAAATGGGTTCTCCATACAATGAAGCCACATCACTTTTATATTTGGGTAGGACCAAACAAAAACTTGGGGAGTTACAACAAGCGCTGACGTATATTGACAGAAGTCTGAAAATTGGAAAAGAACTACAAGATCCTGAAATTTTGGCCAAGGTGTATTTGGCCAAAGCCGAAGTCCTTGAGGGTTTAAAGGATTATGATGCAGCTTTGGCCAATTTCAAACTGAACAAATCCATAAGTGATTCCATATTTACACTAAAGCGTACCAAGGCCACCGAAGAACTCAAAACCATTTACGAAACCGAAAAGAAAGAACAGCAGATTGTATTATTGGAGCAAGAAGCCAAAGTGAGCAACCTGCAAAAACTACTTTTGGGAGTCGGACTTGGACTATCGCTATTGGTTCTTGGTTTTGGTTTTTACGGGATCCGTCAGAAATTGAAACGCAACAAACTGGAAAAGGAAAAGGTAGATGCTGAACTGGCCTTTAAAAAGAAAGAGCTGACCACACATGCTTTGCATTTGGCCAAAAAGAACGAAGTTTTGGAAGATCTAAAACAAAAGGCCGAAGTTTTGAAGCAGGGCGATGGCTCCAAAAATGGGTACCAACAACTTATCCGGACCATTGATTTTGACCTTCAGGACGATAACAATTGGGAAAACTTTTCACGCTATTTTGAAGAGGTCCACAAAGATTTTAACAGTAATGTGAAGGCCAAGTTCCCGGATATCACGGCCAATGAATTACGGCTATTGGCATTACTCAAGATGAATTTGTCCTCTAAGGAAATTGCCAACATTTTGAACATTTCACAGGAAGGCATCAAAAAAGCCCGATACAGATTGCGCAAAAAATTGAACATC
This sequence comes from Allomuricauda sp., assembly GCA_030148305.1. Lineage (GTDB taxonomy): Bacteria > Bacteroidota > Bacteroidia > Flavobacteriales > Flavobacteriaceae > Flagellimonas. The sequence continues at coordinate 14,132 of JASBTS010000142.1, read as the reverse complement.
CCTACTGAAGATTCCCTTCAAGACTTGGTACTAAGTCTTTAAAATCCATACTTCCCTGTCAACTTGATGTCCCTATTCTAAAATAGGGGTGTCCACCTTTTGTCCACCATCATTATTTCCCTCCTCAAATTCAGCATTTTATGTTTGTCTTGTCAATGGATTTTGACAAAACCGTTTTGTGGTCTTGCTCGGCTAAGGGCTGCAGACCATTACCGGGCGAGTCGCACAAAACGTATTCAAAAGTTTAACCACAAAACCACAGAATCATGAAAACAAGATGTAACTATTATAGTAAAATAGTGCTCACAATACTGGTCGTTATATTTATGGCCTGCAGTAAGGATGAATCGCCAGAACCTCCAAAAAAAGGAATAGAGGTACTACCGAGCCCCATTTCCACTAATGAATTTGAAACAGATGAAGGGGAAATCGGCATTAGTATCAGTGGTAGGGATATTGCAAAAAAAGGATATATACCTTACAAAGCGGTTATTTCAATAGAGTCCACCTCTAGCATAGAGGACCAAGTCGTTCTTTTTGACGAATTGAACAATCTGGCCAATTTATCCTTTAAAAATGAGGATTTGGATGAATCCACCCAAAAAGAACTTAAGGAAGGCATTCCAATCTTGGTAACGGTTTTGGATGAAAATGACATAGTCCTGGCGACTCAAAATTTCGCAAAACTTTCCTTTGCACCCAGTCCCAATGAAAAAGAGATTACCGCCGACGGTTTAGATGACCTGTTCGCTGAAGTTACTTTAAGGGAAGACTTAAAATATTTTATTCAGGCAGTAAATATGGACAATGAAGTTATTGGTGTACCCAGTTCCCAGCTTTATACCAACACTACAAACCTGGCAACAGATGTCCGATATAGACAAGAATTGGATTATTCTGCCAATGCCGCATTTTCGTTGGAAGATTTTTCCACTTATTATTTTAAAAAGATTCCTGGAAACGAAGAATACTATTCCATTGCGGTACATAATAACAGTGACTTGCATTATATCTATATGTATGGTACCCAACTCCGAATCCAAAGCAAAGCGAATATTGTACAAAATGGAGGGAACACCAATGTATTGGATTATCCTAACTATTGGTTTAAAATAATAAAAGAAGCTCCCGGACTTTTCAAAATCGTACCCAACGGGGCAGAAAATCCATTGATTTTATCCGGGCAAGGCTTTGCGGTCGCAGATAATCCCAATCCTGATGAACCACTTTACTTCAGAATCATGCTGTTTGATATAGATTGGGATATTCTGGCAGTTGATTCCAAATTCATGAATCCAATCATGCCTTCTTCAGCAACCAGCAGTGCTTATAACAGCACCCTGCGTAATTGTAGCAGTGGTTCATTAACACAAACGATAGGGGAAAGCAACACCATCACCACCACACAAGTAGCCGGTTGGGAAGAAAGTATGTCTGTATCCTCAACAAATACTGTTGGTGTTTCCGTGACCATTTCTCACGAAGCGGAGACTAAATTCTTTGGAACAGGCGGTAAAACTTCCGGATCTATTACCGGAAGCTATGAATATTCCAAATCCTTGACTTCAACCAATACCAAATCTGGAAGTCTCAGTACCCAAAAATCAGTACAGGTATCCGTTTCCAGGGAAATAGGAGTGCCGCCGGGTACTGCAATTGCGGTAGCTGATGTATACCAACAATATGTGAACATAAAAGTTCCCTTTGCACAGCGTTTTAGAATTTCAGGCAAATATCGAGAAGACAACAGTGAACTAACAGGACAAGAAATACTTACCCAATTTGCCTTTAACAGCTTTACCGGCGTTGTAACCGATGTACAGGCCAATTTTATTGAAGTTACGGTTCAGGGTACCACTACCATTGATAGAATCATTGAAACATCCACCGAAACAAGGGATATACCCAACTCTTGTAATTAACGGAAGATCACCAAAAAAAAGCCCCGGGAACCACTCCGGGGCTTTTAAATAAAATCAAAACCAACCTAAACATATGAGTTAACCAACTCAAAATATTTACTTTTTCATAGCAATTTTCAATAATGGAACAACCAAGTAGGGAAATACCCTACCTCGTTTTCCAAAAATTTTCAGATTATTTTGAAAAAAATCCTAAGAATCTGTTTTTAAAGGAATTACCTAATGTTTCAAAACAATGAATCCCTCATTAAAGGGATCAAGCGTTTCCAGTAATAAGGGGATAAAATTGTCTCCCATCTCCAAATAGAGTTCAGAAAAATTCCATTGGCGCTCCTGAAGGGATCTGTTTGGGAACAACTCGTTCTGAAGCTCGATCAAACGTACCACTTGGTCCTTTAATTTCCTTTTTTGGGCCTTCAACAAGCGCTTTTCAAGGGCGTCCAAACCTTTTTTCTGTTTTACCTCCTGGGCCTTTACCGCTCCCAAAAAGCTTTCATCGGTCTGTTGGGCCAATTCATACAAATGCTTGAACTGTTCTTCCAATAACTTTTTCTGGGGAGAAAAGTCAATATCGATGTTGGAAATATCCCGGATTTTCTTGTTGATCAAAGAAGTTTGCTTCAAAAACAGATGGGATACCTGAAGTCCCATTTTCTCCACTTTTTCGGACTGCTTTTCGGTAATGACCAAAACCGAGTTGCGGAGCATCAGCATGGGAAAAGTGACCCCAAGTGCCTCAAAATAGGATTTGAGTTCCAGCCAATAGGCTAACTCGCCTCCCCCTCCAATATAACAGAGGTTGGGTAAAATCACTTCTTGGTACAACGGCCTGGCCACCACGTTGGGCGAAAAACGTTCAGGGTGGTTTACGATTTCTTCATTTAAATCTGCTGAAGTAAAATCGATATGGGTATTGATGACGTGGTACTTGCCATTCTTCCCAACAATCCGTTCCCGAACATCATCCTTCAGATAAAAATAATTGATTTCCCGAGGGTTCACCTGAATGGTATAGTCAGAGGAGACTTGGCTCAGGACCGCAATACTTTCCGATACTTTAGTAAAAGGAACCTGCTCGAAAATATCCTTTTTCACATAAGGTATGAGCAATTTTTTCAATTGTGCATCGTCACCATCCACAATCACCAATCCTTGCTCCCCAAAAAGCGCATTGGCCAAAAACCTTGTGGCTTCAGTGAGGGTATCATGCTCCAAATAAGCCTGTTGGAATAACTTCTTCAGTGACTCCGCTTGGCCAAATTGTCCCACTTCAGAAGCAAATGTTTCAAATACCTGGTCCAATCCTTCGGTGGATAATCGACCCACAGCTCCCTTTGCTTTTTTGTTCCACTGGATTTTTTTCCCATGCAGATTGAAATAGTTGATCTCATCAAAGTCATGGTCCTCGGTGGCCATCCAATACACTGGCACAAAATGATACTTTGGGTATCGTTCCTTCAGTTTTTGGGCCAAATTGATGGTAGACACAATCTTGTAGAGAAAATATAAGGGACCTGTGAACAGGTTCAATTGGTGACCGGTGACCACAGTAAAAGTTGTATCGTCGGCCAGTTTTGAAATATGGTGAACAGTAGCCTCAGAAATGGCAACTCCCTTGTATTGGTTGTTCAGTGCATTGACCAGAACCATTCTATGTTCCTTTGGGAAATTGGCTTGCTTTTCTTGCATCTGGGCCTCAAAGTTTTCCAAAGTCGGATACTTGTTGAAGAACGGTTTCAATTCTTCATGTTGATCTAGGTAATCGCAAATAAGTTTGGAAAAATAACCGGTTTCCTTAAAGGGTATACAATCTACGTCCATTCAAACTGTAATGAGGTGTTCAAAGATAACTCACTTCTTTTTTAGTCGTCCTAAAAATACGTTAATTGCATTTTTTACAAATTTGGTCGAGTGGACTCATAAAATTTGGGTGCTACCAACATTTTATTAGTAGATTTGGAATCCAACTAATTAAACCAAACATGACCCGATTTTTATTTTCCCTCATTCTCCTATTATCCTTTACCCTTACCGCGCAACAGTTAAAATCCCCATCCGAATTTTTGGGCTACGAACTGGGAACCGAATTCACCCGTCACTACGAAGTGGTGGATTATTACGAGTATTTGGCAAAAGCGGCTCCGGACAGGGTGAAACTTACCGTTTACGGTCAGACCAACGAGCGTAGACCTTTGATTGTGGCTTATGTGAGCTCTGCGGAAAATATTTCCAATTTGGAAGATATCCGATTGGAACATTTAAAAGAAACCAAGGGAGAAGGAACTTCTGAAAAGGCTATTGTTTGGTTGAGCTATAACGTACATGGAAACGAAAGTGTGAGTACCGAAGCTTCCATGAAAACCATCTATGAATTATTGACCAGTAAAAGTTCCTATCTGGAAAATACCGTGGTGATCATGGATCCTTGTATCAACCCTGATGGTAGGGACCGCTACAGTAACTGGTACAACCAATATAAGAATACACCCAACCAAGTAGACCCTAATAGCAAAGAACACAACGAAGGATGGTGGGGCGGCCGTAGCAACCACTATATGTTCGACCTGAACCGAGATTGGGCTTGGTTAACACAGGTAGAAAGTCAGCAACGTTTAAAAATGTTCAACCAATGGATACCCCACGTACATGTGGATTTCCATGAACAAGGGGTAAACAATCCTTACTATTTTGCTCCTGCAGCAGAGCCCTATCACGAATTGATCACCGATTTTCAGCGTGATTTTCAGGTGACTTTGGGTCGTAATCATGCCAAGTATTTTGATGCCAATGGCTGGTTCTATTTCACCAAAGAAGTTTTTGACCTGTTATACCCAAGCTACGGGGACACTTACCCTATTTACAATGGAGCCATCGGGATGACCTACGAGCAAGGTGGTGGCGGAAGGGCCGGTTTGGGCATCATCACTGGCAATGGTGACACCTTGACCTTGAAGGATAGGATTGACCACCATTACACTACAGGTATTTCCACGGTGGAGGTGTCATCCAAAAACGCGGCGAAACTGAATGAGGAATTCAAAAAATTCTACAAAAATCAAAATTTCAAATACAAGAGTTATGTTCTAAAAGGGAATGAGGACAAGTTGAAATCCTTGAAATCCCTTTTGGAAAAACACCAGATCCAGTATGGTGACTTGACCAGCGGATCATACAAAGGCCACGAATATGCCACAGGAAAAAGTGGGAGTTTGTCCATAAATGGCAATGGTTTGGTGATTTCCACCAATCAACCCAAGGGCACTTTGGTAACGGTTTTGTTCGAGCCCAATGCCAAACTTTCGGATTCGTTGACCTATGACATCACAGCCTGGTCATTACCCTATGCCTATGGCTTGGATGCCCTTGCATCACCAACCTTGGTTTCTCCGCAAAATATATCCGAAGCAGCCATTACAACCGCAGTGGATAAAAACACATATGCCTACCTTGCTGATTGGAACAGCATTGAAGATGCCAAGTTTTTGGCAACCTTGGTCAAGGAGGGAGTTCGAGTGCGCAAGGCCAACCTTCCTTTTAAAATGGAAGGCAAGTCGTTTGAGAGAGGCACCTTGATCATCACCAAATCGGACAACGAAAACAAACTAGATTTTGCTAAAATCCTTCAGACAACCGCAGAAAAATTTAAAAAGAACCTGACTCCCGTTACTACAGGCTTTGTGGATGCCGGAAAAGATTTCGGTTCCTCCTACGTGCAAATGATTGCCAAACCTAAAATTGCAGTCTTGTCCGGAGAACCTACCTCAACCTTGCGTTTTGGAGAAATATGGCACTTTTTTGAACAACAACTCCACTACCCCATCACCGTTCTGGATGGGGATTATGCCAAAAGAGTGGACCTTGGCGAATACAATATTTTAATCCTTCCCGATGGCCGTTATGGCAATTACTTTAACGAAAGTGAACTTGCCGATTTGAAGGATTGGGTGCGCCAAGGAGGCCGGATCATTGCCATGGGTGGTGCCATTGATGCCATTGATGGTGACAAAGGTTTTGGTATCCAGAAAAAGGAAATGGAAAAAGATTCCGGTAAAACCGACCCAAAACCCTATGAAGATTGGGAACGCGAAAGCATAAAAAGTGCCATTACAGGAGCCATTTTCAAAGCCAAAGTGGATAACACCAATCCGTTGGCCTATGGTTATGGCAAAGATTATTTCACCTTAAAATTGGGCAGTGCCAGTTTTGATTATTTGAAAGGTGGAAGTGCCGTTTACTTGGAGAAAGATGCAAAACCCTTTTCTGGATTTGCAGGTAGTGAAGCCCAAAAACAAGTTTCGGGAACATTGGTTTACGGGACGGAAAGTGTGGGTCGCGGCCAAGTGATCTATATGGTGGACAATCCTTTGTTCAGAGGTTTTTGGGAAAACGGAAAACTGTTCTTCGCCAATGCCCTGTTCATGGTGGAATAACATCTTTTTCGATTGATTTTTAACAACTTAACCTATTCGGTTGTGCTTTTTTTGAAATCCAAAATTTTGTATCTTTAATAGGATTTTGGGTAAAGATTATGGATGCACAACTAAACAAAACGGTTCCTTTCTTGGGAAAAATATCGACATTTTTGCTTTCGGCATTGATGATCGTTGTACTTATGGGTCCTGCCCAAGCTTTGGGTTTTCAGGAAGAAACCAATGATTACAATCAATACAGCGGGGAAGTAGTGGATGAAGCCACCAACAAACCCTTGGTATTTGCCACCCTTACTGTGGAAGGAACCAACATCAGTACCATTTCCAACACCGAAGGGAATTTTTTGTTGAAGGTTCCAAAAGACGTCACCGGTCAGAATGTGATCGTATCTTTTTTGGGCTATAAAACCAAAACGGTACCTCTTTCGCAATTATCGGAAGAAAGGAACAAAATTTCACTGGAGATTTCCGTTACGGAATTGTCGGAGATCAACATTAATGCACCTAAGGATGCCATGGCCTTGGTACGGGAAACCATGGCACACCGAGACGATAATTATTTTGAAAATTCAACCTTGATGACAGCCTTTTACCGGGAAACCATCAAGAAGAGAAGAAAAAACGTGTCCCTTTCAGAAGCGGTGGTAAACATTTACAAAACCCCTTATGATTCCAATCGGGACGATGCAGTGGAACTCTACAAATCCCGAAAAAGTACCGATTATAGCAAGTTGGACACTGTTGCCCTAAAACTTCAGGGTGGACCGTACAACACCCTTTATGTGGATATCATGAAATATCCTGAATATATCTTTTCCCCAGAATCCATGTCCAACTATAGGTTTTGGTTCGACCGTTCCACTCGTATTAATGACAAGCTCGTGTATGTCATCAAGTTCAACCAGCTTGAAGGTGTTTTGGAACCTTTGTACCAGGGAGAACTATTTATCGATGTAGAGAATAAGATTTTGACCAATGCCAATTTTTCCCTCAATATTACGGACCGTAAAAAAGCCGCTGAACTATTTGTTCGCAGAAAACCGGCCAGAGTGAATGTATGGCCTACACAGGTTTCCTATCGGGTGGATTACCGTGAAAAAAATGGGAAATGGTATTATGGGTATAGTAGCGTCACCATGGAGTTCAAGGTAGATTGGGAAGACAAATGGTTTAACTCCATTTACAGCATGAATGCCGAAATGGCCATCACCGATTGGGAAAATAACATTACTGGCGAACTGCCCAAAAATAGGGAACGTATTAAAAAATCCATCATCATGAGCGATGAGGCCACAGGTTTTTCCGACCCTGATTTTTGGGGGGAATACAACATCATTGAACCTGAAAAATCCATTGAGTCGGCCATCAAGAAAATCCAACGCCAACTGCGAAGAACGGAACGGAACAGCGACTGATTGGGGCAATCCATAAAAATTATGGATATTTACGAAGGCACCAAGCCAACGTAAATTTCAATCCTGTTAATACTACATGTCCAAAAGAAGAACTTTTCTTAAATCCGCGACCGTTTTGGGAGCCGCTACACTTTTGTCGAATCCCAGTTGGGGAAATGAACCGATACCCTTCGCATTACCCAAAATAAAACCCAAAAAACTAAAGAAAGGTGATACCATTGGGTTGGTAGCTCCCGGTTACGCCATTAAACCCGAGGTTTTGGAAAAAGCACTGGCCACCTTAAAGAAAATGGGCTTTAAAACTTTTCACACGAATAGGTTGATCGGCAACCATGGCTATTTTAGTAACACAGATGAGGCTCGGGCCAAAGATGTAAATGAAATGTTCGCCAATCCAAATATAGATGGCATTCTTTGTGCCCGTGGCGGTTACGGATGTACCCGAATTTTAGACAAACTGGATTTTGAAAGCATCAGGAACAATCCAAAGGTCTTGATTGGTTTCAGTGATATCACTGCACTTATCCAAGCCATTTACAAGGAAACCGGCCTTGTATGCTTTCACGGACCAGTGGGCAGCACACTTGACGATGACTATAGTCAGAAATACTTCAAAAAAGTATTGATGAAAGGCAAGGACCCCCAAAAAATGAAAAATGCAAAGCTGACTAATCCCGAGTTCTTGGAAAATCCCGAATATGAGCGGTATACCATCACAAATGGTTACTGTGAAGGAGAATTGGCAGGCGGTAGCCTAACCTTGGTCAATGCTTTGATAGGAACACCTCATGAAATTGATTTTACGGACAAGCTTGTTTTTTTGGAAGATGTAGAAGAGGCTCCCTACCGTATTGATCGTATGCTTACCCAATTGATCGAAGGTACCACCTTTAAAAAAGCAAAGGGTGTGGTATTTGGGGTTTGCAAAGGGTGTGACCGCGAAAAAAAGGAAGATAATTTCACGCTGAAGGAAGTCATCATGGACCGTATTGCCCCATTGGGCATGCCAGCAGCATATGGCATGAGCTTTGGTCATGTTCCCAATAATTTTACCCTCCCAATTGGCACCCGTGCATCATTCAATGCTACAGAATTCTCCTTGGAACTTTTGGAACCTGCCGTCATTTAAATACCTATTGGTGAGCAAATAGATTCAATTTCCTACATTACTGTTGCATTTCCCGTTCAGATATATTTCTATATTTACGCCGTAACATAAATTTTATCTAAACATGAAAAAACTATTTTTCGTTGCAATTTCAGTAATTGCATTTACGTACTCATCTAATGCCCAGGAAGTTAGATTTGGAGCAACGGCAGGTTACCTTAATGCAAGAGGAAGTGTAAAAGCAGATGGCCTGACCATATCTGCATCTGAATCAGGATTCTACTTTGGTGCTGTGGCTGATTTTACTGTTTCTGAAAATTTCAATGTACAACCAGAGCTACTTTATGCAAGTGTGGATGGATCTAGTGCCATAATGTTACCTATTCTCGGAAAAATTGCCATTGCTGAAAAATTCAACTTTCAAGTAGGACCACAAGTAGTTTTTTCCCTTGAAGAATCTGTGGAGGACTTTAGCAATGTAGAATTGGATATTGCTGGTGGTATCGGCTATGATATTGATGAGGACTTTTTTCTGGAAGCCAGATACACCTTTCAGGTGAACAACTCTTACACTGGTAGTGAAGATGTAAAGGTCAGGGGCAATTACCTGACTATTGGAGTTGGTTATAAATTCTTATAATCCATACAATCAATCCTAAATAAAAGGGGCAGTTAAAAAACCGCCCCTTTTTATTTTATTGAAAATCCAAATGTTCTATTTGGCAAAATCTTGCAATGTTTTGATGATAATGTTCACACAGTCCAATAACTGCTCGTGGTTCATCACCAAGGGTGGTGCAAAACGAATGATGTTCCCATGGGTAGGCTTGGCCAAAAGACCATTTTCTTTCAGAGCCATACAAATATCCCACGCGGTGGAACTATCCTCGGTATCATTGATCACTATGGCATTCAACAATCCCTTTCCCCTAACCTGAGAAACTAAATCGCAAGTGGAGATAAACTTGTTCAGTTCTTCTCGGAACACTTCACCCAGTTCCATGGCATTTTCGGCCAATTGTTCTTCTTTGATGACTTCGAGAGCTGCAATGGCCACAGCCGCAGCCACTGGATTGCCTCCAAAAGTACTGCCATGACTTCCAGGGGTTATCACCTCCATGATCTCATTATTGGCCAAAACCGCTGAAACTGGATAAACCCCACCAGAAAGCGCCTTGCCCAAAATCAGAATATCCGGTTGTACATTTTCATGGTCCACTGCAAGCATTTTACCTGTTCTCGCAATTCCGGTCTGTACTTCGTCAGCAATAAATAGCACATTGTATTTTTCGCAAAGTGCCTTGGCCTTGGTCAAATACCCCTCGCTCGGCACATACACTCCGGCTTCCCCTTGGATGGGTTCCACCAAGAAACCGGCCACATTAGGATTATTCTGCAAAGCCAATTCCAAAGCCACCAAATTATCGTATGCTATTTTGATGAACCCTTCTGTAAAAGGTCCATAATTTTTCCTAGCCACGGGATCATTGGAAAAGGAAATGATGGTGGTAGTCCTACCATGAAAATTGTTTTCACAGACAATCACTTGGGCCTGGTTCTCAGGAATTCCCTTTTTTTGGTAGGCCCATCGTCTACAGATCTTCAAAGCGGTTTCTACAGCTTCGGCACCCGTATTCATGGGCAACAATTTATCGAACCCGAAAGTAGAGGTAGCATAATGTTCGTATTTCCCCAACATATCATTGTAAAAAGCCCTTGATGTCAAGGTAAGCGTTTGTGCCTGCTGCACCATGGCTCCCACGATCTTGGGATGGCAATGCCCTTGGTTTACGGCAGAGTAGGCAGACAAAAAGTCATAATACCTCTTACCTTCCACATCCCAAACATAAACACCTTCACCCCTACTCAAAACAACGGGCAGAGGATGGTAGTTATGGGCTCCGTACTTGTTTTCTAAATCTATCGCTTGCTGCGACGTTAAATGCTCTAAAACAGCCATTTCAATAATTTTTAAAATTCATAAAACAACCATTCCTACAATACCTTTATTCTTTCGAGGACTCGAAAAAGCAGCGTGGGAGAGAAATCATCCCTAGAAGTGCCTGCAAATTACAAATTATTGTTCAATAGCAACACCTTGTAATACCTGATTCTAGTTGAATTTAGCTCTAAAGTTTAGGTTCGATTTAAGAAGCTTGAAGCCGCCAAATACCAAAAAGAAGTTACTTTTGCGCCATGCGTAAAAAGAACAATCGACAGACTTTTGAAAACGTAACGGTGGTTGATGCCGGAGCCAAGGGAAAATCGGTAGGCAAGGCGCCGGATGGTAGGGTGGTCTTTTTGTCCAATGCCGTTCCCGGTGATGTTGTGGATGTAATGACCACCAAAAAGAGAAGTGCCTATTTTGAAGGGGTTGCCACCCATTTCCATGTCCTTTCCAATAAAAGAACCCAGCCCGAATGCCAACATTTTGGTATTTGTGGAGGTTGTAAATGGCAAAACATGGCCTATGAACACCAACTTCATTTTAAACAAAATGAAGTGGAGAACAATCTAAAACGCATCGGCCATCTGGAACTTCCTACAATCAGCCCCATTTTGGGTTCCAAGAAACAATATTTCTATAGGAACAAAATGGAATTCTCCTTTTCCAGCAGTCGCTGGTTAACGGAGTCAGAAATCAATTCCGAGAAGGACATTGAAGATCGCAGGGCTTTGGGATTTCATATTCCGGGGATGTGGGACAAGGTTCTGGATATTAAAAAATGTCACCTACAACAAGACCCCTCCAATGCCATTAGACTGGAAACCAAACAATTTGCCATCAAAAATGGATTATCCTTTTTTGATCCGAGAAAACAAGAAGGGCTTTTGCGTACTATGATGATTCGCACTGCGTCCACAGGGGAAATTATGTTGCTCATTCAATTTTTTGAAGATAAAAAAGAACAACGGGAACTGTTATTGAACCATTTGGCCCAAACTTTTCCTGAGATTACCTCTTTGCTCTACGTCATCAATTCCAAACAAAACGACACCATTTATGATCAAGAAGTAATCTGCTTTTCGGGTCGTGATCATATTTTTGAGGAAATGGAAGGGCTGCAATTCAAGATCAACGCCAAATCGTTCTACCAGACCAATTCGGAACAGGCTTATGAACTTTACAAGGTGACCCGGGATTTTGCAGGACTTACCGGTGACGAGCTGGTCTATGATCTTTATACCGGAACCGGAACCATTGCACAATTCGTTTCAAAAAAGGCCAAAAAGGTTATTGGGGTGGAATCCGTTCCCGAAGCCATTGAAGATGCCAAGTCCAATGCCCAACACAACAATATTACCAATGTAGAATTTTATGTTGGAGATATGAAAAATGTCTTCAACGATCAATTCATCGCCCAACACGGGCAACCCGATGTGATCATCACGGATCCCCCACGGGACGGCATGCATAAAAATGTAGTGGAGCAATTGTTGCAAGTGGCCCCTCCCAAAATCGTTTATGTGAGCTGCAACAGTGCAACCCAGGCAAGGGATTTGGCTCTTATGAAGGAATTGTATGAAGTCACCAAGGTACAACCAGTGGATATGTTTCCGCAGACCCATCACGTTGAAAATGTTGTACTTTTGGAAAAACGGGCCAATCTTTAATTAAAAGGACAATAAACCGGAATGAAGAAAATAATCCCCTTCCTACTTATCATCTCCATGGTCATTTATGTTTCCTCCTGCGAAAAGGATGATATCTGTGTTGATGGAGATACCCCGTTATTAGTTGTTAGATTTTACGATATTGCCGATACCACGGCAAGTAAAGATGTGCCCTCATTGCGGATCAAGGAAATCATTCTGAACAGTGCCGTGAATACCTTCACCGATCGTTCAAGCAGTTTGGATTCCATAGGAATTCCGATCCGTTCGGATGCTACCACCACATCTTTTGCATTCATTACCAATTCTGCAGACGATGCGGATACCGGTGAAGAAACAGGGAACATTGATACCCTTACTTTTTCATATACTACAAGGGAAGCTTTTATTTCAAGGGCCTGTGGTTTTGTGATGAACTTTGATGATCTAAGTGTTTCACTGCCTGCAAGTGCCAATAATTGGATTCAAGATATTAAAGTGGTTCAAGAATCCGTAGAAAACTCCGATAACGTCCATGTCAAAATATATTATTAGTCTCACCTTAGTCCTTTTGCCCCTTATTTTATTGGGGCAAAGTGAACCCATTGACCTTCAGAAAAAGGATACGGTGGAGTACAAGGAGCAATACGGCCTTCGAGTAGGCGCGGACATCAGTAAATTAGTCCTCTCCTTTGTTGATGAGGATTATACGGGGCTTGAACTGGTTGGAGATTATCGCCTTACCCACAAATTGTATTTGGCCGCCGAAATAGGGAACGAAACAAAAACCCAATCCGAACATTTGGCACAGACGCTATTATACAACTATGAAACAACTGGAAGTTACATAAAGGCCGGGGTAGACATGAACACCTATGAGAACTGGTTCGGGATGAACAATTCCATCATTCTTGGAGGGAGATATGCCGTGGCAAGCTTTAGCCAAACCTTAAACGATTATACTATTTTTGACAGCAATCAGTATTACAATCAAGAATTCTTGGCAGGGGCTGAACCCGGACGTGAATTTTCAGGACTAACAGCCTCTTGGTTGGAGTTGGTGTTGGGAATCAAAGCGGAACTTTTTGCCAATATTTATGTTGGGATGAGTGCCCGACTCGGTTTTTTGGTTACCAATAAAGAAGATGAAAATTTTCCAAATCTCTGGATTCCTGGATTCAACAAGGTAACCGACGGCAGTAATTTTGGGGTCAACTACAATTATTCCATCAGCTATCTGATTCCTTTTTACAAAAAGTCGAAGAAGAAAAAAGAACCTAATCCACAATAAGATGGAAAACAACCGGATTAACTATATTGAATTCCATGGCAAGGATCTTGGTAAGATCAAAGAATTTTATGGCCAGGCATTTGGTTGGACTTTTACCGATTACGGCCCTGAATATGTAGCCTTTTCCAATAGTGGTCTTGAAGGTGGTTTTGCACAATCGGACGAAACTATCATTAACGGGGTATTGGTAATCCTATACCATGAAAACTTAGAGGAAATTCAAGAAAAAGTAGTACAATCAGGTGGTACCATTGTTCAGGAAATCTTTTCGTTTCCTGGAGGCAGAAGGTTCCATTTTACAGATCCTTCGGGCAATGAGCTTGCCATTTGGTCCGACAAATAAAAAAGAGCCTGATCGATCAGGCTCTTTTT